>CAZVYC010000052.1:0-23954 GCA_964631425.1 uncultured Rhodospirillales bacterium
CCCAGTCCGACGCCGCACACGTATGGCGATGTAGTCCTGGAGCATGAGCGCGACCTCTCGGCATTCAACTACGAGGCCGCCAACACCGAGAAGCTGAAAGCCCATTTCGAGGACGCGGAGGCCGAATGCCACGCGCTGCTCGCCCGTGGCCTGCCGCTTCCCGCTTACGACCAGTGCATCAAGGCCAGCCACCTGTTCAACCTGATGGATTCGCGCGGCGTGATCAGCGTGCTGGAGCGCCAAGCCCAGATTGGCCGCGTGCGCACGCTGGCGCGGGCCTGCTGCGAGGCCTGGCTGGCCAAAACCGTTCCGGCTGCCAAAGATGCTGCCTGAGCAGCTCCGCATCCGCGCCGCGATCCGGTCCGACGTCCCGGCGATCGGCGGCATCTATCGGGCGGAGGTCGCGCATGGCCTGGCGAGCTGGGAGGAAGAGCCGCCGACCGACGACGACCTGACGGGACGCATGGACAAGATCGTCCATGCCGGTCTGCCCTACATTGTCGCGGAGCGCGGCGGGGCGTTGGTCGGCTATTCCTATGCCGGGTTCTATCATGGCCGCTCGGCCTATCGGTACACGCTGGAAGACACGGTCTATGTCCATCCAGATGCGCGCGGCCAGGGCATCGGCAAAGCGCTCTTGTCGGAGCTTCTCGTGCGCTCGGAGGCCGTCGGCGCCCGCCAGATGATGGCCCTGATCCGCTGGGTGGAAGCCAGTCCCTCGATCGCGCTGCACCGGCAGTTCGGTTTCCGCCTCCTCGGGATCGCCGAAGGCCTGGGCTACAAATTTGGCGACTGGCTCGACCTCGCCCTGATGCAGAAAGCCCTGGGCGCGGGCAAGACCGCGCCGCCTGACTGGGCCTGGGCGGGAAGAAAGGCGTGAGCCGACTGATGTCGCCACTCCTCACGACCCCATCCCACATTCGTCATCCCGGCGAAAGCCGGGATCCAACTCTCTGCCGCCGAGATGGCGGGAACTCGGGTCCCGGCTTTCGCCGGGATAACGACTTAACAATGTCACAAACCGTGTTTTGTTCTGGAACGGGCGCCACCTATGGCTGAATTCTTGCTGGAACTCCTCTCCGAGGACATCCCGGCGCGCATGCAGGTGGCGGCCTCGGACGAGCTCAAGCGCCTGATCACCGAGATGTTGACCGAAACCGGCGTGACCTTCGACAGCGCCTTCGCCCATTCGACGCCCCGCCGCCTGGCGCTGGTCATCGAGGGCCTGCCCGAGAAATCGCCCGACCGGACCGAGGAGCGCAAAGGCCCCAAGATTGGTTCGCCCGATGCCGCCATCGAAGGCTTCCTGAAGTCCGCCGGCCTCGCCTCGATCGATGCCGCCGAGATCCGCGAAACTGACAAGGGGCCGGCCTACTTCGCCGTGCGTGTCATTCCGGGCGAGCCGGTCCAGCGCATCCTCGCATCGGCCATCGTCGAAGCGGCGGACCGCTTGCCGTGGCCCAAATCGATGCGCTGGAGCGACATGCGCCGCCGCTGGGTGCGCCCACTATCCGGCATTGTCGCGCTGTTCGGCGGCACGGTCGTTCGCCTCGAAGGCGCGGTCGAGCTGCCGCCGGCGGGCGACAGCTCGGTCGGCCATCGCTTCCTCGGGCCGGAGCCGTTCGCGGTCAGCGGCTTCGCCGATTACGAGCGCCAGCTACTCGCGCACCATGTCGTCCTCGACCGCGAAAAGCGCAAATGGCGCATCCTGGGCGACGCGAAACGCAAGGCCGAGGAACTGGGCCTCAGGCTCGTGCCCGACGAGCCATTGCTGGAGGAAGTGGCCGGCCTTGTCGAATGGCCGGTGATCCTGGTCGGCGCGATCGACGACGTTTTCATGGACCTGCCGCAAGAGGTCCGGCGGACGACGATGCGGGCCAACCAGAAATACTTCACGCTCGAATATCCGGGCGGCAAGCCGGCCCCGCGCTTCATCATAGTCGCCAACATCGAAACGGTCGACGGCGGCGCCGAGATCGTTGCCGGCAACGAGCGCGTGCTGCGCGCCCGCTTGTCGGACGCGCGCTTCTTCTACAACCAGGACATCAAGGTAAAGCTGGCCGACCAGCGACCGAAGCTCGCCAAGATCGCCTTCCACGCCAAGCTGGGCTCGGTGTTCGACCGAGTCGAACGGCTGGAGAAACTTGCGGTTGAGATCGCGAAAGACGCCAAGATGCCGGACGACACTGCGTTGCAGGCGGTCGAGGCCGCGCGGCTGTGCAAATGCGACCTGGTCACCGGTATGGTCGGCGAATTCCCTGAGCTTCAGGGTGTCATGGGCCGCTACTACGCACTGGCCCAAGGGGCGACCGACGAAGTTGGCGACGCGATCCGCGACCATTACAAGCCCTTGGGGCCATCGGATGCGTGCCCCACTACGCCGGTCTCCGTGACGTTGGCGCTGGCTGAGAAGATCGACACACTGGTTGGTTTCTTCGCCATCGGCGAGACCCCCACCGGCTCGAAGGATCCTTTCGCGCTGAGGCGGGCAGCGCTGGGCGCGATCCGCCTTATTGTTGAAAATGGTCTGCGATTATCGCTCGGCGGAGTGTTTGCAGCGGCGATCCAGGGCTACTCCGACCAACGCGCCTTCTCACTCAATGAAATAGCTGAACCTGGTACAGAACATGATTCGCTTCGAAGCGAGCTAACCCTACTTGTCGATGCAAGCCTTTCTGGACCTCTTATGGCCTTCTTCGCAGATCGCCTGAAGGTAGCGCTTCGCGAACGTGGCGTCCGGCACGACCTGATCGATGCCGTTTTTGCCATTGGTGGCGAAGACGATTTGGTGCGGCTCCTGGCCCGCGTGGCGGCGTTGCAGGAATTCCTGGCGACCGACGACGGCGCCAATCTCCTGACCGCTTATCGGCGCGCCGCCAATATTCTTAGGATCGAGGAGAAGAAGGACAACGCATCCTACGATGGCGTCCCCGACCCAACGCGCTTCGCGCTGGACGAGGAGCGTATACTGGCCGAGGCCTTGGACGCCGCCGGTCAAGCGGTAGACCCGCTGATCGCTGCAGAGGACTTCTCCGGCGCCATGGCCCGTTACGCCGCGCTGCGCCCCGTCGTCGACGCGTTATTCGACCGTGTCACCGTCAACACGGATCAACCTGAAATCCGCGCCAATCGCTTGCGCCTCTTGTCTCGCATCCGCAGCACGCTTAACAAGATCGCAGATTTCTCGCGTATCGCCTGAGGTTCCCCGGGAACACTTGGCATGCGAATATTGTCATACGTTTCAGTGTTTTTGAGGGGTTCAGCGACATGAGCACGACCGCGGCCGCGCGCACAGCGCCTGTTGCCACCGACACGCGGAAATGGGTCTACAGCTTCGGCGGCGGCAAGAACGAAGGCCGCGCCGAAATGAAGAACCTCCTGGGCGGCAAAGGCGCCAACCTGGCCGAGATGTCGAGCCTGGGCCTGCCCGTGCCGCCCGGCTTCACCATCACGACCGAGGTGTGCACCGCCTTCTATGCCAACGGCCGCAAGTATCCCGACGACCTGCAGCTTCAGGTCGACGCGGCGATGCGGAACCTGGAGGCCGCGATCGGTGCCGGCTTCGGCAAGGTCGAGAATCCGCTCCTGGTCTCCGTGCGCTCCGGCGCACGCGTCTCGATGCCGGGCATGATGGATACGGTGCTCAATCTCGGCCTCAACGACGAGACCGTGCTGGGCCTGGTCCAGCGCTCCGGCGATCCCCGCTTCGCTTATGATTCCTACCGCCGCTTCATCCAGATGTTCGGCAACGTCGTGCTCGGGATCGACCATCACGAGTTCGAGGAGGTGCTGGAGAGCTTCAAGCGCGACGCCGAGCTCCATCTCGATACCGAGCTCAGCGCCGACGACTGGCAGGAGGTTATCCGCGGCTACAAGCAGGTGGTCGAGCACGCCAAGGGCAAGCCCTTCCCGCAGGATGTCAATGAGCAACTGAACGGCGCCATCGGCGCAGTGTTCGGCAGCTGGATGAACCCGCGCGCCAATACCTATCGCCGTTTGCACAACATCCCTGAGGCGTGGGGTACGGCGGTGACGGTGCAGGCGATGGTATTCGGCAACATGGGCGAGGATTGCGCGACGGGCGTCGCCTTCACGCGCAACCCGTCAACCGGCGAAAATGCCTTTTATGGCGAATACCTGATCAATGCCCAGGGCGAGGACGTCGTTGCCGGAATCCGCACGCCGCAGCACCTGACGATCGCGGGCAAACTGGCCAACCAATCGACGCTCCCGGCCATGGAAGAAACCATGCCGGACGTGTTCGCCCAGCTGAATGCGGTACGTGACAAGCTGGAGAAGCATTATCGCGACATGCAAGACCTGGAGTTCACGGTCCAGCAGGGCAAGCTTTACATGCTGCAGACCCGATCGGGAAAGCGCACGGCGGCTGCCGCGCTCAAGATCGCGGTCGAGATGGCGAGCGAAGGTCTGATCAATCACGATGAGGCGATCAAGCGTATCGACCCAATGGCGCTTGACCAGCTGCTTCACCCCACGCTCGATCCCAAGGCCCACCGTGACGTGATCGCGCGCGGCCTGCCTGCCTCCCCCGGCGCAGCGTCTGGCAAGATTGTCTTCCAGGCCGACAAGGCGGAGAGCATGGCGCAGACCGGCGAGAGGGTGATCCTCTGCCGCGTCGAAACCAGCCCGGAGGATATCCACGGGATGCACGCCGCCCAGGGCATCCTCACCACCCGCGGCGGCATGACCAGTCATGCCGCCGTCGTGGCGCGCGGCATGGGCCGCCCCTGCGTCTCGGGCGCGGGGGATCTGCGCATCGACTACAAGGAAGGCACGCTGTCGGTGAAAGGCCGGATTCTGAAGGCCGGAGACATCCTGACCATCGACGGCTCGACTGGCGAGGTCATGGCCGGCGAAGTGCCGACCAAGCAGCCCGAGCTGTCAGGCGATTTCGCCACCCTGATGGGCTGGGCCGACGCGGAACGGCGGATGAAGGTCCGGGCCAATGCTGAAACCCCTCTCGACGCCGAAACCGCGCGCCGGTTCGGCGCCGAGGGCATCGGGCTTTGCCGCACCGAGCACATGTTCTTCGACGCGCAGCGCATCTTGGCGGTGCGTGAGATGATCCTGGCCAATGACGAGAAGGGGCGCCGTGCGGCACTGGCCAAGATCGAGCCGATGCAGCGCAAGGATTTCGTCGAGCTGTTCAAGATCATGACCGGCTTACCGGTGACGATCCGCCTTCTCGACCCGCCGTTGCACGAGTTCCTGCCGCACGGAGAGAAGGAGCTGGCCGAGGTGGCCCAGGCTTTGGCGCTCGATGTTTCGAAGGTCAAGCACCGCGTGGCGGAGCTGAGCGAGGCCAACCCAATGCTGGGGCACCGCGGCTGCCGGCTCGGTATCTCCTATCCCGAGATTTACGAGATGCAAGTCCGTGCCATCTTCGAGGCGACCGTCGAGGTAAAGGCTGACACCGGCGAGACCGTCATCCCCGAAATCATGGTGCCGCTGGTCTGCACGAAGAAGGAACTCGACATCCTGAAGACCGTGATTGACCGCGTCGCCGCCGAGACCGGTGAACGCGAAGGCCGTGCGATCGCCTACCAAGTCGGCACGATGATCGAACTGCCGCGTGCCGCGCTCCGTGCCGGGCAAATCGCAGAGACGGCGGAATTCTTCAGCTTCGGGACGAACGACCTGACGCAGACGACCTTCGGGCTGTCGCGCGACGACGCAGGCGCCTTCCTGCCGGCTTATCAGCGGGCTGGGATCCTGGAGAACGATCCGTTCGTGTCCCTGGACACGGTCGGCGTCGGCGAACTGATCCAGATCGCCGCCGAGCGCGGCCGCGCGACCCGTGAAAAGCTGAAGCTCGGCATCTGCGGCGAGCACGGCGGCGACCCCGCCTCAATCCGCTTCTGCGAGACCGTGGGGCTGGATTACGTGTCGTGCTCGCCCTATCGCGTCCCCATTGCCCGCCTTGCCGCAGCGCAGGCTGCGCTGACGGGGCGCGAGGGGAAGAAGGGCAACTAAAAAAGGATCTCGCTGAAAAACCCCTCACCCCGCTCGCGGGGAGCGGGTTACGCGAGCTGAGCAAGCTTACCCGCAGTTGGGTTGGGCGCCGTCAGCAGGCGGGCGGCCGAAGGAATTAGGCGCCTCACCTCCCATCGCTTCGCGACGGGCCTCCTCCCCCTCCCGCACTGCGGGCGAGGGAATTTAGATCGGCCTCGGCTGCTGCCCACGCACCAATCTTCCCGGCAGCGCGCCGGTTGGCTTTCCCTCGCGATAGACCTCGACTCCGCTCACGAAGGTCGCCACATAGCCCTCCGCCGTCTGCGCGACGCGCCGCCCGCCATTGGGCAGGTCGTACACTACGTGCGGCGGCCGCAGCGCCAGCCGGTCGAAATCGATGATGTTGAGATCAGCCTTGTAGCCGGCCGCAATGCGTCCCCGGTCGAGCAATCCCACCGTGCGGGCGGTATCCGCGGTCAGCGCCTTAACCGCCTGGGGCAGCGACAGCCTGTCCCCGCTCGCACGATCCCGCGCCCAGTGGGTCAGAATAAAGGTCGGCAGGCTGGCGTCGCACAGATACCCCAGGTGCGCGCCGCCGTCGCCGAGACCGAGCACCGTGTTCCGGCCATTCAGCATCTTCAGCGTCGCATCGAGCGTGCGGTCGGCATAGTTCGTGACGAACTGGATGAGCACCGCCGTACCGCCATTCTCCAGCATCAGGTCGTAGGCGAGCTCGCGCGGGTTCACCCCCATCGCCCGTGCCCGCGCGCCGATCATTGCTTCAGGCTTCGGCTCATAATTGGGCGGCGTGCCCATGGCAAAGATGTTGTCGAAGTTGTTGACCAAGGGCGCGGCCGGAAAATCGGTCGGCTCCCCGGCCTCGGCGATGATCCGCCGGCGCAACTCCGGATCGCGAAGCGCCACCAGCCGTTCGGCGACCCGCCGGCTCAGCAGGGCCTTGTAGCTCGGGCAGTACATGAACGGGTTCATCGTCAGCTCGAAGCCGAGCAGGAGCCCGATCGGCCGCCCAGGCACCTGCGCCGATACCGTGAGGCCATCCCGGTTAACTTCATCGACCCAGTCGAGAATGGTCCAGCAGCGCTGGGGCGCATGGTGCCATTGCGTCACTGCGATGGACAGCGGTCGTCCCGAGGCCTCGACGATTCGGCGAAGCATCGGCAGCTCCTGCTCGCAATGCTCGAAGTCCGACACCAGCTGGAACAGTCCCTTCCCCGCCGTTTTCAGCGCGAGCGCGATTGCGGTCAGTTCCTCCTCGGCCGCGGTCAGGGTCGGCACATGCGTGCCGTCGCTGGCGCGGTGGTTGATCGTGCGCGATGTCGAGAACCCCATGGCACCGGCACCCATCGCCTCGATGGCGAGGCGGGACATCAATGCCAGATCGACGGGCGTGGCGGCCTCACGATCGACCCCGCGCTGCCCCATGGCATAGACACGCAGCGCTGAGTGCGGCAGGTAGCCGGCGAAGTCGATGTCGTATGACCGGACGGCAAGGCTATCCAGGTATTCCGGAAAGCTGGTCCAGTTCCATGGCAGGCCGGCGGTCAGCACCGGCTCGGGCAGGTCCTCGACCCCCTCCATCAGCTTGACCAGCCGCGCCCGGTCCTCAGGCTTGCAGGGCGCGAAGCCGATGCCGCAATTACCCATGACCGCTGTCGTGACGCCATGGCTGGAGGTCGGCTGCAGCCGCTGCTCCCAGGTGACCTGTCCGTCATAATGGGTGTGGATATCGACAAAGCCGGGCGTGACGATCAAGCCAGCCGCATCGATCTCGCGTCGGCCGCGCGTCCTGAGCTCAGGTGCGACGGCCGAGATTCGGCCCGCATTGACGGCGATATCGGCAGCCTGCGGATCGGCACCTGTCCCGTTGACGACCGTGCCGCCGCGTATGACCAAATCCGCTTCTTCCGCCATCGTCGCCTCCGCCACGCTTTCTTTTGCAGCAGTGTAAGCCGAATGCGTTGCCGACGCTACCGACCGGCGATCTCGAGCAACCGTTGCTCCAGCAGCGCCGATTGGCGCGCGGCGTCAAATCGGCTGCGCACCTCGACAAAGGCTTCACCGCGCAGCCGGGACGCGAAGTCGGGATCGCGCCGCAAGGCGAGGATGGCCTGAGCCAATTGGGCGGGATTCGCCTCCGGCACCAGAATGCCGGTTACCTGATCCGACACGATCTCCGGGATGCCTGCGTGACGCGTGGCAACGACCGGCACGCCCAGCGCCATCGCTTCCATGATCACCGTCGGCAGGCCTTCGGAATCCCCGCCGTTGGCGGTGCGGCTGGGCACGGCGAGCAGTAAGCCGCGGCGCATCGCCCTTTGTACCTCTTTCGCTGCGAGCCAGCCGACGAACTGAGCCTTGACGCCGGCCGCTGTGGCGCGCCGCTCCAGGTCACGGCGCGCGGGTCCCTCGCCGACCACCTGCAATTCGAGGGCGGGATCGTCCCGCCGCGCGATCGCCATCGCGTCGATCAGGGTGTCGACCCCCTTTTTCTCTACCAGGCGGCCAACGAAGACGACAGTCGTGCTTGCGCCGGCCGGTGGCAGCATGACGTCCTTTGGAATATCGATCCCAAGATAGTGCGTTTCGAGCTTGTCGGCGGGAAAACCACGACCGGTCAGCGTCTCGCGTACGAAATCGGAGACGCAAAGAATGGCCGCGGCGCGCTCCATCATCGCCTGCCGGCGCCTCTGGAAGATCGTTGGAATGAGTGCGCGATGGCGATAGTGCTTGTCCTTGGTGGCGTCGCCGCCATGGAATGTTACGACCAGCGGCACCTCGGCCTGCTCGGCGATCGGAAGCGCCAGCGCGCCACCGAGGCCGAACTGTGCATGGACGAGCACCGGACGCTCGGAGGCGATCAGCGTTTCGAGCTTGGCAGGAACGCGGCCCAGGTGGCGAAACAGGAAACGCTGCTGCAAGCCCAGAATGCCGGGCGCGGCCAGGATGGTTGCGTCCGAGGGCGCCAGCGGCCCACGCTTGGTGCCGACATAACGTGGAGTCAGACGCCGGAACGCGCAATATTGCCGTTGGACAAAAGACTCGGATCGCGCACCGACCGTGTCCCGATAGACGAGAACGGTAGGCACGTCAGGGCTTCGCCTGATCCGTCAGGTAGGCCAGGTGCGGCGGCAATTCGGGTGTCAGTTGCGTATCGCCCAAGGCAATCGGCCGCTGTTGGCGCAGCCGTTCCAGCCTAACGAGCGCCAGGCCCAAATCGCCGGCATGCGATCGCATCTCGCCGACCTCGACCCGATCCTCAATGATCGGCGTACCGATCTCCGGTGCCGGGCCAGCGATCCGCACCGGGACGAGGCGCTTCTTGATCAGGCCGCGATAGTGCGTGCGGGCGGTCAGCTCCTGGCCTGTATAGCAGCCCTTGTCCCAGGCGATCCCGCTCAGCAGGTCGACATTGTTCTCCAGCAGGATGGCATCACTGACCTTCATGTCGCGGCTGCCGTCGGGCACGGCGAGCGCGATACGCCGACGATCATAGATCTCATAAGGCAGCAACGGTGCGCCAAGGGCGGCGACGTCGGTTCCCAGCGGCAAGATCAGGCGATACCCGAGCGACGCGATCCGCGGATCGGCAAAGGCGAGAGCAGCCTCGGCATTTGGCAGCGGCCCCAGCCCTGCGACCACGCAAAACTCTCCAGTCGCGTCGGCGATGTCGATTTGCGAACGCAGTTTGTACATTCGTAATCTTCGCGCGAGATCCTCCCGCCGGTCGGCTTCGCAGTCGATCAGCAGCGACTCGCCGTCGGCGGCCAGGAAGAAATCGTGGAGGAACTTGCCTTGTGGGGTCAGGAGGCAGGCATAAACCGCGGTGCCCGGCGCGACCCTGTTCACGTCGTTCGAAATCAGGCCCTGAAGAAAGGCGGCGCGATCCGGTCCGCCGAGCCGCAGGATTCCGCGATTCAGCAGCGGGATGACGCCTTCATCCGCGTGCATCTCAGGTTCGGCCATCAATGCCCTCCGCTTTGCAGGGTCGAACCCGCATGTCTATAACGGCCGTGTGGTTTTCGAGAAATGGTTCCAAGCGCGTCCAACTTGAACATCCTGTTTATCACCGCCAACCGCCTGGGCGATGCGGTTTTGTCGACCGGTGTCCTCGGCGCCCTCATCGACCGCCATCCAGGCGCCCGGATCACTGTCGCCTGCGGGACGCTGCCGGCATCCCTGTTTCGCGCCGCGCCTCAGGTAGGGCGGGTGATCGAGCTGGTCAAGCAGCCGCGCCATGGGCACTGGCGCACGTTGTGGCTGGAAACGATCGGCACACGCTGGGATTTGATCGTCGACCTGCGCAACACGCTCATGAGCCGGCTGCTGCGATCGCGGATGCGCAAGAGCTTCGCTGGACCGAAGCCCCGCCAGCACATGGTGGAAGGTCTGGCCGCCCTGATCGGGGTCGATCCCATGGATGCAGCGCCGAGGCTGTGGCTCGACCCCCGGTCGCGAGCCCGGGTGGCAAGCGCCCTACCCCGCCCAGCCAAGCTGCTCGCGCTGGCCCCGGGGGCGCATGGCTTCGGCAAGCGGTGGCCACCTGAACGCTATGCCGCCCTGGCGCAACGCCTGGTCGGGCAGGGCGGGATGATGGCAGGCGGAGACGTGGCGGTCCTGGGCTCCAAAAGCGAGCGCACACAGGCGGCGCCGGTGATCGCGGCGCTGTCTGGCGCCCAGGTGATCGACCTGGTCGGCCACACCGAGCCAGTCGAGGCGGGCGCCTGGCTGGCCCGGGCGGATCTCTATGTCGGTAACGACTCGGGCCTGACCCACCTTGCCGCCGCCGCTGGAGCGCCGACCTTGGCGCTGTTCGGCCCCGGCATCCCGTCTCGCTACCGGCCTTGGGGACGTCATGCACAATACCTGATCGCCGATGACGATCCGGACCGTACGCTCGACATGTGCAAGATCGACGACATGCTGGCGCTCGCCGAAATGGAAAAGCTGTCCGTCGATCAGGTTGCTCAGGCTGCGGAGGCGCTCTATCGGGTGGAGCACGCCGCGTGAGTCGCGCGAACGCTATCAGCGCAGTTCTCTGCATCCGCAACGAAGAGCGACAGCTTGCCGATTGCCTTGGCACGCTCGGATTCGCCGACGAAATTGTAGTCGTGCTCGACCGTTCGACCGACGGGTCGAAGGCGATTGCCGAGAGCTTTGGAGCAACCATCATCGAGGGTGCATTCGAGCGTGAGGGAGACCGTCGCCACGCCGGGATCGACGTGGCGGCAGGTCCCTGGATCTTCGAGATCGACGCCGACGAGCGCGTGACCAAGGCCCTTGCGGCAGAGTTGGTGGAGACCGCCGCCAGATCCGATGCGGACAGACACCTGATCCCGGTTGACAACTATATCGGCGAACGGCTTGTCCGGCATGGCTGGGGCGCGGCCTTCGGCAAAGGCGCCTATGCCGGGCTGTTCCGCAAGGGCGCCAAGACATGGGGCCGCGAGCGTGTCCATCCGAAGCTGCGGGTCATCGGCGTCTCGGGCCCGCGCCTCAGATCGCCGCTGCTGCATTATGTCGACCGGGATATCAACGACATGGTCGCGCGGCTGAACCGCTATTCGGCTCTCCGCGCACAGGATTTGCGCGACCAGTGGGCGGGAACCGGCAAGGTCGACGAGACACTGGGCCACAACGTGCTGCGCATCTTCGGCCGGTTCTACAAATGTTATTGGCGCAGAAAAGGCTATCGCGAAGGCAAATGGGGCTTTCTGCTGGCGCTCATGGCCGGGCTCTATCCCATTCTGTCCTACCTGAAAGCGGTGCTCGAGGATGAATGAGGAGGCGGGTCTGACCGGATCGACGGTCTGGCTGCTGTCGGTCGCGTTCGCGCTGGCCGGACCGGTGATGGGGCTCGCGCCGCTGGGAATGGCGCCGCTGATGATCGCAGCCGCGGTCATGGCGACGACTGTGGAGCGGATCAAGAGCGGCCGCTGGGTTAAGCCATCGATCGAGCTCGTTCTCATTTTTGGCCTGCTCATGGCGTTATGTGCCCTTTCTCTGACATGGGATCTGAATGCCCGTGATGGAGCGCGCAAGCTGATCGACTTGGTCATGGTCCTCGCGTCCTTGCTCGCGCTCCTGGGATTGAGCGCGCGCGCGTTGCCCGATCAGCGGCACCGCCTCGCACTCTGTTGGGCCGGGGGGGTGGCGGTCGGTTTGATCTTGCTGACGATCGAAACCGCGTTCGACTTTCCGCTTTACCGCGCTCTCATGGGCGGTTCGGACCCGCGACTAATCGACATGGTGGAATCCAAGCGGTCAGTCGATGCTCTGCCCCTCGTCGTCTGGCCCGCTTCGCTCGGCCTCGCGCGGCTTGGCAAACCGCGGATGGCGATCATCCTCGTCGTCGTCTGCACGATCGCCTGCTTCAAATGGACTGCATCTTCCGCCACGCTTGGCATGGTGTTTTCGCTGATCGTGCTCGGGCTGAGCTTCGCGTCGGCCAATCTTGCGCGGCAAGTCCTTCGGGCAGTGACGGTGCTGGCGTTCGTGCTCGCCGTTCCGCTGGCGATCCTCATCTATGAGGAGGGCGGAGCGAGCACGCCACTGGTCAAGCGATCGGCCCAGCATCGGGTCGAGATCTGGCACTTCACGGCCGGGAAGATTTTGGAGCGGCCGTTGCTTGGCTACGGCTTCAACAGCTCGCGCTATATCCCGAACGGCAAGGCCGTCTCAGCCTTCCAGGCCCCTGACAAGCCGATCATTCCGCTGCATCCCCATAACGGCTTCCTGCAGGTCTGGCTGGAGCTTGGCCTTGCAGGCGTCGCTGTCACCGCCGTTCTGCTGCTGCGCATCTTGCGCGTTGTTGGTCAGTGGCCCGTCGGCACGTCGCGATTCGCGCTGGCGGGATATGCGGCAGGCTTGGTGGTCGCGGCGCTGGCCTTCGGCATCTGGCAGACCTGGTGGGTGGCCACGCTGGCGCTGGCCGCAGCTGCGAGCGATATGATGGCAAGCGGAGCGGACTATGCCTGACAGGATCACTCTACGCCGGCCGGACGACTGGCATCTTCACCTGCGCGACGGCGCCGCACTGAAGGCGGTGCTGCCTTTCACCGCGCGTCAGTTCGGGCGCGCAATTGTAATGCCCAACCTGGCGCCGCCGGTCACGACCGCCGCGGCTGCGCGCGGTTATCGCGAGCGGATCATGGCGGCCCTGCCGGCAGGGCTCAGCTTTACCCCGCTGATGACCGCCTACCTCACCGACGCTACCGATGCCGATGACCTGGCCGCCGGATTTGACGAAGGCGCGTTCGTCGCGGCCAAGCTCTATCCCGCGCATGCGACCACCAATTCCGCGGGCGGCGTGACTGACATTCGCAGGATCGACGAGCCGCTGGAACGCATGGCCGCTATCGGCATGCCGCTGCTGGTTCATGGCGAAGTGACCGACTCCGAAGTCGACATCTTTGATCGCGAGGCGGTGTTCATCGACAGCATTCTGGAACCGCTGACTGCGCGCCTTCCAGGACTTCGCATTGTGTTCGAGCACGCGACCACCGAGCAGGCGGTGGCCTTCGTGCGCAATGCCGGCGAGAATATCGGCGCGACGATAACGCCGCACCACCTGCTCTTGAACCGCAACGCGCTGTTTCAGGGCGGTATCCGCCCGCACCATTACTGCCTGCCCGTAGTCAAGCGCGAACGGCACCGGCAGGCTCTCATCGAGGCCGCAACCTCCGGCAATCCGCATTTCTTCCTCGGCACCGACAGCGCGCCGCATGCGATCAGCGCCAAGGAAACCGCCTGTGGCTGCGCCGGCATCTTCACCGCGCCGACGGCGATCGAGCTTTATACCGAGATCTTCGATGCCGCCGGTGCCCTCGATCGGCTCGAGGGATTTGCGTCGATCAACGGCCCGCGCTTTTATGGCATCCCGGTCAATGCTGAAACCGTGACATTGGAACGGACGCCGACCCAGGTTCCGGGGCCGGTGCCATTGGGCCAACACGACACGATCCTTCCCTTCCGCGCCGGCGAGACGCTCGCTTGGCGCCTTGTTCCTTGAGGAAAATGCGATGAACATTCCTTCCGGCGTTCCGACCGCCTCCTCCATCGCCGAGCAGAGTGCGCGCATCCTACTTGAGATCAAGGCCGTGCTGTTCAACGCACGCGAACCCTTCGCATGGACGTCCGGCCGCAAAAGCCCGGTCTATGTCGACTGCCGCAAGGTGATTTCCTTCCCGCGCGCCCGCACGGCCCTGCTCGATTTCGCTGCGGCCACGGTGTTGCGCGAGATCGGCTATGAGTCGCTGGACGCAGTGGCGGGCGGCGAGACCGCCGGCATCCCCTACGCCGCCTGGTTGGCCGATCGCCTCGGTCTGCCGATGCAATATATCCGCAAGCAGCCCAAAGGCTTCGGCCGCATGGCGCAGATCGAAGGCGCGCTGAACGAAGGCGACCGCACCCTCCTGGTCGAGGACCTGGCGACCGACGGCGGCAGCAAGCTTAAATTCATCGAGGCCCTGCGCAAGGCGGGCGCCGAGGTCAAAGACGCCTTCGTGATCTTCCATTACGGCATCTTCCCGCAGAGCGTTCAATCGCTGGCCGATGTCGGTGTACGGTTACACGCGCTCGCCACCTGGCGCGACGTGCTCAACGTCGCCCGCGCCGGCGATTACTTCGACGCCGAGACCCTCGATCAGGTCGAGCGCTTCCTGGGCGACCCCGATGGATGGGGTGCGAGCCGGGATGCCTCGGCCTGATCCCGCCACGACCGAAGAAACCACCCAACGCAGCGGGACCTCCCTCGCGGCGGCGGTGATCGCCGTGACGATGTGGGGGCTGGTGCCGGTCGCGCTACGCTATTTCGTGTCGTCGCTCGACCCGATTACTTTTAGTGTCATCCGCTTCGGCGCATCGGGCGCAGGCGCCCTGCCCTTCTTCATAGTCGCCAAGCCGTGGCGCTGGCCGCCGGCGGATATCGTACGGCTGCTGTTCTCGGCAGCCTTCGCAGTGCCGGGGCTAAACCTACCGGCGGCCTTCGCGGTCAAGACGCTCCCCGCCGGCGTCCTGGGCTTGGTGACCGCGACCGAGCCGATCTTCATCATCCTGTTCAGCCTGCTGGCGACCCGGTCCGGCGTCAGCCCGCGCGTTGTTCTGGGTGGCTTGATCGCGCTCCTGGGCGTGCTGCTGACCCAAAGCAGGAGCGCCGAGGTGCTTACCGGTGGTGAAAATCTTGGTGGAATCGCCTGGGGACTGGCCGGGGCCGCGTCCTGGGGCATCTACAGCGTGATCGGCGCGCCGCTTGCAAGGCGCCACGGATCATTCGGCATGACTGGAGGGGTGCTGGTGTTTGGCGGGCTCGTTGTCTCACTGGCGCTGGCGCCGACAGTGCCGCTGGGAACATGGCCCAGTCCACGCGTCTTCACCGAAATCGGCGCGCTCGGGCTCACCACCAGCGTCGCCGGCTTTCTGCTTTGGAACCATGCGGCTGGCCGCATTCGCCCGGCGCCGCTCGGGCTGTTCCTTTATTTGATCCCGTTGGTGGCGGTGCTGAGTGGCGCAGCGCTGCTGGGTGAGGCGCTGTCACTCCGCATGATCATGGGCGGCTTGGTGATCATTGGCGGCGTCGCCATCGGCGAAGGGCGGGGACGCGCCACGCTGGACCGGTTGCTGCAAATTGCAGGTCGGCCGGCATGATTTCCGGCCTGCGCTCGAAAAGTTATCTGATCAGCGCCTCGCTGTTGCGCGACAGGGTGCCGTCGTTCGACGAATACCCGTTCAACATCCCCGCCATCGCCCATTTCGACCGTCTGGAGTTCGATCAGCCCGTGACATTCCTGGTGGGCGAGAACGGCTCGGGGAAATCGACTCTCCTGGAAGCCATCGCGATCGCATGGGGCTTCAATCCTGAGGGCGGCGGCCGCGACTTCAAGTTCGCCACGCGCGAATCGCATGCTGACTTGCATGATTACCTTCGGCTGGCACGCGGTGCCCACCGTGCTGGCGATGGTTTCTTTCTGAGGGCCGAGAGCTTCTACAACCTTGCTTCCACTATCGAGGCGTTGGGTGGAAGCCGCTACGGCAAGATACCGTTGCACGAGCAATCGCATGGCGAATCCTTCATCGCGCTGGTCACGAACCGCTTCAACGGCAGCGGCTTTTATGTCCTGGACGAACCGGAGGCAGCGTTATCGCCATCGAGGCTCCTGCAACTGATGACGCTGATACACGAACTGGTGGCTGACGGCGCGCAATTCCTGATCGCCACGCATTCGCCGATCCTGATGGCGTACCCGCTGGCAACGATCTTTTTGATGTCACCCGAGGGACCGCGCGAGGTTTCCTATCGCGCGACCGAGCATTACGCGGTGACCAAGCGTTTCCTGAATGACCCCGAAGGTATGCTGGAGAAGCTGTTTGGACATCAGGAAGACTGATCCCGTTACGGCTTGAGGATCAGAAGCTCAATCGTCTCGCCGGATTCCCCGTCCCAATAACCGAGCTCGTTCTTGCTGCTGTCCGCGACCATGAATCGGTCAGACGGATCGTTCGTATAGGCAATTCGCACACCGGTTTTGGCCGAGTCAGGGTAGCCGACGATCTCCGGCACGATCGCCGTCGAGATCGCGAGATACACCAGGTCCACCCGACCCGTATTGACGAGTTGGTGCGCGCATTCCGGCCCACCGGGCAGGCAAACGATATAGTCGTGCGGCTTGACCGCTCGCGTTCCTTCGCCTGTCCGCAATACGCCTGTCCCGCTCAGGATGAAGAAATGCTCTTCGTTGACGAAATGGTGGTGAAACGGGAAGGCCGCCTTGCCGGGCGGCACGCGCGTCAGGTTGGCGCCGATTGCCTTGCCGCCGGCGGGACGGGCGAGTTCGGTCATGCTGCACGCGAACCAGGCGCCGTGCCCGCCGTGAGAAGTCTCCGAGTCAGCTGCGTTAACGATGATCATCTTCCGCTCCTATTTCCGGCAGACATAGGCGAAGGCGGGCGGAATGTTCGCCCAGACGATGCGGGTCCGCTCCACCGTGGCGAACTCCGCATCCAGCCGGCCCCGGAACAGCCGTGCGGCCGGCAGCATCAGGCCCTGCAGGTAGGCAAAAGTGACGAACAGGCCGCCGGGCCTCAGCGCGGCGGCGACCGCCGCCAAGGTCCGCGGCTGGATCTCGGCCGGCAGGGAGGCCCATGGCAAGCCGCATACGACTGCGTCGGCGGCGCCGATGCCGGCCAGCTCCAGGATCCGGCCGATATGCTCGGCGCTGTCATGGACAAAGCTGAGCCCTGGGAAGCGCAGCAGCAACATGCGGTGGAAACGCTCGCTGATCTCGATCCCGACATAGTGGGTCTGCGGGGCGAGCCGCGCCACAATCGCGGCGGTCATGACGCCTGTGCCGGGCCCGAGCTCGACGATCGCAGAAGCGCGCCCGAAATCGATTGGGGCGATCATCCTCTCGGCGAGCTGGCGTGAGCTGGGCGCTATCGCCCCGGTCGCGCGTGGGGCGTCGCGGAACTGCATCAGGAACGTCCGTAAATCCTCGACTGGCAAGCTTTCCTCCTGACCGGACGGGTGATTTTGTCAGCGGCGCGATATGCCTCCATACTAATCGGGAGCCCGCGCGCCTCTTGCAACGTTCGCGCGCCCCGTTTCGGTTAGATTGATTGATGTCCGCACTCGATACTGTTCTGTTCCCGATCCACCGCGCCGGCTGGCCATTCATCGCCGTCTTTGCGATCGCAACCGTGCTGTTGGCATGGGTGGCGCCCTGGTTGGGCTGGCTCGGCCTGATCGCTACACTCTGGTGCGTCTATTTCTTCCGCGATCCGCACCGCGTGGTGCCGCAGCGGCAGGGCCTGGTCGTGAGCCCTGCGGACGGCCATGTCTCGATGATCGCCCCCGCGGTGCCGCCGCCCGAACTCGAGATGGGCGCGACACCACTGCCGCGGATCAGCATCTTTCTCAACATCTTCGACGTGCATGTGAACCGCGTGCCGGCGGACGGGACGGTCGTGCTGGCCGCCTATCATCCGGGCAAGTTCGTCAATGCCTCGCTCGACAAGGCCAGCGACGTCAACGAGCGGATGGCGATCCGATATCGCCTGGCGGACGGGCGCGAGATGGCGTTCGTCCAGATCGCGGGCCTGGTGGCACGACGCATCGTGTGCGACGTGATCAACGGCCAGGCGCTGAAGGCCGGAGAACGCTATGGCCTGATCCGGTTCGGCAGCCGGGTCGATGTTTACCTGCCGCCCGGAACGGCGCCGCTGGTCGCGGTCGGCCAGACGGCGATTGGCGGCGAGACCGTTCTGGCCGACTTCGCAAGCGCGGAACCGCCGCGTGAGGGGCTCCGCATCTGATGAAGATCGAGCTTCCCCACCACCGCCCGCCGCCCGACGGACCATCGTTGATCCGGCAGCTGCCCAACACCCTGACCACGCTCGCCTTGGCTGCGGGAATGAACGCGATCCGCTTCGCGATGCAGGATCGGTGGAAAGCCGCTGTCATCGCCATCATGATCGCCGGTATTCTCGATACGCTGGATGGACGCACGGCGCGCCTGCTCAACGCCCAGAGCAAGTTCGGGGCAGAACTGGACAGCCTGTCCGATGTCGTCTGTTTTGGTGTCGCCCCGTCGCTTCTGCTCTATCTCTGGTCGCTGCACACCGCGGGCAATTTCGGCTGGCTGGCGACACTTGCTTTCGGCATCTGTGCCGCGCTGCGGCTCGCGCGATTCAATTCCGCACTGACTGCGATCGGTCCGCGCCAGCCCAAAGCGCCCTATTTCGTCGGCGTTCCGACCCCAGCCGGCGCCGGCATAGCGCTCCTGCCGCTGATCGTCGATTTCGAGGTCGGCGGGCCGGGCTTCGTCAATCACCCGTACGTGGTCAGCCTATGGATGCTGATGACGGCGCTCTTGATGGTGAGCCGCATCCCGACCCTGTCACTTTCCGGCATCCGTGTGCCGCACTGGCTCCGGTTGCCTTTGCTGGCCGTGATCGGCATCGCCGCCGGAGCGACGGTCGACGTGCCCTGGGCCACTGCGATCACGCTTGCGCTGGCCTATCTCGCCAGTATTCCCGTGCTGTATTGGCGCAGGCGGCGGTTGCGAGGTGGCGGAGGACGAGACGCCGCGCCTTCGGCCAATCCGCAAGAAAGTGTTGCTATTGCCAGCATAAGCGCAAGAGACTAGACTAACTCGACTTAGTTTAGGCATCGACCATGCGCACAGTCAACATCCACGAAGCGAAGACCCATTTGTCGCAGCTGGTCGAGGAGGCTGCCAAGGGACAGCCGTTTGTCATTGCCAAGGCCGGCAAACCATTGGTCAAAGTGGTTGCCATCGAGACGCCGGCCAAGCCGCGCCCTATCGGGTTTATGGAAGGCGAGTTCGAGGTTCCTGACGATTTCGATCGAATCGGCCAGGAGGAGATCGAAGCCTTGTTCTACACAACGGAATGAGGCTGCTCTTCGACACCCACCTGCTCCTCTGGGCAGCCGCGAAAGCCGCGCGACTTCCGGGGGCTGCTCGTGAGTTGCTGGAAGATCCCGCAAACGACCGCCTGTTCAGCCCTGTGAGTATTTGGGAGGTCGCGATCAAGGCTGGCGTTGGCCGGGCCGGTTTTCAGCCCAAGCCACAGGTTTTGCTGCGTGGTCTTGTGGAAAACGGGTATGTCGAGGTTCCTGTCACCAGCAGACACGCCGCTTCTGTCGAGTTGCTTCCACTGATCCATAAAGACCCGTTCGACCGCATCCTGATAGCTCAGGCGCAGATAGAAGGAGTGACCTTGGTTACAGCGGACCCGATCGTGGCAAAATACCCAGGGCCAGTGCGACAGGTCTGATGCAGCTCATCGACCATCCAACAGGTTGTGACGCAGCATCTGACGCCTTCTTCGATTTGACATTCCCCGGCCTCCCCCGGTAAACATCGCGCCATCCAATGCCCTTGAGGGGGCCGGCCGGTCGGCGAGTTTCGCCCACTGGCCTTTTTGTTTGGCCAAAGCGAAGCACGCGAAGGGTTCGATGTTCGAGGGTTTGACGGGTCGCCTGGGCGACATCTTCACAAAGCTGCGCGGCCGTGGCGCGCTGACCGAGGAAGACGTCGTGGCCGCGCTGCGCGAAGTGCGTGTGGCGTTGCTGGAGGCCGACGTCGCGCTGCCGGTGGTGAAGGATTTCGTGACCAAGGTGCGGGAGCGCGCGGTCGGCCAGGAGGTGCTGCGCTCGATCACGCCCGGCCAGCAGGTCATCAAGATCGTCCACGACTGTTTGGTCGAAACTCTGGGCGAAGCCAACGAGTCGCTGAACCTTAATGCTGTGCCGCCTGTGCCCATCCTCATGGTCGGACTGCAGGGTTCAGGCAAGACCACGACCACCGGCAAAATCGCCAAGCGGCTGGTCGAGAAGGAACGCAAACGCGTGCTGATGGCGTCGCTCGACGTCAACCGGCCGGCGGCGCAGGAACAGCTTCGCGTGCTGGGCGAGCAGGCCAAAGTGCCGACCTTGCCGATTATTCCCGGCCAGAAGCCGGTCGAGATTGCGCTCCGCGCCCTCCAGACCGCTCGAGCCGAGGGCTATGACGTGGTCATGCTCGACACCGCCGGGCGGCTCGCGATCGACGAGCCGCTGATGCTGGAGGTCGCTGCCGTCCGAGATGCCGCCAAGCCGGTCGAAACGCTGCTGGTGGCCGATGCGATGACGGGCCAGGACGCCGTCAATGTCGCCAAGGCGTTCGACGAACGCGTAGGCCTGACGGGTATCGTGCTGACCCGGATCGATGGCGATGCGCGCGGCGGCGCTGCGCTGTCGATGCGCGCCGTCACCGGCAAGCCGATCAAGCTGCTGGGTGTCGGCGAGCGGCTGGACGCTCTCGAGCCGTTCCATCCCGAGCGCTTGGCCGGCCGTGTGCTCGGCATGGGCGATGTGGTGAGCCTGGTCGAGAAGGCGGCCGAAACCATTGACCGCGAGGAGGCCGAGAAGCTCGCCAAGAAGCTGGAAAAGGGCGGTTTCGACCTCGACGATTATGCCTCGCAGCTGAAGCAGATGAGCAAGATGGGCGGCCTGGGGGGCATCATGAACATGCTGCCCGGCATGGGCGGGCTTCAGCAAAAGATGAAAGATGCCAACATCGATGACCGGATGCTGAAGCGCCAGCAGGCGATCATCAGCTCGATGACCAAGGCCGAGCGGCGCAACACCAAGCTACTCAACGCCTCGCGCCGCCGTCGTATCGCGCTCGGCTCCGGCACCGACGTGGCGGACGTCAACCGGCTTATGAAGCAGTTCCTGCAGATGCAGGAAATGATGCAGAAGATGCGCAAGATGGGCAAGAAGGGCTTCATGCGAAGCATGGCCGGAAAGTTGCCGCCGGGCATGATGCCCCCCGGCGGCTTGCGTTGAATTCCCGATAACCAAAGGAAAACCTGATGTCCCTGAAGATTCGTCTGGCCCGCGGCGGCGCCAAGAAGCGGCCGTTCTATTCGATCGTGATCGCTGATTCGCGCAGCCCGCGCGACGGCCGCTTCATTGAGAAGATCGGCACCTACAACCCGATGCTGGGCAAGGACGACGAGAAGCGAGTCACGCTCAACGAGGAGCGGGCCAAGCATTGGCTATCGGTCGGTGCGCTGCCGACCGACCGGGTTGCCCTTTTCTTCGGCAACGCCGGGCTGATTGAGAAGCCGCAGTGGCGCGAGACGCCGAACCAGTCGGCACCCAAGGCGAAGGCGCAGGAGCGTGCCAAAGCCGCCGCGGCTGCGGCCGCCGCTGCCGAGGGCTGAGCCCGGGCCTTTGGCCTGAGCGGCTCATCCAATGCGCGTCTGCGTGGGACAGATACTGGGTGCCCATGGCGTCCGCGGCCTGGTGAAGCTGGCCAGCTTCACCGAGGATCCGGAAGCTATCGCCCATTATGGTCCGTTGACCGACGAAGCCGGCCATTGCCGCTTCACGGTCACGCTGTCGAGCGCGCAGAAAGCGCACTTCCTGGCGCGCATCGAGGAAGTGCGCGACCGCGAGTCGGCCCAGGCGCTAACCGGAATGCGCCTCTTCGTCGAACGCGAACAACTACCGCTCGCTGACGAGGACGAGTTCTACCACGCTGATCTGATCGGACTCAGGGCCGAACTGCCGGATGGGACGTCGCTTGGCACGGTCGCAGCGCTGCACAATTTCGGCGCCGGCGATATCGTCGAGCTGGCGCTTGAGTCGGGCAGGCGGCCATTTCTCCCGTTCAATCGCATCACGGTCCCGACGGTCGATCTCGCGGGCAAGCGCATCGTTGTCGACCCGCCCGTGGGCCTGCTCGACGAAGGTGGTGAGCCTGACGCGGAAACCGGGGACGGGGCATGAACAGCGTGCCTCCCGGCCGCCCTGCGTGGGAGGTCACGGTCCTGACCCTGTTTCCGGGAATGTTTCCTGGCCCGGTGGGCCAGAGCTTGGCCGGTAAGGCCTTGGAATCCGGCCTTTGGCGGCTCCAGGCGCTGGACATTCGGGAGTTCGCGCGCGATAAGCATCGCTCCGTGGACGACACCCCGTTCGGCGGAGGGGCTGGTATGGTGATGCGGCCCGACGTTGTTGATCGCGCGATCCGCGCGGCGCGTCGGCCAGGGCACAGGCTGATCTACCTTTCGCCACGCGGGCGTTTGCTGACGCAAGACTGGGTCGCCGAGCTCTCGCATGAGCCGGGGCTCACCTTGGTCTGCGGCCGATTCGAAGGAGTCGACGAACGTGTCCTCGAGGCGCACGCCGCCGAGGAGATGAGCGTCGGCGACTATGTGCTGTCCGGCGGCGAGCCGGCGGCGATTGTTTTGATCGATGCCTGCGTTCGGCTTCTGCCGGGGGTCATGGGTAACGCCGAGACGTCGGCGGAGGAGAGTTTCGCGGACGGGCTGCTTGAATATCCCCACTACACGCGGCCGGCGCTATGGCGCGACGCCGAGGAACGGGAATGGGCGGTGCCGGAGGTGCTGGTGTCGGGGCACCACGAGAAAGTCAAGGCGTGGCGCCGGGCGGAGGCCGAAAGGCTGACCCGCGAGCGGCGGCCGGATTTGTGGTCCCGCTACGCGCCGGTGCGCAGGGCTTGAGATTGGAATGCGAGCGGCAGTTATCCGCCGGACTCGGTTTTTTGAGGAGTGGACGATGAACGTGTTGGAAGCGGTCGAAGCGGCCGAGGTCGAGAAATTGACCGAAGGCCGGGAAATCCCGGCGTTCTCCCCCGGGGACACCGTGCGGGTGAACGTGAAGGTGGTCGAAGGCACGCGCGAACGCGTTCAGGCGTTTGAGGGCGTATGCATCGCGCGTCGAAACGCAGGCGTGAACTCATCCTTCACCGTGCGGAAGATCAGCTATGGTGAAGGCGTGGAGCGCGTATTCCCGCTTTATAGTCCGCGTTTGGACTCGGTCGAGCTGGTACGCCGCGGCGATGTCCGCCGGGCCAAGCTCTATTACCTGCGCGGCCGTCGCGGCAAATCCGCTCGCATTGCCGAACGCACGACCGGGCACGGGTTGAGGGATAAGGCCGAGACCGAGGAGTAATCGACATGGCCGGGCCGCGCACGCTCTTCGAGAAGATACTGGACAGTCACACCGTCAACCGCGATGCGGACGGAACCACGCTGCTCTATATCGACCGTCACCTTGTTCATGAGGTGACGAGCCCGCAGGCCTTCGAAGGGCTGCGCATGTCCGGCCGCAAGGTGCATCGGCCCGATGGTACGCTCGCCGTGCCCGACCACAATGTGCCGACCACGCCCGGCCGCGTCTTTGGACCGGACGAGGAGGAGGGCCGCATCCAGCTCGCGACGCTCGAGAAGAATGTGGCCGAGTTCGGTGTCCCATATATTCCGATGAACGATATCCGCCAGGGCATTGTCCACATCGTGGGGCCCGAACAGGGCATGACGCAGCCCGGCATGACGATCGTCTGCGGCGACAGCCATACGGCGACCCATGGCGCATTCGGTGCGCTGGCCTTCGGCATCGGTACGTCCGAAGTCGAGCATGTGCTGGCGACGCA
>CAZVYC010000053.1:0-23797 GCA_964631425.1 uncultured Rhodospirillales bacterium
CGATGGTGGTTCGGGATAAAGGAGACTTATCGGGCCTCCGGGACCGCGGCCAAAAGGCCGCTTCGGGTCAAATCCATTCGCGGGCGGAATGTCTCCTTTCCACTCCGTACCCCTGATAGCGGACCGCCCGCTTTCCCCCCATCCTTGCCGACAAAGGCTCAAG
Source organism: uncultured Rhodospirillales bacterium (assembly GCA_964631425.1). Lineage (GTDB taxonomy): Bacteria > Pseudomonadota > Alphaproteobacteria > BOG-932 > Roseiterribacteraceae > BOG-932. The sequence continues at coordinate 164 of CAZVYC010000053.1, forward strand.
TGAGCACGTCTGGTTTCCGGAAACTCCCTGCACCCTGGGCGACCGGCATCGTTGCAATGCTGCCGATTCGATGGCATTGGCGACCGAATCTATGGTTGCGCATTCCCGGTGACCGGCCAGCTGCTCCGTGCACACCGGAAGTGGCCCTTTAGCGACGGGCCAAAACACTAGGAAACACGCCGAGCAGCAATTGCGACGGCTGATAAAATCCCCTGCGACGGGCATGCGCAAACGATGCAAGAGCGCACCTAGCCGGCATAACTCACGCTGCGCCGGTAGTTTGCACCGCATTTGCCGCCTCGCGGATCACATCGACTGGGATGTGCTTAGCGGAATTCATATGGTTGCGGGGTGCCGGCGGCGAAATCATGCGAAAGGCATACGAGAGACAGTTTGGGACCGTTTGCTACGGTTTCGGAAGGTGTGCTGCGGGCCCCCGCAACCACCGATAGTACAGCTGGCGGCCCCTCATTGGGGTGGGAATCCCGTCGCGGTTACGGGGGCGCGAGAAGGCCTTCCAGTTGCTTCAGGAGCTCGCCGTAACGGGCAAAGTTGCCGGACGCGTACTCTTTTTGCATTTCCTGGAACACCGCACGTGCGCGACCCAGCCTGCTCGCTTCCGGCTCGTTCTCGCCAGACGAAGCGGTCTGCCGATGTGACGCGCCGACCAGAAGGTCTTCTGCCTCATTGAGACTGCCCGCCCACTCGATCTTCCGGTCGTCGGGCAACAGCTGCGCCAGCACGACGCGCGCAAGCGCAGGGATCTTCGTCTGCTCGGCCTCTATATAGACCGGCTCGAGCGCAATCAGCTGGTTGCCATTGAGGGGCAGGACAATGAGATTGCCGCGGATCACGTGCGAGCCGTGCTGATCCCAGAGCGTCAGGTCTCCGGAGAAGCGGCTGTCCGAATTGATCCGCGACTCGACCTGGGCCGGACCGTCGATGAAGGTCCCTTTCGGGAAACGAAACGCCACCATCTTGCCGTAATTCTCGCCGTCCGAACGGCCGGCGAGCCACCCCGCCATCTGGTTCTTCCCCGCGACCGATAACGGAAGCATCAGCAGGAACTCAGGCTTTTCGGCATCCGGAAGCTCGGTCATCACATAGTAGGGCGTCACCTCGATTTCCCGGTCGCGATAGAGCTCGTGCGGCACCTCCCACCGATCCTCGCGATTGTAAAAGGTGGTGGGATTGGTCATGTGGTAGGTGCCGTACATTTCGGCCTGGACTGTAAACAAATCCTCGGGATAGCGAATGTGGCGCTGGAGATTCTCCGACATCTCGCCGCGGTCTTTGAAAAGGGCAGGCAGTTCTTGCCGATAGGCGCTGATGATCGGATCGCGCTTGTCAAAGACATAGAACGTCACTGAGCCATTATAGGCGTCGACGACCACCTTGACCGAGTTCCGCAGGTAATTTCGCCCATGGAATCGCGACAGCGAGCCTTGATAGGGGTCGCTGTAAGGGTAGTTCTCCGAGCTGGTGTAGGCATCGATAATATAGGAATAGTGATCTCCGTCCGCGACGATGTAGGGGTCGCGGTCGAAAGTCAGGAATGGCGCGAGCCGTTCAACGCGCTCGACGATGTTCCGACGCAACAGAATCCGGCTTTCGGAAGTAAAATAATCGGAAATGAACAGCCGCAGCCCGTCGCTTTCATGCGCGACGACGAGCTTTCGCCAGAAGGTGGACAGCGTAATTCCGCCCTTTCCTTCATAGATCGTTTCTGCGTTCGCCTGTCCTTGCGGGAAATCGAACTCTTTCTCGGACGTACGGACGTAAACACGATCCCGGGTAAGGGTTCCATAATAGATCGCGCCGTGAGTGACCGCCAAGTCGCCCTTGGCCCTGAGAGGAATATCGTGCGCCCACAGGACAGGATTTCCCCTGCTGTCCATTTCATTGACCGGGACGGCAACGGCGCCGTAGCCATGCGTATATTTGAGCGCGAGGTTGACCCAGACCTGAGCTTGATTGGGGAGTTTCCCGACATTGAGCTCACGCGCCGTGATCATGACCTGCCGTTCGACGCCGTCGATGACGTAGCGATCGATATCGACGGCAGTGAAGGTATAATACGGTCGCAAACCCTGGGTTTGCTGGAGCTGAGGTTCGAGCGCCCGCCAGTCCCAGATGCGGGCGTCTTGGAGTGTCGGGCCATTCTTGTCCAGGTCCTGGCGATTGAGAGGCGTGGCAGAGACGGCAAATTCCCGTTCTTCCATCGTGGCCCCGCCGAGATTATAGGCCTCTCGGGTTCCGGCGATGCTCCGCGTCAGAAAGGGGAGCTCGAGCGTTATTTGGTTCGGCCCGACATACAGATGCTCGATGGCCGGAGGGAGGATCACCGCTGCGAGATATGAACTCGCAATGATCCCGGAGGGGACTATCCAACGGAAAGGCCTCGCGAGCAGCCAGGTGCGCAGCCGCGGCACGCAACTCACGGTCGCCAGGATGAGGGCTGCGGCAATCCAGCAGACCATGATGACGTCATAGGCCGGGACCCAGAAATGCACGTCGGCGAAGGAGCCCCCCGCAACTACCGGCGAATGTCCATCAATGACAAGGTGATACCGTCCAAGAAAGCGGCCGACGGCCCTCGCGACGCAGAAAAGCGCTAGCAATATCGCGCCCTGGCGCAGCCACCCCTTCCAGATCGGCGAGTCTTTCGCCCAGAAAGCCGGGTCGACCGCATTGTCGATCACATAGAGCGACGGACGGCCATACCCGCGGCTGAAGGTGCCCAAACGATTCCAAGGTCGTCCTTCGCTCGGATAAAATGCGACGCCGATCAATGCCCAGGCCGCGATTGTGAGGACGAGAACCGTGACGACCACACCGACCATGGCGTCGTACCAAGGCAAAGCAAGCAAGTAGAACGAAACGTCCTTGCCGAAGACCGGGTCGCTCGTCCCGGTGGCGGTCGCTCCTAGAAAGCCGAGGAGCGGGGTCCAAAGTGTCGTCGCGCCAAAGCCCACCAACGCGGCGATGATGAAAGCTGCGAACCACGGAGCGCTCCTTGGGACCTGAGGCAAGGGACGGCACAGCGCGCGCAGATGATATCCCATGAAGAGACCGGCCGAGATCAAGACTGCGAAGAAGATCCCCAAACGAAGCCCAAGGCCAAACCAATAACGGTAACGCTGGCCCAGCTCCCCGAACCAGAGATCCTGAAGGGAGACAGTCAGCGCGATCTCGAAACCGATGACACTGACAAGAACAATGACGATTTTAGCAACGTCACGATAAAGCCGGTGCACGAACACGACGGGCGGATGGACCCCTCTCTCCACGAAAAATGTGCGAGCCAGCGGAACCCCGGCAAGAAGCACAAGAAGGAGATAGCTGATCAGGAACACCAAATGCCCTTTCGAACAGGCTGTGTATTTGGAGACGCGCGCTGTTGGCCAATCATAGTGAACACGGCCATTAATGTAACACAGCCTGGCCGCTGTGGGCCCTGTCAGTGCGCGCGCAGACTGTTCAGATAGGCAATGATGTCGTCGATCTGCGACCGGCTGAGATTGAGGTTCGGCATCGGCGGGTGTGGCGCCGTCAGCCAGGACCGAAGTCGACTTTTCTCGAAAGGCGTCCGCGCCGCGATTTCCCCGAAGGGTGGCGCTGTGTCAGACCCGCTACCGGATCCGACAATGACATGGCAGCCGCTGCACCAGCGTTCCGCCAGTTCCTTGCCAGACGCCGCATCTCCCGCAGCCGAGACCGGGGAAAAGGCCGATAGGCAGATTGCGCTACCAAGAAGCGCCGCCGCGTATGGGATGTTCATCTGGTTCATTCCCGTTTGCCGCGACCAAATTCTCCCCGCTTTCGGGCGTCTTTCGCCTTGATGAAGATCAAGGGGGAAGTCTCATGGCATCGCTATTGATCTGATCGTCGCACCTCATCGGAACATTGGAGTCCATCCATGTGCGGGGCATCGATTCGCGCGATCGTCCTTGGCGGACTCTGCATCGCGCTGGCCGCCTGTCAGTCGCAACGGCCGGATAGTCGCGAGGCCGCGCAGCGCGGCAAGGCGATCGCGGACCTGTGGTGCTCGGAATGCCATCGCGTCTCGCCCGACCAGCCGAGCGGTGCCAGGGCGGGTCACCTCCTGGCACCGCCGATGGTCGCGCCGAGCTTCATGACCTTGGCCGCCGCCCCGCACGCCGACCGAGAATCCCTTCGCCGGTTCGTGGCCGAACTTCACCTGCCGATGCCGACCTTCCGCCTGTCGGCCCAAGAACAGGACGAGGTGATCACATACATCCTGTCCCTGAAATCGGAGCGTGCCGACTGACCGGCCTCGCCTCCGGTCGCGCTAGTGTTGCTGACGGAGGCTCAGGATGTAGACGACGGTCTTGTTGAGCTCGTCCTCGGTCAGCTGCGGGTTCGGCATCGCCAGCGGAATCATCGAATTTGAATGTGTCGTCTTCAGGTGCGTGCGCAGTGTCTCCACTGTGATGTCCGGTCGGTTGGCGACCGTCTGAAAGGCCGGGCCACCGACATGGCCGGGCGGATTGCTTTGCCCGGGCTCAATCAGATGACACGAGGCGCAGAGCTTCTGCGCCAGGTCATGGCCCAGCCCCGGCGCGACCTTGTCGGCGGCGAACGTCAACGGAGCAATCGTAGAAATGCCGAGAGCCAGGGCCGTCGGAAGGGCCGCGCGCAAGCTGGATCTGGTCATGTCTGGTCCTCGATCATTTGCCGAAATCGCTTCTGCTGCGGAAATTATCTCGTCGCGGGATGGCGATCTTTGATTAGCCTCAATCGGCGAGAAGACGGGCGCTTGATGCGGATCAGCGCGGCGACCCGCGCGTCCGGGCATGATGCATGTGACCCAGCAGCGACCTTGCAGGCTGAAAAGCTGGCTATGCCGCGGCGGCTTGCTTCGGCAGGTCGGCGCCTTTGGCGAGCGCCGGGAATTCGTCGGCGGTCAGGGTTTCGCGGATCAGCAGCAGACCGACACCGGCATCCAGGTCGGCGCGCCGCGTCGTGAGAATTGCGGTGGCGCGGGCGAAGGCGTGGTCGGCGATGTCGCGGACGGCGAGGTCGATTTCACGCGCGGTGCTTTCGCCCATTTCGCTGCGCTCCACCGTCGCGGTGCCGAGGAACGCCTGGTGGGGCAGGGCATAGGTTCGCTGGCCCAAGGTCTTCCCCATGCCATAGCGGGTCATCATCTCGGTGGCGACTTCGGTTGCGCGCTGCAGATCGTCGGCCGCGCCGGTCGACACGTCGCCGTCGAACAGCAGCGCCTCGGCGGCGCGGCCGCCCATCAGTACGGCGATGCGGTTTTCGAGCTCGCTCTCGGCCAGCACGAAGCGATCCTCGGTCGGCCGCTGGATGGTATAACCGAGCGCGCCCACACCCCGCGGGATGATCGAGACCTTCAGCACCGGGTCGACGCCGGCCAGGCTGGCGGCGACGAGCGCATGGCCGAGCTCGTGATAGGCGACGCGCCGCCGCTCCTGTTCGTTCAAGACGCGGCCGTGCTTCTCCAGCCCGGCAACGATCCGCTCGACGGCGGCGTTGAAGTCGGCCAGCGTGACCTCGTTGGCCTTGCGCCGCGTTGCCAGCAGGGCCGCCTCATTGACCAGGTTGGCCAGGTCGGCGCCGGTGAAGCCCGTGGTCATCGCGGCGACGGCATCCGGGTCGATGCCGGACGCGACATGGATCTTGCGTATATGGACTTCGAGGATTTCGCGCCGCCCCTTGCGGTCCGGCCGATCAACCAGGACCTGGCGGTCGAAGCGGCCCGCGCGCAGCAGCGCGGGGTCAAGGATTTCCGGCCGGTTGGTGGCGGCCAGCAGGATGACGCCCGACCGTGGGTCGAACCCATCCAGCTCGGCCAGCAGCTGGTTCAAAGTCTGCTCCTTCTCGGCCTCGCCGCCGAACCCGGTGGGCACGCGGCTGCGGCCCAGCGCGTCCAGCTCGTCGACGAAAATGATGCAGGGCGCAGCCTTGCGCGCCTGCTCGAACAGGTCGCGCACCCGGGCGGCGCCGACACCGACGAACATTTCGACGAACTCGGAGCCTGAGATCGAGAAGAAGGGCACACCGGCCTCGCCGGCAACGGCGCGGGCAAGCAGGGTTTTGCCGGTACCGGGCGGCCCGACCAGCAAGATACCCTTTGGCAGGCGCGCGCCCAGCCGGCCATAGGAATCGGGGGCGCGCAGGAACGAGACGACCTCCTCCAGCTCGAACTTGGCCTCGTCAACCCCCGCCACGTCCTTGAAGGTGACCTTGGTGTCGGTCTCGACATAGACCTTGGCGTGCGACTTGCCGAGCGCCATGGCGCCGCCCATTCCCCCGGCGCCCATGCGGCGCATCAGGAAGAACCAGATCAGGTAGAACAGCCCGATCGGGACGACCCAGGACAGAATCTGCCCGAGGAAGCTGGGCGCTACGCCGGAGAAGGTGACGCCCTTGCCCTCCAGCTCATGCGCCAAGCTGGGATCGACGCGGTTGGTCACAAACTGCTTCTGCCCGCCACTAGGCAGCGCTTCCTTCAGCGTTCCGCGGATGTTGGTCTCGGCGATCGTCAGCTCGGCAATCCTGCCGTTGGCGAGCAGGTCTTCGAACTCGCTGTACGGAATTTCGTTCGTTCCGACCGCGTTTGAGGACAGCGCCTGATAGAGAAAGATGAAGATCGCCGCGATCAGGACGTACCAGAGCGTGAATTGCTGCTTGCTTTCGGGCTCTTGCAGCCGGGGCTGATCCTTGGGCATGTTCTGGCGCACTCCCGTCGAGATCGCGATGGCGTTCCTTCAGTTTGAGTTTCATACGCAGCCGGGCCGCGTGACACATTGATCAAGGATCAAGGTCAGGTCGCCCGGCGGTCCGGAGCGGAACGGCGTGAGCGACTGGACGGTCACGGTGGATCCTCCTTCAGTGCGACAGCAGGAAAGGCATGGCCTGGGAATCGAGGAAGGTCCGGGTCACGCCGCCCAGGGCCCATTCGCGCAGCCGGCTATGGCCATAGGCGCCGGCCACGATCAGATCGCAGCCAGCCTGCTGCGCCGCGCTGATCAGAAGCTCGCCGGCGTCGTTGGTCTGGTCGATCCGCCTCACCATGACCGGAACCTTATGAGCCTTGAGATGGTCCGCCATCATGCTGGCCGGGGCAGCATAAGTCGGCGTGTAATGGCGCGAGACGATCTCGGCCAGCACGACCTCTTCCGCTTCGGCCAGCAAGGGCAGCGCGTCATGCACCGCGCGCGTCGCTTCGGCTGTGCCTTTCCAGGCTATGAGGACGCGGCGCGCGCGGAACTGCTCGGGCGGCCGGTTCGGGATCACCAGGACCGGACGGCCGCACGAGAGAATGACATCGGCCGGCTGAACGTCATAGAACGGCCCGGTCAGATCGTCCTGATTGCCGCGGCCAAGGATCAGGAGGTCGGCGCAGGCGGCTTCGGCGGCGATGATTTCGGCCGGGACGCCGGTACCTTCGCGCCAGTCGAGCTTGAGACCGCTGTTCTCCGTCACGTTGCCGAACAGCTTGCTGGCTGCGACGCAGTTTTCGTCGCAGACTTCTGAAATCGCCGCATACGCTTGCGCGTCGCCCATCATGGCGAAGGCCATTGTCTGCGGCGACAGCTTCACCGAGAGGCCGGTCAGCTTGGCATCGAAATGACGCGCGACGGAAACGGCGTAGCGCAGGCGCCGTTCACCGGTATCGCCCGGCTCGACATGAATCAAAATCTGTCTGATGGTCATGGTCGGTCCTTCGATCCGGCTCGTGGTGGGTGCGACGATTCATGGCGCACCGGCCTCCGGCCGAAAATTCGGACATGTCCCTAGGGGGTTCTCCCTACTCGATGCGCTCTCCTGGTCGGCCTGAGGGCCTGTCCGGTGTTGATACAGGTCAATGTGGTCCTCGGGCCAAGGATTATGAATCGGCTTCGCTGACGAACCGTCAACCGGAGGCCGGACATGAGCACGCGCAATCTTGCAGCTTTCTTCGCCCCGCGCTCGATCGCGCTCATCGGTGCCGGTCATCGCGCCCATTCGGTGGGGGCGGTGGTGGCCGAGAATCTTCTGTCCGACGGCTTCTCAGGCCCTGTGCTGCCGGTCAACCCGCACGAAACGGCGATCCGCGGCGTGCTCACCTACAAGGATGTCGACAGCCTGCCGTTCGTACCGGATCTCGCGGTCGTGGCCACGCCGCCGACTTCCGTCCCCGGCATCATCACGTCGCTCGGCAAGCGCGGCTGTCGCGCCGCCGTCATCCTGACCGCCGGTTTCGAGGCCGGCGACGCGGGGAGCGCCGGCCTGCGCGAGGCGATCCGGGTCGCCGGGCGCGACAGCGACGTGCGCATCATCGGCCCCAATTGCCTCGGCATCATGGCGCCCAGCAAAGGCGTCAACGCCAGCTTCGCCCAGATCGCGCCGATCGCCGGACGCATCGCCTGCGTCATGCAGTCGGGTGCCTTGGTCGCCGCGGTGCTCGATTGGGCCGCCGCGCGCGGCATCGGCTTCAGCAAGCTGGTCTCGCTGGGCGATGCGATCGACGTCGATTTCGGCGACATGCTGAACTATCTGGCGCTCGATCCCGAGACCGATGCGATTGTACTCTATGTCGAAGGCCTGACCCATGCGCGCAAATTCATGGCCGCGGCCAGGGCGGCCTCCCGGGTCAAACCGGTGATCGTGATGAAGGCCGGTCGCAATCCGGCGGCGGCGCAGGCGGTCAAGTCGCACACCGGCGCGATGGCTGGTTCGGACCGGGTTTATGACGCCGCCTTCCGCCGCGCCGGCATGGTCCGCGTGCGCGCGCTCGACGACATGTTCGAGGCGATCGAGATCCTGGCGCGGCGACGCAAGCTCGCCGGCCGCCGCCTTGCGATCGTCACCAACGGCGGCGGCGCCGGCGTGTTGGCGACCGACGCCATGGCCGAGCACCAGGCAGTCCTGGCCAAGCTGTCGCCGCAAACCGTCGCCGCCCTGGATAAGGTGCTGCCGGGGATCTGGTCGAAGAGTAATCCCGTCGACCTGATCGGCGATGCCGACGGCGCCCGGTATGCCTCGGCACTTCGCGCGGTGATGAATGATCAAGGCGTGGACGCGGTGCTGGTGATAAACTGTCCGACCGCCGTCGCATCATCCGGCGATGCCGCCGCCGGCGTGATCCAGTGCCTGTCGGCAACGGATCCGGCAACGGTTAAGCCGGTGCTCGCCTGCTGGCTCGGCAGCCACGACGCCATCGCCGCGCGATCCCGGCTGTCCGCGGCGGGCGTGCCGACATTCGCGACACCTGAGCAGGCGATCGAGGGGTTCGATTACCTGGCCCAGTTCCAGCACGGCCTGGCGCAGCTGGTCGAAGTCGGAGACACCGCGCCGCCCGCACGGCCGGTCGATCGTGTGACGGTCGCCGCGCTGCTGCAAAGCACGCTTCAGAGCGGGCGCGAATGGCTGGACGAGGCCGACGCCAAGAAGCTGCTGGCCGGCTACGGCATTCCGGTCGCCCGCACCGTCAAGGCCGCCGATCCTGCCGAGGTTGCCGCGGCGGCGCGGATTTTCGGCTGCGGCGTCGTCGTCAAGATCCGCTCGCGCGACATTACCCACAAATCCGACATCGGCGGCGTGGCGGTCGATCTCACCAACCCCGACGAGGCCGGCATGGCCGCGGAAACAATGCTGACCCGCGTCAAGGCGGCGAAGCCCGACGCCCAGATCGAAGGGTTCACGGTCGACGAAATGATTGACCGCCCGGACGCGATCGAGCTCATCGTCGGCCTGGCAGTCGATCCTACCTTCGGTCCCGTCGTGCTGTTCGGACGGGGCGGCACCGCCGTTGGGGAGACCGACGACACGGCGGTGGCGCTACCGCCGCTCACCGGTGTGCTCGCCGCTGACCTTATCCAGCGCACCCGCGTCTCGCGTCTCCTGGCCGGCTATCGCGGCCATCCCGCGATGGACCACGCCGCGATCGAAGATGCGCTGATCGCGCTGGGCCGCATGGCCATCGACCATCCCGAGATCGCCGAACTCGACGTCAATCCGCTGCTCGCCGATCACACCGGCGTGATCGCCCTTGACGCCCGCGTGCGCGTGCGCGACCCGGTCCAGGCGGTTCCGGCCGCACTCGTCAGCTACCCACTCGAGCTTGAGCATGTCGTCAAGGCAAGGGACGGCGGCGAGATCCTGATCCGCCCCATCCGTCCGGAGGACGCGCCGGCTCTGCAGCGGTTCATCGAAGCCCTCGATCCGACGACCATCCGGGCGCGGTTCTTCGAAACCATGAAGCGCCTGCCGCCGGCTATGCTCGCTCGGCTGACGCAGATCGACTATGACCGCGAGATGGCTTTCGTCGCCATCGACAGGAAGGCTACGCCCGCAGATGCCGATCCGGGCGAACAGGTCATCTGCGGCGTCGGCCGGCTGATCATCCTGCCCGGCGGCACACGCGGCGAATATGCGCTGACCGCCTGCCCGGCCACCGTCGGCCGCGGCGTCGCCCACGCGCTGATGGATGACCTCGTCGCTTACGCGAACCGCCGTGGCCTGCGCGAGCTGTGCGGCGAGGAGCTGGCCGACAGCACCGGACTGATCGGGGTTGCCCGCGACACCGGCGGCACGGTCAAGCACGACGCGGAGGAGCCGACTAAGGTCTGTATCCTGCTGCCGCTCATAGCGGCCGCGGCCTGACCGAACACCCGAGCCTTGTCATGCAATATTATCGCAACGGCTGGACCAACGCGGTTGATATCGATCCGGTCATCGACGAGTATTTCAAGATCGTAATACCGAAAAGGCGCGCCGGGCCGCCCCCGCGCCAAGTCAGCATCATGGCACTGGGCAGGCGCTTACCGGTCTCAAAGAGCGGATGTAGGCCGCGAGGTCGTCCAGGCCCATTTCCTCGAACAGCTGCTCCCGCATCGGATAATGCGGATTGACGATCTCAGTCCGAAGCTGGCCGGCGTTCTCGCAGCGGGCCGCGATCGTGGCGAAGGTCGGTGCCTCGATATGCGAGCCCTCATCGCCTTCGGCGACCGGGGCCGGCCGCTTCTGCGTCGACGTCACTTGATGGCATCCGCTGCACGCCTCGATCGCCAGACTTCGTCCCGAATCCACCGATGCCGGAGCATCAGCCGCCAGCGCTGGTGGGGCAAAACTGAGCAGGAACCCGATCGCTAATCGCTTTGTATCGAGTGACATTCCAGTCTCTCCTCGTCTGTGCAATCAGAGACTTTCGTCATCCATGCCGCCGGCGGCGTTGATCCAGGTCAACGTCAATTGATTGGATGAGGATTTTATAGGCCGACGTGAAAGTCCTGCCCGAAACTTTGCTCCTTGGGCCTCACGAATCCGCCGATGTTGGCCGAGAAGACGCCCGCCGCGGGTGAGGGCCGTTCCGGGAGCACGGAATGTCAGGGATTTCCTCGATTTACGAGAATTGATCTGAGTCAAGGCGCATGCGGGAAAACGTGTATAGCTGTGTAGCTTAGCTGTATTGCCTATATACTTGCGAGAGAGAAGATGACGATTCGCGATATTTTCGTGCCGCTCTTCGCCGATCTCGAGTTCAATGGCCAGCTCGACGCGGCGAATCAACTGGCTCATCGCCTTGACGCGCATATCAATGCTGTCTTCATTCATCCGGACCCGAAAATCGCCGCTGTGGGCATGCCGGAGATGATGGCGTCCAGCGCGGTGACGCTGGAGCTGATCGAGCGCGAAAGGCGCATCGCCGAAGAAGAGGCGCTGGTCAGGTTCGATCATTGGCGCGCCTCCCATGATATTCCGCTCGATCCGGTTGGCCGCTCGATGGAGATCAAGTGCATCGGATGGCGGACCGAGACCGGCTCGGTCGAGCCGACGATCGCGGCGGTGGGCCGCTTGAGCGACCTGATCATCCTCAACCGGCCCACTACCAATGAGACGGTGGCGGAGCGCGCCTTGGACGCGGCTTTGTTCAAGACCGGACGCCCAACCCTATTGGTTCCCAAGCAATTACTCGTGAATCTTACCGATCATGTCGTCATCGCCTGGAACAGCAGCCTCGAAGCCGCGCGCGCCGTGGCGGGGGCCATGCCGATCCTACAGGCGGCGGAGCGCGTGTCGATCTTGACCATTCCGCACGACCCCGACGATCCTGTACGCCCCCTCGACCTTGCCGAGCACCTCGCTTGGCACGGCATCGGCGCGGAATATCTTTCTTCTGGATCCGACACGGACTCCGTCGGCACAGCGCTCCTGAACGCGGCGACCGATCAGTCCGCTACCATGCTGGTGATGGGCGCCTACACGCATAGCCGAACCCGTCAGATGGTGCTGGGTGGAGTTACGCGCCATGTGATTCAGAATGCCGCGATCCCCGTCCTGATGACACATTGACCACGGGACAGGTGCCGGGCACCCGCTGCTCCTGATGCACCGATCCGGCCGAATAGGGAAATATCCGTAGGTAAGCTTACGAATATTGGCGGATCGGTCGATCGAATAGAACAGCGGCGAACAGAACAAGTGGCAGTCTATATCGTCATGGAGATCACGATGAGCTCCCGAAGAGCGTGTGACAAGCAGGATATCGAGCGCGCCGCTTATTCGATGATTGCCAATCACGGCGGTGCCGCCGCGGCGATTGCGATGAGGCGGGCCCAAAGTCTTTCAATATCCGAAGCGCTGGAGGCACAGTTGACGTGGGAACGGATCGTGGTCGCGATTGGCGCAATAGAGCGGGAGCATCCGCGGGCGATTTCCGTTTCGAACTAACCAATCCTCGACCAGGCAATTTCGCCGGAGAGCCGGATTACCTCAAGCAGGAGATTTCAATGACAACCTCAATCACCGACAACCCGGCGCTCGGCGAGGACAAACCCGAAGCGGCATTCAAGAGATTCGATACGGTCGCAACCGCGATGCAGGCAGCCGTGACCCAGATTGTCGAGTACAACCGGGCATTGGTGGATCGCGGCGTCGCGTTCACCCGGGACCTTGCCGGCGCCCAAAATCCGGCCCAGGCGATCCAGATCGAGACGAATTATTGGATCTCGGCTTCCGAAGCCCTGGCGTCGGAGATGTCCAGGGTTGGGCACCTCTGGGCGCAAATCGCCCAAGAGACGATGAAATCCCTCGCGACGCCGATCAAGCAATAAGGATGATACGACCGCCTCTTGGCTGGAGCACGGTGCTCAGTCACGAGCCGAGGACATAGGCGCCGGGCCACCACGATCCCTGTTGTCGCGCGCGCATCCTCGACCGTAAGCGTGCTGGCGCTGGCGAACCCTGCGCGAATGCCGCCGGTTGCCCCGCGCCGGGAAGGATCACGACAATGTTGGTGCACCGGATCTCTGTTGACGCAGGTCAAGGTTGCGCCGGACGGCCCGGTGCCGCGATCCGACCAAGCTATATCCCCCTCGCATTCCCACCGCCGTCGCCGGCGGCTTTTTTTCGTTCGGGACGGAAATTGCCGAGTCACCCCTCTCGACCGAACGTCGGCCGCATGAGACATTTCGAACCGCGCGAGCGCGCACTGGCGATGCCCTCAAAATTTGGCGACGCGCCGATAGCGATCGGGTGCCCGCCGCATCGAGCGATCGCGCGCGACGGCCGAGCGAGCGGAGGCGGCCGCGGCGAACCCGATCAGCGCGGTGGCCAGTGATCGAAACGGGAGTCGATCTTGAGCAATGTGGACGAATGCGCGGGATAGGAGGTCTGCCGACACTTTGACGAGCGCCGGGCGGATTCCGGGTGCGCCCGCCGGATCAGCCATGAATGGCCCCGGTACCGCCACTCGCACCGAGACCGGGCTGACCGATCTGCGCGTCGGAGAACGGAGGCTTCTGGTTCTCGAAGAACCGGTTCTGGAAATGCCATTCGGACGGCTGGTCAAATTCGATGCGGGCTTTCCATCGCGCCAGCCGCCGCTGCTGATTGTCGCGCCGTTGTCGGGGTTGCGTACGGCACTGCTTTACGACATGGTCGCCGCCTTGATCCCCGACCACCAGGTGCACCTTCTTGCCTGGCGTGATGCGGCGAATGTCGCCGTTGGCGAAGGGCCGTTCGGGCTCGACAGCAACATAAGCTGCGTCGTTGACGCCGTTCGGTGCCTCGCCGTTCCGGTTCACCTGTTCGGCCTTTGCCAGTCGGCCTTGCCGGCGCTGGCCGCGACCGCTCTGTTGGAGCAGCTCGATCCGAAGCTGTGTCCTCGGACGCTGACCTTGATGGGGGGCAAGCTCGATACGAGGGTCAGCCCCACCCGGCTCGACCGGCTGACCCGTTCATGCTCGCCGGCCTGGTTCAAGGAAAACGTCGTCACGCGCGTGTTCGCGCCGGCCCCGGGCGCGGGGCGCTTCGTGTATGCGTCCTCCACGCAGGCCGCGAACATCCTCGCCTATTTGGCTCGGCATTTTGTCTCCGGCGGCGAACTGGCCAGAAAGACCTTCGCGGACGATGGCTGCGATCCCCTCGGTCATCCGTTCATTTCGCTTTTCCTGTCGGTGATGAACGTGCCGGCCGAGCTGTTCCTCGATATGATCGCGCTCGTCTTCCAGCAATCCGCACTTGCATGCCACACGCTTCAATGGCGCGACGGCCTGGTCGAACCTGCTGCCATCCGGCGCACGGCGCTGCTGACCATCGAAGGGTCCGATGACGACATTTCAGGGTCGGGCCAGACCCGCGCTGCCCATGCGCTCTGCACCGGCATACCGTCCGATCGGCGGGACCATCATCAGCAGCCCGGCGTCGGCCATTTCGGCCTGTTCCATGGGCGCGTCTGGCGCACGCAGATCATGCCTGCTATCCGCGATTTCATCCGGGCGAACGCCCGTCCCGGTGCTCAGCGACCGCGGCGCTGGCGTTGATCCGTCGGCGCGCGCCTATCTTCTGACAACACGACGAGAATTCACGAATGCTCTTTTTCCGGTGGCAAGGTGAACTGAAATACGGCGCCACGCGGTACGTTAGGGCTCGCCCACAATCGTCCGCCGTGCGACTCGACAATTGAGCGACTAATTGCCAGCCCCATTCCGGTGCCTTGTGGCTTCGTTGTGAAAAATGCCTTGAACATCTGGTCTGCCCTACCATCGGGCAGGCCTACGCCCGTGTCGCTGACTGAGATCTGCAGTTCGCCGTCCTCGGACAGCTGCGACGTGATCGTAAGATCGCCGCCCGTGTCCTTCATTGCTTCGATGCCATTGAGCATGAGATTCATGAATACCTGCTGCAGTTGCACACGGTCCGCCGCGGTCTTCGGAAGGTCCGCAAGATTGAGGCGCATGGCGATCGAATAGCGGTGGGCTTCGTTGCCCAGCAGCACGAGCATTTCGCGGGCAATTTCGTTTACATCGATCGGCTCGCGTCGAGATGGGGCATCTTTCTTATAAAAGGATCGGACCCGGTCGATGATCTCAGCCGCTCGGGTTCCGTTCCCGACAATTTTCCGGGCCGCCTCTCGGGCCTCTGCCACATCCGGGTGATCGCGCGTAAGCCACCGCAAGCAGGCACCGGCATTTGAAATCGCGGCAGCGATGGGCTGATTGATTTCGTGCGCCAACGAGGCGGCCAGCTCACCCATCATGGTCACCCGGTTCATATGCGCGAGATCAGCCTCCAACTGGTGCAGCCGCTCGTGTTCTTCCTCGGCGCGCTTGCGTTCCGTCACATCTATGGCGGTGCCGATGTATTCGGCGACCTCTCCGGTCTCGCCGAAAACGGGATGACCGATGCCAAGAACGTATTTCTCCGTTCCATCAGGAAGAACGATCCTGTGCTCTTGAACGATGTCGGTTTTCACACGATGGCGGATGATCTCCTCGATGCGGTCCCATATCCGTGCACGATCCTCGGCGGGGATTCGTTGCAACACGGTTTTGTAGTCTGGTACGCCTTGCTCAGGATCGAAGCCCCAAATTCGGTACATTTCCTCGGAGCAGTAGAGGGCTTTTCCGGTCGCCAGGTCGACAGCCCAACTGCCGGTATGCGACAGCCTCTGCGCTTCCGCCAAGTAGGCTTCGCTGCGCTGGAGCTTCTCCTCCGTCAGCTTGCGTTGAATGGCAACCCCCGCCAGATTAGTGATCTGTTCAATAATCGCTTTATCCCGGAGGGTTGGGCTGCGCGGCTCGCGATAATACATGGCGAAGGTCCCGATCACATTGCCTTCGGAGGACATGATCGGGGCTGACCAGCAAGCACGCAGAGAATGCCGTAATGCCGTTTCGCGATAGTCGGCCCACAACGGGTCGGTTGCGATATCGGAGACAATCACCTGATTGGCGAAATATGCCGCGGTTCCACATGAGCCGACGGCGGAGCCAATTGCTACTCCATCGATGGCCTCGATGTAGGCCCTGGGAAGGCTCGGCGCGCTACCATGCCTGAGGCGGCCGTCTTCAATCAAATGGATCGACGCGCGCACATCGCGGGCGTGCTCTTCCACCAGTCGGCACAGGGACTCGAGGATTCGCAAAAGCGAATCCCCTTTGGCGACCCTCTCGAGAATACGTCTTTCTCCGGCCAGCAGGGCTTCTGTCCGCTTGCGATCTTCAATATCTATTAGAATGCCATACCACTTTAGAACATTTCCCGGCTCGTCGCGGAGCGGCACGGCACGAACCAGGAACCAGTGATATTCACCGTCGGCGGCGTGACGGAACCGCACCTCATCTTCGAAGGGTGCCCCGCTCGTCACGGCCGCAAACCAGTGGCGCAAATACCGCTCGGCGTCTTCGGGATGGAGCGCAGCCTGCCAACCTGAACCGGCGGTGTCCTGTGCAGACAAGCCCGTATATTCTGCCCAACGCTTGTTGCTGAATTCATTGGAGCCGTCGGGCAGCGCTGTCCACGCCAACGCCGGAATCGTCTTGATCACATTGCGAAGCTCCATCTCGCTCCGCCGGGCAGCCTCTTCGGCGCGCTTTTGCTCGGTGATGTCTTCGCACACCACCAACAGGACCGGGCGCTCCCTCAGGACCACAGCATTACCCGTTTCCCGCACCCAAAGCATGGTGCCGTCCTTTCGGATCTTCCGGGCCTCCCACCGCACCATCCGGCCGGGCTGCTCAAAACAAGCCTTGGCATGGCTCTCGATGAACGCCCGATCGGGTTCGTAAAACACATTCAACACCGGTTGCCCGACCAATTCGTTCACGCCATAACCCAACTGGTCGGCGCCGAACGTGTTTACCGATACGATTTTGCCTGCCGCGTCCACGATGAAGTACATCGTGGGATTGCTCTCGAAGGTCGCTCGCCACTGCTCTTCAAGCTGTTCGCGTGCTTGTTCGGCTTGCTTGCGCGCAGTGATGTCGTTGTTTGTCGACAGGATCGCGACGGGCCCACCGTTCTCGTCGCGCTGCAACGACCAACGGCTCGCCACGACAACCTGGCCGCCGTCCTTCTTCGTATGCACAAGTTCGCCTTCCCAGCGGCCGGCGCGCAGGACTTCTGCCTCGATCTGCTCAATCGATGTCGGGAAGATCGTCTGCAGCAGATCCTGAGCAACCCTGCCCAGCGCCTGCTCTGCCGTCCATCCGTACAATTCCTCCGCCGCACGATTCCAATACTGGATCGCACCTCTCATATCGCGGACGAAAATGCTGTCGTGTGTGAGGCTCAGGAGGTTTGCCGGATCCCATACAGTTCCTTCGGCCTGCCGCACAGCGCGGCTCTGCGCGACGCGGATGCCGTCCGCATCCTCTCGTGTAACGGTTCGCGACTGGCTGTTCTCGTTGCCCTCTATCATCGCGAGTGACCTCCGAAACGCGTCTCAGCAGGCTTGACCCCAGCAGTAGCCATCTCCGGCTCCGCTCGGTGGAACGACGCGTCGTCGTATCCGAGATTGGCTCACGCTCGAATTGGCAGCGACACTGGACGTTTGAACATTGGTGAGCATAATACACCCGGTGACAACAGGAATTAACAAGCTCGGTCAGAGTTGGATATTCGGAGGCGTGAGATGGCTGAAGCGCGCACGACTTGGAAAGGGTATCTCAAGCTGTCGCTGGTGACGGCCGCGGTCCGTCTCGCCCCTGCGACATCGGAATCGAGCAGAATCCGCTTCAACCAGCTCAATTCGAAAACCGGCAATCGGGTTAAGCAACAGCTTGTCGATGCTGTCACCGGCGAGGAAGTGCCCAAGGAAGATATTGTGAAGGGCTATGAGTATGCCAAGGGGCGCTATGTCCAGATCACCGACGAAGAGCTGGACAGCGTCCGGCTCGACACCACGCACACGATTGCTATCGACCGGTTTGTCGACGCGTCGGAAATCAACGAGTTCTATCGCAACACGCCTTATTTCATGATCCCGGACGGGAATGTGGCTGACGAGGCCTACACCGTCATTCGGGACGCAATGAAGGTAGCCGGCAAGGTCGCAATCGGGCGCGTCACGATCTCGACCAGAGAATACCCTGCGCTGATCGAACCCTGCGGCAAGGGGCTGGCGCTCACCACGCTTCGGCCCGAGCGCGAGGTACGGCACGCCAAGGAATATTTCGAGGATATACCGGACAAGGAGATCGAACCCGACCTCATGGACATGGCGCAGACTTTGATCAAGTCGCGCCAAGGGCATTTCGATCCGAAGGCCTTTGTCGACAGGTATCAGGAAGGCCTCCGCGAGCTGGTCGAGGCCAAATCGCAAGGCGTCGAGCCGGAGCACCATGACGAAGAACGCCCGGCCAAGGTGGTCAGCCTTATGGACGCCCTCAAGAAGAGCCTCAGTGCGGATGGTGTGAGCGCCCCGGCGCCGGCAAAGAAGCGCGCTGACCGGCAGGCGCCCGCGAAGACCGAACAAACGAAGGGTACGGCGAAGAAAGTCGCGTCCGACAGGCCGGCGCGCCGCGCCTGAATGCGCTCGCGGGTCCGAGCGTGGATATCCGGGGTCGGTCCGTTTTCTTTGTCACCCGGCCGACCTTCGTTTCGCGCCAGCGCGCACATCGCCTGGCCCGCCGGGCAGCCGCCATTCCTGAAACCGGAAAAGCTCGGCCCGGCAGCATCGCGGTTTACGGCCTTGGCGGTGCGATCAGCCGGATCCGGCAAGGGAACCTGCTGAGCCATTGGGAGCAGCTCCAGCAGCAGGGCGTCCAGAATCTGTCGGAAATCGGCTTCCTTCGCGCCGTTGGCCTCATGCCGGAGCTGTCGCTCCCCACCGGCCTGATCCCTTCCGCCGAATTCGCTCGCCAGACAGGTCTCGACGGCGAGACCATTCGGACGCTGGCGCTCGCCGGAGCGCTGGAGCTAGAGGAAGACCAGCTTCAATTTCGCGAGCTCCGGCTTCCGTTTCGCGATCTCCGGCTCGGGCGGGAGGTCGCGCGCCTGCTTGCGCGCGGTTTCCCCCTGCATGGCATCATCGAAGCGGCTGCACTGGCGCGCCGGCACGAGGGCGCAAAAATGAGCGAGGCCGGCGCCGAGATCGAGGTGCGCCTCAATGAGGCAGCGATCGAGACTTCGGGACAGACGGTGCTTCCGCTCGACGAACCGGCCGCGACCATGGCCGAACTGCTCGATCGCGCCGAAGAGGCGGAACAGGGGGGCGATCTGGCGACGGCGCGTCGGCTCTATGAGATCGCCGTGATGGCCAGGCCCCGCGATGCGGTCATCCGCTACAATCTGGGTTGTGTCCTGACCGGCCTCGCGGAGCTGGACGATGCCGAAATTCACTTCCGCATAGCGTCCTCGCTTGACCCGTCTTTCGCGGAGCCTTCCTTCAATGCGGCTCACATTCGTCGGCTCAAGGATGATTCCGACGGCGAGCGGCGCTTCCTGGAGCAGGCGCTTCAGGCCGATCCCGACTATGTCGACGCGCTGATCGGACTTGCGCGGTGGTTCATCGCGCGCGACTCGTTCGTCGAGCTTCGCCCTCTCCTCGACCGCATCGAACATATCGGCACGCCCGCGGCCCACGCGGATTTTGTCCGCAAGGCCGTCCTGCTCTGCCATCTGGCCGATCGGGTCTGATCGGGCTGGACCGGAAGACGGGCGAAAGGCGATGGCGCTGGAAGAGTACAAACGCAAGCGCGACTTCTCCAAGACGCCCGAGCCCGCGGGTATCCCAGCGGCGCGCCAGCAGCCCGGCAGGCTTGCTTACCTCATCCAAAAGCACGCGGCGCGGCGTCTGCACTATGATTTCCGGCTCGAGCTGGACGGTGTGCTCCTGAGCTGGGCGGTGCCCAAGGGACCGAGCATCGATCCTGACGATCGCCGTCTCGCAGTCCATGTCGAGGATCATCCGATCGAATATGGCGCCTTCGAAGGCGTCATTCCCGCGGGCGAGTATGGCGGCGGGACCGTGATGCTGTGGGATCGCGGCTGGTGGGAGCCGGAGGGCGATCCGCGGAAGGATTACGCCAAGGGACATCTTCGGTTCACCTTGCACGGCGAAAAGCTCAAGGGTTCCTGGACCCTGGTCCGGCTGGACGGGCGGCGCGAAGGCAGGGGCAAGGATGAATGGTTTCTGATCAAGCGGCGCGACGCCGCGGCGGCTGTCGGTCATGGGACGGACGTGATCGACCGGGAGGACCGGAGCGTCGCGAGCGGACGCGACATGGCGGCGATCGCCAAAGACCGCGATCGTATGTGGAGTTCAACTCAAGGCGAGATCGTCGCCGAAGGCCCTGCCAGCTCGATTTCGCCCCGAATGCTTCCACTAGACCCCGCCAAGATCCGGGGCGCCAAACGGTCGAAGTCTATCCCGGAGATTACGCCGCAGCTCGCGGCGCCGACCGATCACGTGCCCCCGGGGGACGAATGGCTGCACGAGATCAAGTTCGACGGCTACCGGATGCTAGCCGAAATCGCATCCGGCACGGTGACATTGAAGACCCGGACCGGGCTCGACTGGACAGACCGTTTCCCTGGCATCGTGCAGGCGATCGGCGCGCTCGGGCTTGGCGATTCCGTGCTCGACGGCGAAATCGTGCACATGCTGCCGAGCGGCGTCACCAGCTTCTCGGCCCTTCAGGACGATCTGTCGAAGGGCAAGGCAAGAAGCCTGATCTATATGGTTTTCGACCTCCTCCATCTGAACGGCTGGAATTTGACCGGTGCCCGGCTGGAGGATCGGAAGGAGGCTCTGGCGGCAATTTTGGAGGGTGGCGAAGACACAAGGCTTCACTACAGCGACCACCAGATCGGCAAGGGGCCGGAATTCTTCCGGGCGGCGTGCGGGCTGGGGCTCGAAGGGATCGTCTCCAAACGGCGAGACTCGCCCTACCGGCCGGGGCGCAATCCCATCTGGCTCAAGGCGAAGGGTATCGCCCGGGAAGATCTCATCGTCGTAGGCTTCACCGATCCCGCCGGGGCCCGCGCCGGATTCGGCGCGCTTCTCATGGGCTATTACCGGCCCGATGGGAGGCTGACCTACGCAGGACGGGTCGGTACCGGCTTTTCCGCCGACGTCCTGACCACATTCCAAAAGCGGCTCGTCGCGATTGCGCGGAAGACGGCGCCGGTCAAGCTGCCGGAGGGCCTCTCGTCGCGCGGCATCCATTGGGTGGAACCTCAGATCGTGGTGGAAATCACTTTCGCCGGGTGGACCAGCGATGACATTCTGCGCCATTCCCGGTTCATTGGGATACGAGAAGACAAGGCGCCGACGGAGGTGGTGCTGGATCGGCCCGGAGCGGCAGATTCGCCCGCATCGAAAACGCCGTCAGGCCCCCAGGAGGTTGCGCGCGACGGATCAGCGGTGATCGCCGGCGTTCGGATTACGCATGCGGAGCGGGTCGTCTATCCGGAGAAGGGGATCACGAAGCTGACGGTTGCGGAATATTATGCCGAAGTTTCCGCTTTCATGCTGCCGCAGATCGCTGACCGACCGCTCTCGCTGCTGCGCCACCCTGACGGCCTGACGGGCGAGGGGTTTTTCCAAAAGAATCTGGGTCCGGGATTTCCCCGCGAGGTCGGCCGGTTCGATGTGCATGAAAAAGATGGAACGACGACCTACGCGATCGTGAGGGACGTGAAAGGCCTGCTTGGCCTGATCCAGATGGGCGTCCTTGAGATCCATCCCTGGGGATCGCGAACCGACGATATCGAGCGGCCGGATCGGCTCATCTTCGATCTCGATCCCGACGAAGGGGTTCCCTGGGACCGGATCGTGGCAGCCGCGATCACACTCCGCGACCGGCTGGCCGACGTCGGGCTGCGCAGCTTCCCGAAGACCACCGGCGGGAAGGGGCTTCACCTCACGGTGCCGATCGTGCCCGATCTGGAATGGGACGCCGCCAAGGCCTTCACCCGGGCGCTGGTCGAAACGCTCGAGGCGGAAGCGCCAAAGCTCTACACCGCGTCGATGTCGAAGACCGCGCGGCGGGGCCGCATCTTCATCGATTATCTCCGCAATGGGCGGGGCGCGACCGCCGTTGCACCTTACTCGACCCGCGCCAGACCGTCGGCGACCGTTTCGGCGCCGCTTACTTGGGACGAAGTCGAGAGCGGCATCCGCGGCGATCACTTCACGATCGAAAATCTTCCGGGAAGGCTCAGATCGCTACCGAGCGACCCGTGGGCCGAAATGGCCGGTTTGCGGCAGCGCATATCCGCGACCGCCCGCAAGAGATTCATGCGGTGATGCCAAGACCAGCCGCGATGACGACGAGGCAGGCTAGCCGCCCGCCAATTCCCCCAACCGGTCCGCCAGGCGGTTCAGTTCCCAGTCTCGCGCCATCGTCGCGGCTGCAGCCCAATTCGGAGTCTGATCAGCGAGGTCGGGCAGCGGCGCGTTTCGGTCCATCGTCGCAATGCGGCGATAGAGGCGCAGATCGTCGGCCTGGGCCGAAAAGCGGCCGGCTTCGATTGCGGCTTCGAGCGAGCCGTATTTCTTGAGAATTGTCGCCGCGCCGACGGCGCCGATGCCCTTCGCGCCTGGTATCTTGTCCGATGGATCGCCGCGGAGCGCGATGAAGTCGGGTACATGGCCAGGATCGACGCCATAGCGCGCACGGACCTCGGCGGGCCCGATATACGCCATCTCGCCGGCTTTGACCGGCTGCAGGATCGTCGTCCGGTCTGTGGCGAGCTGGAACGCGTCGCGGTCGCCGGTCGCGACGATCGCGGTGCCGCCGCGCCTCTCCTCGCTGTCCGCTGCGGCTGCCAGAAAATCGTCGGCCTCAAAGCCCGCCTGCTTCGCAGCCGTGAAACCGAAGGCCGCGACGAATTCCGGCAAGACGTTCAGCTGGTCGATCAGTTCGGCGTCGAATTCCCGCCCGCCCTGATAGCCGGGCAGCGCGCGATGGCGATAGGTCGGCGCGTCCAGCGTGTCCCAGCCGACCACCACGGCACGCGGCTTCGTCTCCTCATAGAGCCGCAGCAGGAAATTCGCGAAGCCGACGATGGCGTTGCCGCCCTTGTTCCCGCGCCGGCGGATCGATTTCGGAACCGCATGATAGGCGCGATGTGCGAAGGAATCACCGTCGATGGCCAGGAGCGCCGCGCTCAAAACCGCTCTTCGGCTCACCGCACCCGGTTCCTCGGCCATAAGGTCTCCTTTGTTTCCGACGATGCCACTTCTTCCTGCGGCTTCCTAGGTCCCATCCTGGTGTTTGCCCATTCCAATTCCTCAGCTGGACAGGGAAGATCGGGCTCAGGTCAAGTTCAGGTTAGACTGTTTCCTATCGAGCCGTGGAGGGTACTTTATGGACACTAAGCATCTCGTCGATCCGGAACTGCTGGTTGGGCTGGAGATGATGCCGGCGG
>CAZVYC010000054.1:0-23779 GCA_964631425.1 uncultured Rhodospirillales bacterium
GAAGACGTGCTGGAGATCCATCCGCATGACGCCGAGCAGCGCGGTATCCGCGACGTCGACTGGTTCAAGCTTCAGAGCCGCGCCGGTGGGACGACCTTGCACGCCAAGATTACCGAGCGGGTGGCGCCGGGCGTGGTCTACACGACCTTCCACCATCCTGAGACCCAGGCGAACGTCGTAACCACCGAGTTCTCCGACTGGGCGACGAACTGCCCTGAGTATAAGGTGACCGCAGTCCAGGTATCGCCCTCGAACGGGCCGAGCGACTGGCAGCGCCATTATCAGGATCTATCGGAGCAGAACCGCCAGATCGCCCTGGTCGAAGCAGCGGAATGAGCGACCTTCCCGCGCCGTCCGTTCGGGTTCAGCGTCTCGCCGCGACGGGCGCGACCCTGAAAGCCGGAACGCGGGCGGTGCCGGAGGAAAGCCCGGTCGCCTTCACCTACAACCGCCTCTCGCATGCGGTGATGATGGCGACGCCGGCCGATCTCGAGGATTTCGCGGTCGGTTTCAGCCTGGCCGAGCGCGTGGTCGCGTCGGCCGATCAGATCAAGGAACTCGAGGTCGTCCCAAGTGAGCTCGGTATCGAGCTCAGGATGTGGATCGATGCCGATCGCGCCGCGACCTACACCGACCGGCGGCGTTTCCTTGCCGGGCCGACCGGCTGCGGCCTCTGCGGCGTGGAAAGCCTGGAAGAGGCGATCAGAGCGTTGCCCGCGGTCCCCATCGGCTTGCGCCTGTCCCCAGCCGTGATCGTCGAAGCCATGGCGGCGCTGCCGGCGGGGCAGGCGCTGAATCACGAAACCCGCGCCGTTCATGCCGCTGCCTTTTGGACTCCGGCCGAGGGGATCGTCGCGCTGCGCGAGGATGTCGGCCGCCATAACGCGCTCGACAAGCTGGCGGGCGCGCTGGCGCGCCGGAACATCGCCGGCGCGGACGGCATCGTACTGCTGACCAGCCGCATCTCGGTCGAGATGGTCCAGAAGGCTGCGATCATGGGGGCATCCATTCTGGTCGCCGTCTCCGCGCCGACAGCGCTCGCGATCCGCACGGCGGAGGGGTGCGGCATGACCTTGGTCGCGATTGCGCGGGGGCAGGAATTCGAAATATTCACCCACCCTGGCCGGATCGTTGGAGAAGAGGTACGGCATGTCGCCTGAACGGCTGGTCTATATGGCGAACCAGATCGGCAAATATTTCGCCAGCCAACGGCACGCGGACCCATCCGCGGGAATCGCCGACCACCTGAAGCGTTTCTGGGACCCCCGGATGCGGCGAGCCATCATCGCCCATGTCGACGAAGGCGGCGAAGGGCTCGATCCTCCGGTGCTTCAGGCGGTGAAGTCTCTCGGACACTAGCGTCGTGCGCGTCATCGGGTTCGCGGCCTGGAGCGGCAGCGGCAAGACCACCCTGGTCGCCAAGCTGATACCGCTCTTGACGGCGCGGGGCCTTCGCGTTTCGACTGTGAAGCATGCGCATCACGAGTTCGACATCGACCAGCCCGGCAAGGACAGCTGGGTCCATCGCCAGGCCGGCGCAACCGAGGTCCTGGTGGCCTCGTCGCGGCGTTTCGCGCTGATGCACGAGCTGCGCGACGAGCCGGAGCCGGCGCTTTCAGACCTGCTTGCAAAACTGGTACCGGTCGACATCGTGCTCATCGAGGGCTTCAAGCGCGACCCGCACCCCAAGATCGAAGTGCATCGGCCGGAAGTGGGCAAGCCTCTGCTCTACCCCGACGACCCGTGGATCGTTGCTATTGCCAGTCCCGCGCCGGTGCCGGGTTCGCCCGTGCCTTGGCTGCCGCTCGACGAACCCGAGACGATCGCCGCGTTCATGCTCGAGTCGCCGCTGACCGCGCCCCGGGCATGACGATCTCCCTGTCGGCTGCGGTGGCGCTGGTTGAAAGGCGCTGTCAGCCCGGGCCCGCTTGCGAAGCCGTTCCGCTTGCCGACGCGCTGGGGCGCGTTCTGGCGGAAGCTGTGACGGCGCCGATCGCTGTTCCGGCGGCGGATAATTCGGCGGTCGACGGCTATGGCTTCCGCCACGCGGGCTTGAAGCTGGCGCGCGAGCGCGGGCTTGCTGTGATCGGCGTCTCGGCCGCGGGCCGTCCATTCGACGGCGCGGTGGGCGAGGGCGAGGCGGTGCGCATCTTCACCGGCGCGCTGCCGCCTCCTGGGGTCGACGCGATCGCAATGCAGGAAGAAGTCCAGCGCGACGGCGACCGCATCCTGCTTCGGAAAGATATTCCGCTCGATGCCAATATCCGTCGGGCAGGCGAGGATATCGCAAAGGGCTCGGTGGCCATCTCGGCAGGCCGCCGGTTGGGCCCGGTCGACATCGGCATGCTGTCCTCGCTCGGAGTCGTCGAAGCGCAGGTGCGCCGCCGGCTTCGCGTGGCGGTGCTCTCGGCCGGCGACGAGCTGATCGAGCCGGGGCAGCCGCTCCGTCCGGGCGCGGTCCATGATTCCAACCGACCTCTTCTGCTGGCCTTTGTCCGGCAGCTGGGCTTCGATTCTGTCGACCTCGGCATCTTGCCGGATTCGCGGCCCGCGATCGAAGCTGCCCTTGCAGATGCTGCGCGCGGCTGCGACGCAATCATCAGTTCGGCCGGCGTCTCGGTGGGCGACGAAGATCATATGCGTCAAGCGATCGAAACGCTGGGCGCGCTCGACTTCTGGAGCGTTGCGATCAAGCCGGGGAAACCGGTCGCGGCCGGCCACGTTGCCGGAAAGCCGTATTTCGGATTGCCGGGCAATCCGGTGGCGGCCGTCATCACGTTCCTTCTGCTCGCGCGTCCGGGTCTGCTGCGGCTGGCCGGCGGCGCCTATACGGCGCCGCCGCGATATCCTGTGCGGGCAGGATTCACCTTGCGCCGCAGTCCTGGCCGGCGCGAGTTCCTGCGATGCATGCTGGATATGGATGCGGACGGCCTCTGCGTCCGGCGTTTTGCGCGCGGCGGCTCCGCGGTGCTGTCCTCGGTCGGCGGCAGTGATGGGCTCGTCGAGATCGCCGAGGACGTGACCGAGATCGCGCCCGGCCAGCCCGTGTCCTTCATTCCCTTCGCCGAATTCGGGCTGTGAGGCCGGCCGGGATCATCCTGGCCGGCGGTCTGTCGCGGCGGATGGGCGGTCGCGACAAGGCGCTGCGACAGCTTGCCGGGCGATCGATCCTCGCGCACGTGATCGAGCGGTTGCAGCCGCAGGTTGGCGCGCTCGCGCTCAACGCCAACGGCGATCCGGGCCGCTTCGCCGCGTTCGGTCTCCCGGTGATTCCCGACCCGGTTCCGGATTATCCAGGACCGCTCGCCGGCGTGCTCGCAGGTCTCATGTGGGCCGCGGAAAGCGGCGTCGAAACCGATCTTGTCAGCGTTCCGGCCGATGCGCCGCTTCTGCCGGCAGACCTCGTCGAACGGCTGATCGCGGCGCGCGCGGCCGCCGGGACGGACATCGCGGTCGCTGCGAGCGGCGCTCAACGGCACCACGTCGTCGGGCTTTGGCCGCTCTCGCTGATCGGGTCGCTCCGTCATGCGCTCCTCGTCGAGGGCGTGCACAAAGTAAGCGATTTCGTGGACCGGCTGTCTCCGGCGATCGCCGGGTTTTCCGATCACCCGTTCGACCCGTTTCTCAACATCAATACCGAGAGCGAGCTCTGCGCTGCCGAGCGCATCATGCCGGGGCTCAGCTCGCCGGCGTCTGCCAGACCGCGTTCCACCACAGAGTGACATAAGCGTTGGCGTCGCGCTCCCAGTGCAGATGGGTCATCACCCGGTCCCCGGCCCGATAGCCATCCCACCACTCGCCCGGCAGCGGCTTGCCCTCGCGGTCCCGCTTCAGCCGACGCATCCTGACCAGCACCGTCCGGTCCAGTCCGAGCTTCGCGAGAAGCGGGCGCCAATAGACGGGCGTGCCCTTGATCACCTTCTCGAACCTGAGCCGGCCTAGGTGGGGGCTGGTGGCGTCGTGCGCACGCACCACGGAAATGACCCGGGCCTGTCCAGCCAAGTCTGCGCGCGCAAGAAGCTCGTCGGGCGACAGGGCGGGTGGCAGCATGGATGGGGCGACTCGTTTTTAATTCCCGCGCAGAAAACCGCGACGACCTGCCGATCAGAAAATCCGGCCACCGTTCAGCCGGTAGAAGATCAGCGCGATCAGGATGATGAAGCCGATGATCCGGAAGATCCAGCGGATCATTGATTTCTGCAGTTGCGCCGGCTGCCTTTCCCAGCGCTCCCGCTCCAACTGGCGCTGCTTTGCCATGCGCTCACGCGCGTGCTTGAGGAGGGGGGATTCGCTCATGGCTGCTGCGGCGGGTTCACGCATTTCAGCTTTTGCACCAGCCCCTCCAGTGCCTCGCCGATCTTGGACGATTCACCCTTCTCATAGGCATCCGCGACGCGGCCGATCAGGTTGGCGCATGCCTGCTGCATCGGGCTGGCGTTGGCCATCGCGCCTATCACCGGCGGCAACGCCGGATCTGCCTCCTGGCGAGGCGCGGGGGTGGAGGCGAAGGCCAGGGCATGGACCTGCGTTGCAAGGTCGGCGATCTGGTCGTCCTGATGTGCGATCCGCTCGTTGAGCGAGGCGTTGCTGGTGATCACGATGATCGCCAAAAGGACAACCGTCGCCAACTGAACCATCGGTGCGATGAGAGTGCTGAAGCGGCTCACTGGTTCCTCTTCCCCGCTGGGCAAAACCCCGCTCATCCAAGCCTCGCGGTCGCCCGCATTTAAGATAGTATGATCCGCCAGAGTCTTATAGATGCGGTTGCGGCGGGCGACGATCTGTTCGCGTACAAGGATAGCAACGAAAGTCGCGAGCGGGACAGCGATGATGATCCCGACGGTCGCCGGGACGACCCAGCTTTTCGAATAATCCATGTCAAGCGGCTTTGAACCGGATTCTTGTAAGGGCCGAGCGACACGCGATCGAGCGGCTCGACCGTGCTGTATCGGCGCGAGTAAACCATAGGACCGAGAGGCGGGGAAGGAGAGGGCGAAGATGAACCGGAGGGGCGATGCGCAACCTGCATTCGTATTGGTGCATGGTGCATTCCACGGCGGGTGGTGCTGGCGCTTCGTGGCCCAGCGCCTGATGTCGGCGGGCTTGCGCGTGCTGACGCCGACGCTGACCGGGCTCGGCGAACGGGCCCACCTGCTGTCGCGCTCGGTCAATCTCGAAACGTTCATCGCCGACTTGATCGGCGTCATCGACGCCGAGGAACTGGATGATTTCGTCCTGGTCGGCCACAGCTTCGGCGGCATGGTGATCAGCGCCGTGGCGGATCGCCGGCCGGGCCGCATCCGCCAATTGATCTATTTGGACGCGGTGATTCCGGAAAACGGACGATCGGCGCTGAGCCGTCTGCCTCCCGCTACCGCCGCGATGCGACTGAAAGCGGCGGAAGAGAGCTCCGGCGGCCTCAGCATTCCGGCGCCGCCCGGATCTGCCTTCGATGTTCCCCCAGGCCCCGACCGCGACTGGGTCGAACGCCGCCTGACGCCGCACCCGCTGGCCGCCTACGCCGACCCCATCCGCCTGGATCATCCGGTCGGCAATGGGCTCCCGCGTGTTTTCATCCGTTGTATCCGGCCAGTCTATGACGCCGTCCGGCCGAGCTATGACCGGATCGCGACCGACCCCGCGTGGACGCGGGTCGACCTCGAAACCGGGCATGATGCAATGATCACGGCGCCCGACGCGCTGAGCGCGCTCCTGCTGCGCCTCGCCGGCCTCGGCGCGGGGGGAGCGGCTGATGTCGCAAGCTGATTTCCTGGGCTCGTGGCAGCTTGTTTCGTGGCGCATTCCGGGTCCGGGCGGTCAGCCGCATTATCCGCTGGGGCCGGATGCGCAGGGGCTGCTGGTTTACGCTCCGGATGGGTACATGTTCGCGGCCCTGATGACGCCTGGCCGGCCATATTTCCTCGGGGTCGATCCGTTGGCGGGAACGCCGGACGAATGTTGCTCGGCGATGCACGGATACCACACCTATTGCGGGCGCTACCGCATTGAGGCGGGACAGGTGGTGCATATTGTGGAGCTTTGCCTGTTCCCCAACTTGCTCGGGTCGGAGCAGGTTCGGTATTATCGTTTCGAGGGCGATCGCCTGATGCTGTCGACCCCGCCCGTCTCTCGGGCCGGTGTGACGGGAAGCGCCGAACTGATATGGCGCCGCGCCAATGCCGCCCCGGTAAATTAAAAATTTGTCATCATCTGTTCATCAGTTTGGCAGCGAAGAGCCGCAGGTTGGTGCTTGCGAAGACGTTCAATACGCATGGGACAACGAAAGGAGTGTCATCATGCGAAGGAATACATTCGCATTGCTTTCCCTAGTTTTGGTCTTGGCTCAGTTAAGCGGCTGCGTCGTCTATGACAGGCCATATTATGAGCCCCATTATTATCACAGCTGGTGGTACCGCTGATTCTTACTATTCGAAGGAACGCCAAATGAGAAATAAGCTCGGATTGCTGATTGCCTGCGGTGCTCTGGTTCTGGCCGGGACCGCGTCGGCCGAAGTCCATATCGGCGTGGGACTCGGGGGCTATTACGCGCCCCCGGTGGTCGTGGCGCCCGCGCCGCCGCCGCCCATTCGCGAGGAACTCGTTCCCCCGCCGCCCGGGCCGCGCGAGGCGTGGGTCTGGGTGAACGGGCATTACGAATGGAATGGCCGCTCCTATTTCTGGGTCGGTGGCCACTATATCGAGAGGCCTGAGGTCGGGCTGATCTGGGAACCGGGACGCTGGATCGATCGCCACGGTCACTGGGAATGGATCGGCGGTCACTGGCGCCGCTGACGCGGCAGCTGATGGAATTGTGCGACGCCGGCTGAAATCGGCCGGCATTGCAATTCTGCGGCCCGTTCGAGTATCCGATCGCAGAGGAGCGTGAGTCGCGGAGCAACTCATGCGACGTCGCGTGAACTAAACACACGATCGCGACGTATCGATTTCCTATGAAAGTCGATACAAGCGGGCGCCAGCCGGTCACGGATCCGATACGGTCAGGACTTCCTGTCGCACGATGAGCCGCAAGAAATCGGCGGCTTCGAGCGGCCGGTTATAGTGGAAGCCTTGGCCCAGATTGCACCCCAGGTTCAGAATCGCCTCATGCTCCGTCTGGCTCTCTACGCCTTCGGCGACGACGCTGAGCCCGAATTCCCGCGCCAGTCCCGACACGGCTCGCACGATCATGGCGTTGTCCGGCCGGGAATCGACGTGCCGCACGAATGTCTGGTCGATCTTCAGCTCCGTCAGCGGCAGATCCCTCAGATAGATCAGATTGGAATAGCCGACGCCGAAATCGTCCACGGCGATGCCGATACCCATCTCGCGCAGCTTGGTGAAAGTCCGCATCGTCCCCGGCGTCGTCTCGGCCAGAACCGTCTCGACCAGCTCGAGCGACAGCCATTCCGGCCGGCAGCCATTTTCCTCCAGAAGTATGGCGAGATCCGGGGCGAAATCATCCCGGCGGAAATGGATGGGCGAGATATTGACCGCCACGCAAAGCGGTTCGACCGTCCTGTCGCCATTGATGCGCGCCGCGAAGCGCGCCGCCTGTGCCAGCGTCAGCCGGCCGATGTCGATGATCAGATTGCTTTTTTCGACGAGGGGAAGGAATCGCCCCGGCAGCTGAAGCCCGAACAGGGGGTGTTGCCAGCGCAGCAGCGCCTCGGCACCGACGATGGTGCCCGTCCCGACATTGATCTTCGGCTGGTAGTGCAGCACGAATTCGTCGTTGCGGAGCGCATTCTGGATTTCTGACATCAGCCTGAGGCGCGTCTTGGCCGCGGCATCGGCACTTGCGTTGAACTGGCGTATCGATCCCCCACCGTCGGGCTGTGCGCCGGTCGATGCGATCGACGCCTCCCGCAACAGCGTCTCGGCGTCTACCAGCCGCCGTTCGAGCAGCGTATATCCGCAGACCGCCGGCGGGCACAAAGCAGTGCCCAGCACCATATAAGGCTGCTCCAGCGCTTCAAGGGCGGTCTTCGCCACCGCCAGGATGCCGTCGCTGTCCGCGGCCTGAATGACGAGAAGGAACCGGCCCGACGACAAGCGCGCCGTGCAATCGATCGAGGGAAGCGATTTCAGGCGATTGGCGGCCAATCGGAGCAGGGCGTCGCCGACCTCGATGCCAAATGTGTTGTTGATGTCGCGCAGCCCCTTGATTTCACAGGTCGCCACCGCCAGTTCGCCGGTCCGCCGCCGCGCCAGTAGGGCGGAAAGTTCCTCGCGTGCCCCCTGACGATTGGGAAGGCCTGTCAACGGGTCGAACCGGGTGCTGATCTCGGCCTGGGCCAGGGCTTCGCGGTAATTGGTGACGTCCGCGAACACGCTGAGATAATGGGTGAGCTTCTGCTCGTCGTCGAACAGCGGGATGAGCTGAACCTGGTTCCAGAAGGGTGAGCCGTTCTTGCGGAAGTTCTTCAGGATGACCTTGGACGCCTGCCCTGCCTTGATGCTTGTTCGTATCGTCTCGATCTCGGGTTGCTGCCGCTCGGCCCCTTGAAGGAAACGGCAGTTCTTGCCGATCATTTCGACAGTCCGATAGCCGGTGATCGCCTCGGCGCTTCTGTTCATATAGACAATCGGCATGTCCGGCTGGCGGGCGTCCGCCAACATCAGCCCGGTGTTGATGGCGTCGAGGATGCTGCCGGGAGGCATCGCCTCGGTTCCGTCGAACCAGAATGCGAAGCCTGCTTCGCTCAGGAGATCCGTCGCCGATTTTGCTTCCATTATCGCCGCATCGGTCCGCCGGAGCGCGCTTGGTCGGGCGTGACGATCATGATGTCGCCCGCGCCGATGAACGGCGAGAAGCTTGGCAATAGTGCATGCTGGATCCGGATGATTCGTGCTCTCTGTTCTTAAGCATTAAAATGCCGTGAATAAAAAAAATAGGTCCCAAATGCTGAGGAGAAATACGTATGGAAGTACTGGACAGTGCTCTCCTGGGCGCTACATGCGCGAGGGCAGCCACAGAACGATTGCGGGAAACGCCACCATGATCGCGATGGCGACAAGGTGGGCCACGAAATGCGGCATCGTGCCCCGGAAGATCTCGGTAACCGGCCGGTTGGCATAGCGCGCGACGATAAAGCAGTTGAGCCCGATCGGGGGCGTGATCATGCCGACCTCGGCAGTGACGATCTTGATCACGCCGAACCAGATCGGGTCAAAGCCCAGCGACTTGATGAGCGGCAGGACGATCGGCACCGTCAGCACCAGGATCGCGATCTGATCCATGAACGATCCGAGCACGATATACATTGCCAGGATGAGCACGATGATCAGCCATCGCGACACCGGCAGCGCGCCCACCCAGGCCACCAGGTCCTGGGTCACGTGCGACAGCGTGAAGAAATAGCCGAAGATGCTGGCGCCCATCAGGATGGTGGCGATCATGCAGCTGCCGATGGCGGCGCGCTCGAAGCCGTGCAGGATCCGCCCGGGCGAAGGTTTGGCGCGAATGACGGCCAGGACGAAGCCGCCGAGCGCTCCGACCGACGAGGCCTCGGTTGGTGTCGCGATGCCGGTGAAGATCGCGCCGGTGACGATCGCGAACAGCAGCACCATCGGCCCGACCCCCTTCAGCAGGGAGAGCTTGCGACGAAGGCCGGTCACCGGCGCTGGTGGGGCGCGGCTCGGATCGCGCCAGACCAGGAACAGGATGGTCGCGATGATGGTGAGCGTCACCAGGAATGCCGGCAGGATGCCGCTCATCAGCAGCTTGGCGACGTTGACTTCGGCCAGCAGCGCGAAGATCACCAGCGCGACGGAGGTCGGCAGCAGCATCGCGAGTGCGCCCGAGATCGCGACCACGCCGGCGGCCATGCGCGGCTCATAGCCCTGTTTGATCATCGCCGGCAGGCTGGTTGCCGACAGCGTCGCGGCCGATGCCGTGCTGGTGCCGCAGATTGCGCCGAACCCGGCGCCGGCGAGCGTGGTGGCGATCCCGAGCCCGCCCGGAATGCGGCCGAACCAGGCGGCGGCGGTCTCGAACAGATCGTCGGCGATGCCGGAGAGCAGCACCATCTCGGCCATCAGCAGGAACATCGGAATCGTGATCAGCTCGTAGGAGCCGATCGCCGAGATCGGCGCGGTTTCCAGCACGCCCATCAGCACGCCCCCGCCGAACCCGACCAGCAGGCCCAACGCGCCCGATACGCCCATCGCGAACCCGACCGGCACGCCGATCGCGAGAAGCGCGAACAGCGCGGTCATCACCAAGGCGAGGGTCATTCGAATGCGGCCTCATCGATGCCTTCATCGGAACGGGCAAGCGCGGGCAGGGGGATGATCTCCGGCCCGCCTGCCCATGCGATGGCATGCGCCACGGCATCGGCGACCAGCCGCACGGTCAGAATGGCCGTGCCGAGCGGCGCCAGGCCGGCATAGGCCCAGGTCGGCCAGGGAATCGCGCCCTCGATGACATCATCTGCCAACAGGGCGGCCCATGCCCGCCGGAAGGTCGCCACCGCGATAGCCGCAAACAGCGGCGCCGACACCAGGCAGCTGATCAGGAGGAAAAGCCGCCGCGTCCGTGTCGAGACGTAGTAATGCAGGATGTCGACCCCGACATGGGCGTGGGTGACATAGGCGCGCGACAGGCAGAAATAGAAGATGGCCAGCACGAGGTAGAGCGACACCAGATCGTATGACCAGCCGAACGGCCGGTTGAAGATGTAGCGCATGGCCACGTCGGCAGCGACGATCGCCATGATTGCGAAGAGGATGACCGAGGCGGTGAAGGAGAGCGCCATCTCGATCCACGACAGAACCGCCATGCTCCGCCTCATCGCGGCTGGGCGGCCGCGGCCGCCTCCATGAAGGCGGTCAGGATGGTGCTGCCCGGCTTTCCGCGGTCGTCGAGCCGCTTGGCCCAGTCGACCCGGATTCGATCGAAGGCTGCTTCCAGGGCGGCGCGATCGGCGTCATCCGGGTTGGCCAGCCGCACGCCGGCTGCGCGCATCCTGGTGATCGCTTCGTCCTCGGCCTTGTCGAATTTCTCGCAGGCATCGACGCTGAGCGCCTCGCCGATCCGGGCCATCGTTGCCCTGGCAGTCTCGGGCAGCGCATTCCATTTCTTGAGGCTGATCGAGAA
Source organism: uncultured Rhodospirillales bacterium (assembly GCA_964631425.1). GTDB lineage: Bacteria > Pseudomonadota > Alphaproteobacteria > BOG-932 > Roseiterribacteraceae > BOG-932. The sequence goes on from CAZVYC010000054.1 coordinate 11,099, forward strand.
GGTTACCGTGACGGTGCCGAAATCCTGCCCGAGCGTGCCGGATTTGAGCAGCGGGGTCAGGTGATAGGATGTGGCGCTCTGGTAGGCGAGCAGCGCACCGTCGAGCGTGCCGCGCGACATCGACTCGTAGATGTCTGCCGGGCCCATGCGGATCGGTACGGCGCCCAGCCCGATGACCGTGAGGTCCATGGCGCCGCCCGGCGTGCGGATCTTGAGGCCTTCGACATCCCTCAGCGCGCCGAGCGGCCGTGAGGAGGACAGGACCAGCTGGTAGGCCGGCATCAGGAAGATGATCAGCGGCTTGACCCCGTTCGGCTTGAACTCCCGTTCATCCAGGATCGCGCCGTCCCCGGTCAGCGCGCGGAGCGCGGTATTGCCCTGGCAGGTGCTCTGGAAGATGCCGGGCAGTTCGGTGACCGTCGTCAGCGGCATCCGGTCCGACATATAGGACGGGACGACGAAACCGATATCGGCCACGCCGGCCTGGGTCAGCATCAGCATGTCGCGCGACTTGCCGAGCTGCTCGGCCGGGAAGTGCTGGATGGCGACCTGCCCGCCTGTCGCCTCAGCCACCTGCTTGATGAAGGGCTCGACGATCAGCCGGTCGATGATATGGCCGGACGGCATGCCGTCGGCGAGGCGCAGCGTGATCGTATCGGCGCTGGCCGCGCCAGTGAGAGCGGCCAGACCCACGAGAGCGGCCAAACCCATGAGCACGGCGATCGTTTGGCGTAGCGTCCCGCCCATCCATCAGGTCCCCGTCGTCATCATATCGTTGTCACGTCTTTGTGCATTGCTCGCGCCGGTTTGGAGTCGACAGCGAAGCTTCGCGCCAATAGCTTAGCGGCGCATTTTCGGTAAGGACAGGCGAAACAGGCCGGTAGCGGGGCCGTTCGCGACTTGCTCGAAACGCAACCCATTGGGGACTTGTCATGCAATATCGCAACATCGGAAAATCCGGCCTCCGGGTCTCGGTCGTCGGCTTGGGCTGCAACAATTTCGGCGGACGGCTCGACCTCGAAAGGTCGCGCGCTGTGATCCATAAGGCGCTCGATGTCGGCATAACGCTGTTCGACACCGCCGACATCTATGGCGGGCAGGGCGCCTCCGAAACGGTGATGGGGCAGATTTTCGGCGACCGCCGCAAGGACATCGTGCTCGCCACCAAGTTTGGCCTGCCGATGGACAAGGAAGGAGTCAAGAAAGGCGCATCGCGCCGCTACATCATGTCGGCGATCGAGGGCAGCCTGAAGCGCCTCCAGACCGACTGGATCGATCTTTATCAGCTGCACACGCCCGACCCGCTGACGCCGATGGAGGAGACGCTGCGCACGCTCGACGACCTCGTCGAGCAGGGCAAGGTACGCTATGTCGGCTGCTCCAACGTGCCGGCCTGGCAGGTGGCGGACGCGCACTGGATCGCCAAGGCCAAGGGCCTCAACGGCTTCATCTCCTGCCAGGACGAATACAGCCTGGTGGTCCGCAAGGTCGAAGCCGAGCTGAAGCCGGCGGCCGAGGCTTACGGGCTGGGCATCTTGCCATACTTCCCGCTCGCCAGCGGCCTCCTGACCGGCAAATACAGGAAGGACGCGCCGATGCCGCCCGGCGCGCGGCTCACCGATGCCAAGGGCCACGGCTATTTCGACCATTTCCTGACTGACGAGAAACTGGAGACCGCGGCGAAGCTCGGCGATTTCGCCGCCAGGCACGGCCACAGCCTGCTCGACCTCGCCTTTTCCTGGCTGCTGGCCCAGCCAGTGGTCCCCAGCGTTATCGCCGGCGCCACCAAGGCCGAGCAGGTCGAGGCCAACGTCAAGGCCGCGGATTGGGCTCTGACACCCGAGGAATTGGCGGAAATTGATACGATCGCGCCGCGATAGGGCTAATGAGGACCCATGCTGAATAGCCCTCGCCCCGCGAGGCTAAGGCACTCACACATATCGATTTCGGGCGCCTCCCCCTTTGGGCGAAATGGCGGCCTGAAATGAGTTGAACCGCAAAGACGCAAAGGCGCCAAGTAAGAGATTTATTGCTTTCCTTGGCGCCTTTGCGTCTTTGCGTTCACTTTCCTTCGTCGCGCAAACCCATACTGGATTGCCCTGCCTCAAGGTGGGAGGCGGTTTCACCTCTGATCGCGATTCATGAGTCTAATAGCCCCGCTGGGGCGAGGGATTTTCCAGGCGTGCCTTGAAGCCGGAAGTGGCTGAGCGGATCGCATCCCAACGTGCCGCCTGACCCATAAAACCGCTGGACGCGGCCACGTCCCTCCGCCACATTCCTTCACGAAATGAAATCAAGGGGGAAGGGATGGAACCCATGGACGAACGGACTCTATCGCGGCGCGATGTGCTGGCCGCCGGAGCCGCCCTTCCCTTGGCCGGCATGGTGCCGCTCGCTCCCGGCGCGAAGGCACAAACCAGATCCAGCGCCAAATCCAGCGGAGGAACAGCGATGACAGACGTGACGCCCTTCAAGATCGACGTCCCCAAGGCCCGTCTCGACCATGTGCTGTCGCGCATCCGCGACGCCGAATGGCCTGATGTGCCGGAAGGCGAGCCGTGGCAGTACGGCACCAGCTCGGCCGCGATGAAGGATCTCGCCCAGTATCTGGTCACGCACTATGACTGGCGCGCCCGCGAGGCGGCGATGAACAGGTTCCCCCACTTCAAGGCCAAGGTCGAGGATTACGAGATCCACTTCATCCATGTGAAAGGCTCAGGCAAGGACCCGCAGCCGATCATCATCACCCATGGCTGGCCGGGCTCGTTCGTCGAGTTCCTCCAGGTGATCGAGCCCTTGACCCAGCCGGAAAAGCACGGCGGCGTCGCCGATGACGCCTTCACCGTCATCGTGCCGTCCATTCCGGGGTTCGGCTTCTCGTCCAAGCCCAGGAAACCGATCAACTCGCGCGACGTGGCGCGGCTGTGGGACAAGCTGATGACGGAGAATCTCGGCTACGCCTCCTATATGGCCCAGGGCGGCGACTATGGCGGGCCGATCTCGACCTGGCTCGGCGCCGAGGGCAAGGGCTGCAAGGCCGTCCACCTCAATTTCCTGCTGGGCGTCGGCGCGCCGATCGTCACCGACGACGACAAGGCGGCGATGGCGCGCTGGGGTGAGGTCTACATGAAGGAAGGCGGCTATATCCACATCCAGTCGACCAAGCCGCTGACCTTGTCCTATGCCATGACCGACAGCCCGCTCGGCGCGGCGGCGTGGATTTTCGAGAAGATGAAGACCTGGTCGGACCTGAAGGACGGTGACCCGTGGTCGGTCTATACGCGCGACGCGGTGCTCGACAACATCATGGTCTATCTTCTGACCAACACGTTCGGCACGGCGGCATGGATGTATGCCGGCGCCGGCAAGCAGCCGGCCGTGCCGCCCGACCCCATCGCCAAGCCGACCGCCATCGCGCATTTCCCGGGCGAGCTCGTGTTCTGGCCCAGGAGCTATGCCGAGCGCCACTTCAAGCTGGTGCGCTGGACCGACATGCCAAAGGGCGGCCACTTCGCGGCAATGGAGCAGCCCAAGCTGTTCTCGGACGACGTGCTGGCGTTCGGAAGGGAGCTGCGGGCGTAGGATCCGGTGGATGATGGCTCCTGGCAGCCGGCTCCTGGATTATAACATGTAGCTGGCTGCCACGGGCAAAGTCATAGGATCCGATCGCTAACGGCCGACGGCACCCGTTCAGCGCCTCGAACAGTAACCCGATTGGCGGGGAGGGCCTCGACGGAACCGTGGCTAATCACTGGTTGCCGACGCACGTCCGATCCTCTATCCAATCAAGCATAGGGATGCCCAAACCGAGCGTAGAACCAAAGCGATGCGCATACTCGTTGGACTTGTCGAGCACATGGGCGACATCGTCGCGTGCGAGCCGGTCGCTCGGTACCTCAAATTCAACCACCCGGATGCAGAACTGATCTGGGCGGTCAGTCCGGCATATCGCGAACTGGTGGACACCAATCCCTCTATCGACGAGACCATCGTCCTCGAGTGCCTGACGGATTGGATCAAACTGCAAAACCACGGTGCTTACGATCGAATCGTCGATTTGCATGTCAATTATCGAATTTGTCAGCATTGTCAGGTCCCGCTTGCGAAACGGACCGGGAATCCCTTCGTCAATGCCTATGAATGGTTCGATTACGGGGCAATTCTCGAAGCGTTCTCGATCGGCGCCGGCCTGCCGCGGCTATCGGTTCAACCGCGGCTCTATCTCGGATCAGAGCATGCGGGGGCCGTCGACGCACTTGAACTGCCCGATGATTTCTGCGTCGTGCACCGGCTTTCCAACAGCGAAGAAAAGGATTGGACCGATGCGGGTTGGCAAGCCTTGGCGTCGGTCATTCGCAATGAGCTGAGAATTCCGATTGTCGAGGTCGGGGCGGGGAAAACCGCAGACGCGGCGCCGGTAATCGAGGGGGCGATAAGCCTCGTGAACCGCCTGCCGATACTGCAGACTGCCGAAGTGATCCGCCGAGCCCGCTTCTTTGTCGGCGTTGATAGCGGTCCGGCGCATCTGGCGAACGCGCAGCATGTTCCCGGCGTCGTACTGCTCGGGCGCCTTGGCTATTTCCGGCAGTATTCGCCCTTTACCGGCTTCTATGCCGGGGTGACGCCGACCGTAAAGATGGTGCGCAACCTGGCCGGGCCGGTGCGCTGCCTCGCCCTCGAGGACGTGGCGGACGCGGTTCGTTACGTGAATGCCGCCGCCCTGGGTGCGCCGCGCAGCACAACGCCGATCGCGGCGCTGCCGCCGCGCGATCCCTGGGCTCCGCCGCAGCAACCCGGGGGCGACAAGGTGCTGGCGTCGGGCTTGTTCGACATCGGCTGGTACGCGCTCAATTACCCGGAAGTGGCGGAGGGATACCTTCATCCGGTCGACCATTATCTGCTCGAGGGGGGCGGCAAAGGATATAATCCCAGCATGGCGTTCGACACGAAGGCCTATCTGGGCAGCGCGCCCTGGCTCGCCGGAACCGGTGAAAACCCGCTGTTGCATTACATCACGAACGGCTGGATCGAGGGGCTTCGTATTCCGGTGGTGGACAGTGATCCCGATGGCGCGACGAGACTGGGCACCGATGCGCCGCGGGTCGATACGATATCGGAGATGCTTGGCACTGCTGACCGGTGGAGCAGCCCGCCAGCTTTCGGGCACAAGGCCGATCTGCCAAAGGTTTTCGCGTTTTATCTGCCGCAGTTCCACCCGATTCCCGAAAACAATTGGGCACACGGCAGTGGCTTTACCGAGTGGCACAATGTCATCAAGGCCAAGCCGTTGTTCCGCGGTCATTACCAGCCCCGGGTGCCTGGGGAACTCGGATTCTATGATCTTCGTGCCGAACAGACGTTGCGCGACCAGATTCGTTTGGCTCAGGAGCATGGGATTTCGGGTTTTTGCTTCTATTACTATTATTTTCAGGGCAAGAAGCTGCTTTACACGCCGCTCAACAATTTCGTTCGTTCCGATATAGAGGCGCCGTTCCTCGTACTCTGGGCAAACGAGAACTGGAGCAAACGGTGGGACGGCGGCGATCGTGAAGTCATTGTCGAGCAGCAACACTCCGACGACGACGACTTGGCATTCCTGCGCGAACTGGTGCCTCTGTTCAATGACAGGCGCTATGTCAAGGTAAACGGGAAGCCGATTCTGCTCGTTTACAAGACCCATCTGTTTCCAGATATTCGCAATACAGTTGAGTTGTGGCGCGCCGAGATTATCAAGCACGGATTCCCGGGCATCTATCTCGTGATGGCTGACGATTGGGTCGGCGAGCTTCATCACCCGCGCGACATCGGATTCGATGCGTCTTATGAAATCCCGTCAAACATCCTGCCGTCCAGCGTGATGAGCACGGAGACGGAGGATTTGGATCTGTCGGCGGACTTTGCCGGACATATCGTGGACTACGCAAAGTTCGCAGGTTTCCATCTCGGTCGGCCGTTTCCCCCTTACAGGCGGTTGCGGACCGTCATGCTGCCCTGGGATAACACGCCTCGCTATGCCTCGCGCGCGATCGTCCATGTCAATGGCTATGGAGACAGCTACAGGCTCTGGCTTCTCCAGGCTCTCCTCGACACCTACCGTCGTTACGAGCCGGACGAGCGGCTGGTCTTCCTGCATTCCTGGAACGAGTGGTGCGAGGGAACCTATCTGGAACCGGATGGGAAACATGGCCGATTCTTCCTTGAGGAAACGAGGGAGGCGATCCGGATCGTTCGCGAGGCGCTGCAGTGGACAGAGGCCGTTCCCGGACCCGATTTGGCGGCCGAGCTTCTGAGAGTACAGGCGGCCAAGGATGAAGGCGCGTTCCGTGTCATGACGGCAACCCGCATGCAGGCCCAGTACGCGTATGGAGACCTTATCCGGGAGCGCCGCGAGGCGGCGAACCTCCGTGATCAAGCAAATTATTTATGGCACCGGATCGAGCGCGAAGAGCAGAAGTCCAGGGAACTCGAGGCGATGATTCACGAGGCGCGAGCGACGGTTGAGGCAATGCGCCACCCCCCTTCACAGCGGCGGACGGGACCCTTACGAAGGGCTGTGACGTTTTTGCGTGGCAGATAAGGACTGCCTTAGCTCAAGTTCAGCGTAATCAACTGATTGGAAAGGCTTCCATCCGATGGACGCCACGCATCTTCGCTCGGTCGAGGGCAGATACGGCCAGCTCGCGTTTTTCGTCAACGATTCGGGCGCCATCGCCCGATCACTGGCGCTTTACGGCGAGTGGGCTGAGAACGAGATCGGGTTCATGAGGCAGTTTGCTCCGCCCGGGGCCACCGTTCTCGACATAGGAGCCTATATCGGGACCCATACGCTGGCCTTCGCACGGATGGTCGGCCCGGATGGACACGTAATCGCGTTCGAGGCTCAGCCTGTCGCGTTCGGCGTGCTGGAACGCAATGTAACGGCGAACCAGCTGAAGAATGTCCGCGTCGAGAACGTCGTCGTTTCCGACCGCCCAGGAGCGATCGTCATCCCCACCATCGACATAGACCAGAGTGGCAGCTTCGGGAGCGCGTCGGTAAGCGCGGAGCTCCATACCGCGCCGCGCGAGAATCAAGCGGCGATAGGGCCAGGCTCGCATACCGTGGAGGCCCGTTCGATTGCGATTGACGAGCTCGAATTGGCGCAATGCGATCTGCTCAAAATCGACGCGGAGGGTGCTGAGGACCTCATCATCCGCGGTGCCGAACGGACGATCGAACGGCTGAGGCCGGTCATCTATGCCGAATGCAATTCCGTCGAGGAGGGGCTGCGCACCGTGGAGGTCATGCGCGCGTCCGGCTATGCGGTGAGGTTGCACATCGTCGATGCCTTCAATGCCGACAATTTTCTCGGTGCGACGGAGAACGTCTTCGATCGGGCAAGGGAGGCGGCGCTTGTCGGCGTGCCTCCCGAGAGAGTGCGCGAACTGGATCTCTATATACCTCGGGCTTGCGAGCTTCTCGTCAGAGTGGCCTCGGCGGACGACCTCGTGCTTGGCCTGCTCAACAAGCCGCAATATCCCCAAGAAGTGTTGCGGCCCTCCGCCGCCGCCGCGGACGGCGCGGCTGTGTGGTTGGACGGAATGACCCAGCAGCGGTTGGATGTCGAGCGGTTCGAGCAACATGCGGCGGCTGCGAAGCAGATTCTAACGGAGGAGCGAGCCAGCAGTGAGAAGCGGATCGGTGATGCGTATGCATCATTCGCCGGGGAACGTGCCGATTTCGAGAGGCGGATCGCTGATGCCTATGGATCATTCGCCGGGGAACGTGCCGATTTCGAGAAGCGGATCGCTGATGCCTATGGATCATTCGCTGATGAACGTGCCGATTTCGAGAAGCGGATTGCGGATGCGTACGGGGCATTCGCCGAGGAGCGTGCGGGCTATGAGAAGCGGATCACCGATGCCCATGGCGCATTCGCCGAGGAACGAGTGGACTATGAGAAGCGGATCACCGATGCCCATGGGGCATTCGCCGAGGAGCGTGCGGGCTATGAGAAGCAGATCGCGGATGCCAGTCAGGCGCTTTTTGAAGAACGTGACAGGCTTGCCGAGGCTCGCGGCCTGTTGGAGAGTACGCGACGAGAGCTGCAGATGACGAACGAGCGTCTCAGTACGGCATTGAGAGAACAGCAGGAAATCACGGCAACGTTGAGCAAGGCGCAAGCGGACCTCGCAGATGCGCAAGCCATGTCCGAGGCGGCGATGCGGCAGGCGGCGTTGAGCCGGGCCGCGGCAGATAACGCCCGCGCCATCGCCGACACTGCGACTCAAAGCAGGGATGAGGCGCTTCAACGCCTCGAAACGGTGCAGTCAAGCTTGGATGCGGAAGTGAGGAGCTTGACGTTGGAGGTCGAACGGCTCAGTGGGTTATTGACGGCCGTTCATCGGTCGACGTCATGGCGGTTAACACGACCGTTGCGGTGGGCGCGAAAACTGCTGCGGAGCTGACTGCGAGGAAAAATGGAACAATTCCTGCGATCCAAGGTCGGCAGCGGGACACCGTTCGACAATGATCATTCGGAGATGCCGCAATGAAAGAGCTGGACGCAATCTGGAGCGGGCGCACTTACGAGCAAGGCCCGAGCTATACAAAACGCCTAGCTCTGGCCTTTCAGCCCGAATCTTTTGCCGAGTTCGGAAACCACCCTGAGTTCGATGAGGCTTTCCGGCGTTGGACGCAGGGGGATGTATATCGTGGTCTTGATATAGTCCGTGTCTGGAGCATCCTTCTCAATGCCAAATACGCACTGGCGAGGTCCCAAGGCTCGGTTGCCGAGCTCGGAGTCTATAAAGGTCAATGCTCTGCCCTGCTCAGCCTGCTCGCCGAGAGTTTTAAACGGAAAATGTATCTGTTGGATACATTCACGGGATTTGCGGAAAATCAATTCGAATATGGGATGGGCGAAGGAAAACAGGGCGCCTTCAAGGACAACAGCCTTGAGGCGGCTCAGCGGGTCGTAGGAAGCTATGCTGGCAACCACTGGGTCGTCGGTACCTTTCCGGAGTCCCTGACGGACGAGATGAAGGCAGACAGCTATGCCTTTGTATCCATCGACTGCGATCTCTACCAACCCATTTTCGACGGCCTCACCTTTTTCTGGCCGCGTCTGGCGGGAGGAGGGGCGATTTTCGTTCACGATTATTCCAGTGGTCATTGGCCTGGCGCGACGAAGGCCGTCGACCAGTTCTGCGAGGCAAACCGGCTGCGTCCGGTTCTTCTATCGGACTTGGCTGGCTCTTGCGTGCTGACTTCAGGGAAGCAGTGATGTTGCGTTAGGATAGGCCTGGGCTAAATCGTTGCAGCGGCGCTGCAAGAGCATAAATCAAATCGGGAAAGCCCGGCTACTATTTTATGGATACAACCCAGCTTTGATAGTTATATTTGTCCGGTGGAGGGTATATTATAACATATCTGAAGTATTTCTGCCAGTAGGTTAGTGCTACATCGCTCTTCCAGAATATATTGTTATTGTCGATGTTGCCGAAATAAACGAAATCATCTGGCATGTTCGGCTCAGTAATTGTCAGGCCGCCGAAGTTCTCCGCCTTCCACTCGGATTCTTGGTTTCTTTGATAAAAGAAATTCCAGGCGTGTTCTGTGTGTATCGTCTGGATTAACACTCCGCCAGGCTTCAGAACGCGGCGCAGCTCCAACAGCCACATATCCCACAGGAATTTGAGGTGAGTGAATACACTCTGTCCATAAATAACATCAAAAGATCCTGATTCAAACGGTACTATTGGCAATATGGATCCCGTATACACTTGAAATTCAACCGGAAAATGCCGGCGCAGCCACTCGATATGGCGAGCGGAAACATCGACGCCGCTAAGCCGCCAATCGAGCTCCTTCATTTCTTTATAAAAGTGCCGAAGGATGCGTCCCGACGAGCAGCCGAAATCCATCACTGATAGTTTGTCGAGCGTCGCGATGTGCTGACGTATGTGGTGAAGGACGACATCGTGGTCATACCGTCCCCAGTCGAGATACAGTGCATCGTCGGTGACGAGGCCATGTCGCTCGGCCGGCGGTGGCAGCGGCAGGGGCTCGCCATCCACCATCACCGGAGGGTCGAAGCGAGGTGGTAGCGTCTTGTGCTGATAATCGAGCGGCAGGTGGTAGGCGAAGCGCGGCAGCGAGGTGTATTCCGCGCGGACAGCCTCGAGAGCCTGTGTGACACTGCTACGGACGAGTTGGTCTGAACCCGTTGATTGCTGAGTCTCCAGTTCCGCAATCCGGGCTTGAAGGCGCTCGATCTGCTCTGCGAGCTCCAGGTACGCATTGTCTGGCTGAATTTGGTTAAATCGGCCGCCGAGAAGGCGGGTCAATCCTGACTTTTGGAACATCCGATGCGCTCCGCTCAGCGTTGGGGGCCGGCAGCCGATAACTCGGACGTAAACTCCGACGAGAGAAGGTACCAGAAGTGGGCCTTTGAATCCGGAACTCAAAGCAGGCACCCACGATGGACTCTCAATCAAATGCATTACAAATTAGATCCTTGCAAGCCTGCTCAGGGAAAACATTATTGTTATCTTGTGCGGTGACTTTCGGGGCGGTAGATCGGGACGGCAGACCGTCATGGTGCCTTGCCATCGCGCATCGTGCGCTATGACGATCAGAGGGAGCGGATCGTCGGAAGCTGGACGGAGGCGGATTTCATTTAGGAGGGATATGCGAGTGCGAGGTGCCAGGGTGAAAGAAGAATCGACTCTAACCAGTTCGCAGAAACGGCGAGGCAGAAGTTTTATCGTATCATGGAATCGTGACCCAAGAAAGTGCGACCTTTATGCAGTTCGTGGTAATGAGTTTTATGCAATAGTTGCGCTTATCTTATTTATGTATTCTGGATACGTTTACGTATTTGCCTGTAGGTATATTTTCAATTGGCCGCATTGGGATGACTTTTTGCTTATCCAATTTTATGAACAGATATTTACCGCCCACACGTTTACCTTGCGTCAATTCCTTACGATGCGGGACGGTGTGCAGCCGGAAGGTGTGGTTGCGATCTTGTCAGCCGCCATCTTTAGGATCATGGGAATAAATTTTGCCGCTCTTGTCTGGCTTAACCTTCTTTTGGTGCTCGGCTCCGCGCTGTTTGTGGCGGCGACGGCGTCCCGGACTCTCCTCAAGCCGATTTCGAAGCTGGTCGTCTGGATTGGCGTCCCGGCCGCCATGTGTCATCCCTTCCAAGTGGAGCAGCTCTTTTGGGCCTCCAGCATTGGGTGGTTTCTCGTCACCGCAATTCTGCTCTTGAACGTCGGAATCATTGAACGCGGCGGCAAGTTCATGATCCCGGCTCTGATCGTTTCCCTTTCAATCGCGACCTTGAGCGCGGCGCCAGGGAGCATTCTGTGGGCCGCCGCGGCGCTTCATCTATTGCTGCGAGACCGATGGCGCGGCATTCCCTGGGCTTTCGCCTTCAGCCTCGTCGCAGTCGTGAGTTCTGTCCGGTTGGCAGTGTTGGCGCCCACCCATGCGAGCTGCACGACGTTGACGACCTATGCGCCATTTACCAGCGTACGGGCGCTGTTGTCCTATGTCGGGGATATCGGCGTCTACTTCACGCAGATCGTCGGAACCGCGTTCAGTCAGCGGGACCCGGTGGCGCTGCTCTGGATTGGAGGGCCGACTCTGACGATGGCCGTCGGGGCCTTGGTGCTGGTCGTAGGAAGGCGGTCTCTGACGTCTGCGGACCGCAGTGGTACTGTGCTGGTGGTAACGTCGTTGACATGGCTGGCGATGTTTGCCGAGGGGCGTCTGCCGTGCGGATTGCCGGCCATGGTGTGGGAATTCCACATGTCGCCGCTGGTGGTACCGCTGTTGGCGGGCCTGGTGCTGGTCGGTGTGGGGCTGTACGACCGCGCGGAGCGGCCAGAACGGCTCGGATGGGCCATCATGCTCCTGCCCATCGTCTATCTCTTCGCGAGCATATTCGTGTCCCTCCCGGATGCTACGATGCGGGCCGGCATTGGCCAGATGGTGCGCGCGGAGGGCAAGCACGCGGTTTGCACCGGAGGCTCGCGCTATCTGGTTGAAAATGCGAACATTGCTGGCGGTTTCTACGACGAGATCATGCATGATGCGCCGCTGTTGCGGCACCTCTGCTCGGCAGTCGAGCCGGCCGAAGCGCAATTGCTCGAGCAGTTCCCGCCTTTGTTCGCAGCGATCGTGGCCGCCGACCCCACGGCCGACGCCCCGCTCCATGATCTTTGGGAGCTCTATGAGACTCACATTGACCTGCTTCGCGCCTATCCGATTGCATCGCCGGAGACGCCTTTGGCAGTGTTGCGGTGGGGCCGATGGCAAGCCGGGTCCGGAATTCCGTATGACCCCGCGAAGTTGGCGCGGCATCAGGAATTCTTCAAGAATCTGAAGCTGGAATGAGCCGGCGAGTGGTATATTGGATTGAGTAGGACCTAGGCTACAGATGAACTTTGGAGGGCATATCGGTGCGACCTGAAGAAACTCCGGAATGCCGAAAAAGGAATTTCGGCGATGGCGACCTAGCCACATCATCGGTCGTAAAATTATATTCGACGTACCCTATCGGGCAACAACCTCGCCAAAGCGGCCAGCTGAACCCCCATCCAGTGATTTCCGCCACCCATGCCTCGCCAGAAAAAGATAGTAGGGCGGAATCTTGAATGCCCCGCAGGCGCACTCTTGATCTCTGCCCCA
>CAZVYC010000055.1:0-4463 GCA_964631425.1 uncultured Rhodospirillales bacterium
CATGCGCTGGTATTCCTTGTCCGTCAAGGTCAGCGCCGGGGCGACAGTGATCGAGTCGCCGGTATGCACGCCCATCGGGTCGATGTTCTCGATCGAGCAGATGATGATGCAGTTGTCGGCGCGATCGCGCACGACCTCCATCTCGTACTCTTTCCAGCCCAGCACCGATTCCTCGATCAGCACCTCGCCGACCGGCGAGGCGGCAAGCCCGGATCGGGTGATCTCCTCGAACTCGCTTTTGTTGTAGGCGATGCCGCCCCCGGTGCCGCCCAAGGTATAGGACGGGCGGATGATAGCCGGCAGCCCGACATGCGCCAGTGCCTCGCGCGCCTCGTCGAACGAGCGCACGACCTGGCTTCTGGGGCAGGCGAGCCCGATGGCCAGCATGGCGTCGCGGAATTGCTGCCGATCCTCCGCCTTGGCGATGGCCTCGCGGTTGGCGCCGATCAGCGCGATGCCCAGCCGGTCGAGCGTGCCGTCCTCAGCCAGCTTCATCGCCGTGTTGAGCGCGGTCTGGCCGCCCATGGTCGGCAGCAGCGCCTCCGGGCGCTCCTTCTCCAGGATGCGCGCGACGGTGGCGGGCGTGATCGGCTCGATATAGGTCGCGTCGGCCAAGCCTGGATCGGTCATGATCGTGGCCGGGTTCGAGTTGACCAGAACGATGCGATAGCCCTCGGCTTTCAGCGCCTTGCAGGCCTGAGCGCCGGAATAGTCGAACTCGCAGGCCTGGCCGATCACGATCGGGCCGGCGCCGATGATTGCAATCGTCTTGATGTCGGTACGTTTGGGCATCGCGTGCTGAAGCGGTTCCGCGGAAGCATGACAAATTGGCCGAACTCCCTTGGGACTCGGCCGGACCCGCGGATTCGCGATGTCTAAAGGAGCCTTATAGCGGCCGCCCGACGGCCGCGGCAAGGGGAGGGGAATAAACCCTCGCCCCAGTGGGGAGAGGGAGGGGCCCGCCGCGTGAGCGGCGGGAGGGTGAGGGGGTGATCGCGTGAGCGATCACTTTACGCCGCCGTCCTACCGCCAGACGCGTGCTGACGCACGCGCCCCCTCACCCTCCCACGCTGCGCGTGGGCCCCTCCCTCTCCCCGTTGGGGCGAGGGATTCCAGGGGCCACCATTGTACGACGTCACACGTCCAGATAGTCCGCCCACTCCTTGATCTTCCCGTCCTTCACGATGAAGACACCAACTACCTTGAAGGGCTGGGACGGCTTGCCGGGCATGGTCAGCGTGTCGATGCGCCGGTTCATCACCACCGGGCCTTCGGCCGTGGTGGAGAGGATCTTGACCGAGAGCTTGGTGCCCGGGCTCATGAAGCCCTTGAACGCGGCGGCCACGGCAGCCGGCCCGACCACCGCGGGCTTGTCCTCGACCATGCGGACCGATGCATCGTCGGAGAGGAACGTAACGGATTTGTCCGGGTCGTCCCAGCTGTGGACGAAATCGGTCACCACCTTGACGTTAGCTTTCTCGTTGGCGCTCTCGGCGGCGCCGGCCGTTCCGGGCAACGCTGCCACCGCCACGGCGGCGAGGCTGCCGGCAACGAAGAGGTTGCGGCGGGTCAGGTCCAGGTCGCTCTCATCCATGTCGATCCTCCCTTGCGGTTTCACATCACGTGCAAAACGTTTTCACATGTTTAGCAAGCGTGGCGCAGCCTGAGAAGCGTAATGACGGGACTTATCCGTCCAATTCCGGATAGCATCGGAAGATCCCGCTTTCGTTGAAGGGGATCCGCCGGTCGGACTTGAGATAGGTGGCAAGCCGCGGCCGCTCGGCAACACGATCGTGGAGCGCGCGGACCTTCGGCCAGTGCCGCGCGCCTTTTGTCATCGCGCGGGGGAAGGCGTAGGTCAGGCCCTCCACCACCTGAAACAGCCCGAGGTCGGCATAGCTCGCCGCATCGCCGACCAGCCACGCATCCCCGTCCGGATTGGCCGCCAGAACTCGCTCGAAATAGCTGAGGAACTTGCCGATGCGATTCCGGCGGAACTCCTCCGCGCGCCGCAGCGCCTCCGGCTTCTGGTCCTCGTAATAGAGGCTGCCGCCCACCGGGTGATGCGTGTCGTGCGCCTCGTTCACCAGATCGGCGATGACAAGCTGAAGCTGGTGGACGAACAGCCGGTCCGCCTCGTTCTCAGGCGCCAGCCCCAGGCGCGGCCCGAGATAGAGCAGGATATTGGCGGTCTGCGCGATAAGAAGATCGCCATGACTGAGGAAGGGCGGCGCGAACGGCGGCCGCGGCGAGGCCTTCTCCTCCATGATCCGCATCATCGCCTGGAAGCCGTCGGCGCTGCGCGCGACGTCGACATAATCCGCGCCGGCATCTTCCAGCGCGAGACGGACGAACTCGCCGCGTCCCTGGATTTCCGGCCAGTAATAAAGGTCATAGGTCATCGCGGCTTCCCTCCCGACGCCAGCCTCGCGTACCTTCGCATTCCACGTCACTGGATACCAACCGATATACGGTAACGCTCCAGGAGGGTTTCGGTTGTCGGAGTCGGAAGAGCGTTATACGGTCATCGTGGCGGCGCTGACCGCCGAGCCAGGCGTCACGCAGTCGACCAACCGCGGCTTCGCCAAGAACGGCCTGAAGGTTGGCGGCAAGCTGTTCGCCTGCGTGCCGCAGCGGGGCGGTCTTCTTCTCAAGCTGCCGAGAGCGCGGGTCGACTGGCTGTCCGATTCGGGCGACGGCGAGCGCTTCGACCCGGGCCACGGTCGCGTGATGAAAGAGTGGGTGGTGGTGAAGACCACCGCCACGGCCGACTGGTTGGAGCTGGCGCGGGAGGCGATGGTCTTCGTCCGGAAGGGAGCTTTCTGAACTGCGAGGCGATCAGGCCGCCGTAGGGTGCCGGCCCCATTCGGCCTTGCCTTGTGCGTCCAACGCCCGGAAATCCTCGTCGGACAAGCGAAGGCCGGCCGCTGCGACGTTCTCCTCCAGATGGCGGACGCGCGCCGTGCCGGGAATCGGCAGCATCACCGGCGATCGCTTCAGCACCCAGGCCAGCGCCACCTGGCTCGGGCTCGCGCCGAGCTTGCGGGCGACGGTGTCCAGCACCGAGCCCGGCTGGGCAAGATTGCCGGCCGCCAGCGGGAACCAGGGAATGAAGCCGATACCGTGTTTCGCACAGTGATCGAGCACGCTCTCGCTGCTGCGGTCGACGAGGTTATAGAGGTTCTGCACGGTGACCACAGTGAACACCTTCCGCGCGGCCTCGATGTCATCGATGCTGACCTGGCTCAGCCCCAGGTGGCGGATCAGGCCCTCCTTCTGCATCTGGGCGATGGCGTCGAACTGCTCTGCCCGCGGCACCTTTGGGTCGACACGGTGCAGCTGCCACAGGTCGATCTGCTCGATCTGGAGACGCCGCAGGCTCATCAGCACGCATTGCCTCAGATATTCCGGCCGGCCGACCGGCGCCCAGATATCCGGACCATGCCGCGTCAGCCCGCCCTTGGTCGCGATCAGCATGCCGGAATAGGGATGCAGCGCCTCGCGGATCAGGTTTTCGCTGACCTCGGGCCCATAGCTGTCGGCAGTGTCGATGAAGTTGACGCCCAGTTCCGGCAGGCGGCGCAGCACGCGCAAGCATTCGTCGCGATCAGCCGGCTCGTCCCAGATGCCCTTGCCGGTGATCCGCATCGCGCCGAAGCCCAGCCGGTTGACCGGGATATCGCCGCCGACATTGAATAGGCCCGAAGCCGCCGCGTTCACGTCGCTCATGATCGATCTCCTTGGAAGGTGATGGGGCAGACGTAGGAAGCCCCGGCGGCGAATCCAACCGCGATCTGCATGCGGCAACTTCAATGGGGGCAGGAATGTACAAGTTGTTCGGCCGGGCCGGCTGGGGCTCGGCGATCGTGGAGGCGCAGCTGGCCTGGTATGGGCTGCCCTATGAATTGAAGGAGGTGGACGATCTGTTCGCCTCGGCCGCCGCGCGCGAGGAGCTGGCGCGGATCAACCCGGTGGCGCAGATCCCGACCTTGCTGCTCCCCGACGGCACGGTGATGACCGAGAGCGCGGCGATCACCCTGCACCTGGCCGATATCGTCCCGCCCGGCGCCGAATGCCTGGTCCCGTCGTCGGCCGAGCCGGCACGGCCGCGCTTTCTCCGCTGGCTGGTCTTCCTGGTCGCCAACATCTACCCCACCTTCACCTATGCCGACGATCCTGCCCGCTTCGTATCGGTCGCGGCGGCGCAGGCGCCGTTCAAGGAGAGCGTCGACCGCTACGGCGAGCGGCTCTGGCAGATGGTCGAGGCCGAAGCCGGCGCACCCTGGTTCCTCGGCGACCGGTTCTCGGCACTGGACATCTATGCTGCGGTGATGACCCGCTGGCGTCCCCGCCGCTCCTGGTTCGCCGAAAACGCACCGAAACTCCACGCCATCGCACGCGCCGCCGAGGCGGAGCCGAGGCTGGCGGGCGTGTGGGCGCGGAATTTCACGACGGGATGATTT
>CAZVYC010000055.1:4563-23213 GCA_964631425.1 uncultured Rhodospirillales bacterium
GTAGCGAAACCCATGCTGCCGTACCGATGGGTTTCGCTTGCGCTCTACCCATCCTACGCGATCAATGCCCGTGATGGCGGTGCAGGATGACGTCTGCGAGGCCGGTGTCATAGGCAAGCCCGTCGGCGGTCAGCAGTGCGCCCTGGGGGAAGAAGGATCGGATCAGGCCCTTGCGCTCCAGCGCTGTCCAGGCGGCTTGGTTGGAGAGACCGGTGGCGTCCTTGCTCGCTACCACCGCGTCGCCGAGATGGAAATGATCGCCGTGCGGCGCCGGGATTCCCGATACCAGCACGGCTCCATCCTCTTCCCGCCGCACCACATGCCCGTCGATGTGGGCCAGGGCCTGCAGCAGCGTCAGCGTCTTCAGCTGCAGCGGGTTGAGGTTCAAGGGGTTGCGCTTGGGCGGCATCGGCGAGTCTCAGCAAGGGTGTGTCCACACGGTAACGCCGAACTGAACATGACGTGGATGTGCGGATCAAGTCGCGAAGGAGGATCCTGGGTTGCGTTTACTGAGGCTGCAGGCGCGGTTTCACCCATAATCCACCCCTACCAGATAAAGCCCGTCCGGCGGCGCAGTCGGACCTGCCGCGCTGCGGTCATGGGCGGCGAGGGCGTCGGCAACCCGGCCGGGGCTCCATTTGCCGCGGCCGACCAGGATCAGCGTGCCGACCATGTTCCGGACCTGATGGTGCAGAAAAGATCGCGCCTCGACCGCGAAATCAAGGCGGGCTCCCTCCTGTATCACCTCCAGCCGGTCGAGCGTGCGGATCGGGCTCTTGGCCTGGCACTCCGCGGCGCGGAAGCTGGTGAAATCGTGCCGGCCGACGAGATGGGCCGCAGCTTCGCGCATCGCCGCGATGTCCAGGCCGTAAGGCACGTGCCAGGCGCGGCCGGTATCGAGCGCCGGACGCGCCGGGCGGTTCAGCACGCGGTAGAGATAGCGGCGATAGCGGGCGGACAAGCGGGCATGGAAATGCTCGGATACCGCCTCGGCCGAGAGGATGGCGATCGGGTGGGGACGCAGATGCGCGTTCAGCGCCTCGCGCACGGTGCGGCCGTCGGTTTTCTTCTCCAGGTCGAAATGCGCGACTTGGCCCAGCGCATGGACACCGGCATCGGTGCGCCCGGCGGTGTGGACCCGCACGGTCTCGCCCGAGAATTTCCCGATCGCCCGCTCGATTTCTTCCTGCACCGACGCGCCATGGGGTTGGCGTTGCCAGCCCATGAAGGGGCGGCCGTCATACTCGATCGTCAGTTTCCAGCGCGTGGGCATCAGCACCCAGTACCGTACCCGGCGGCAGAGGGAAACCGCGCAGGAAATCAGCGCCGTCCTGCGGTGTCCGCCCGGGCCGTTGCAGCCGGTCGAGCCGGAGCGCACCCTGGCCGCAGGCGACCATCGGGCTTCCGCCGGGGCTCGGGTCCAGCACCGTTCCCGGATGGACCGGCCGGCCGATCCGGATCGAGGTTCGCAATAGCTTGATGCGTTCTCCCGCGGCGGTGAAGATGGTGCCCGGCCAGGGATTGAGCGCGCGGACCTTGCGGTCGATCAGCATGGCGGGCTCGCGCCAGTCGATCACGCCTTCGCTCCGGTCGAGCTTGGCAGCATAAGTCACGCCTTCCTCCGGCTGCGGCGTTTCCGGCAGTTCGCCGCGCTCCAGCCGGCGCAGCGCCTCGACAATCATCGCGGCGCCCAGACGGGCGAGATCGCCGGTCAGGGTGGCGGCATCGGTCCGCTCGCCGATCAGGATCGCCTGCTTCATGAGGATGGGGCCGGTATCCAGCCCGGCATCCATCTGCATGATGGTGATGCCGGTCGCCGCGTCGCCGGCCAGCATCGCCCGCTGGATCGGCGCCGCGCCCCGCCAGCGCGGCAGCAGCGAGGCGTGGATATTGATGCAGCCATGCTTGGGTGCAGCGAGGATGGGCCTGGGCAGAATCAGGCCATAGGCAGCGACGACGGCCGCATCCAGGTTCAGCGCGGCGAACGCGGCATGCTCCTCGGGCGACTTCAGCCGCTCCGGCGTGCGGACCTCGATGCCGTGCGCCTCAACCAGCTGGTGCACGGCGGACTTGACCAGCTTGTGCCCGCGGCCGGCCGGTCGAGGCGGCTGGCTGTAGACGGCGGCGATCTCATGGCCGGCTGCGATCAGTGCGCTGAGGGCCTCGGCGGCGAAGGGCGGGGTGCCCATGAAGGCGATGCGCATCAGCGCCCCACACGGTCATGCGCCTCCCCCCTTGAGGGGGATAAGGCACCCACACCATTCGGCGGCCAGGAAATCCCCTCGCCCCCATGGGGAGAGGGAGGGGCCCGACGCGTGAGCGGCGGGAGGGTGAGGGGGCGTGCGCGTGAGCGCACGTGCGCCAGCGAGGCCAAGAATACCCGCTGACGCGGGCACCCCCTCGCCCTCCCAGCCCTGCAGGCTGGGCCCCTCCCTCTCCCCGCTGGGGCGAGGGGTCGATGAGCGGCATATCGCGATATGTGCATGCCGTACCTCAAGGGGGAGGCGCTATGAAGCGCTGGTGCCCAATCACCTTACAGCGTTCCGGCGCGCTTCGCCTTTTGCAGCTTGCGCAGGATGATGTTGCGCTTGACCAGCGATAAATGGTCGATGAACAGGACACCATCCAGGTGCTCGATCTCATGCGCGACGCAGGTGGCCAGCATGCCGTCAGCCTTGAGCGTCTTCTGCTCGCCGTTCTCGTCCAGGTAGCGGACGGTGATCGTGTCGGCCCGCTCCACATCGGCATAGAAATCCGGCACCGAGAGGCAGCCCTCGTTGGTGATGCGGAGCTCCTCGGACGCGTCGACGATCTCCGGGTTCACCATGCGATAGGGCTGCGGCTTTTCATCCTTCTCGGCGATGTCGACCACGATCACGCGCACCGCCTTGCCCACCTGGGGGGCGGCCAGCCCGATGCCGGGGGCGGCGTACATCGTCTCCAGCATGTCGTCCATCAGGCGGCGGATCTTGTCGTCCACCACCGCCACCGGCGCCGCCGTGATCTTCAGCCTTGGGTCGGGGGCAACCAGTATATCGAGCTTGCTCATTCCGTTCGTTCCATCCTGTCCGGCGCCGCGTCCTCCAGCGAGGGCAGGAGCTCCGGCGCGCTCAATGGCCGCGCAGCCATGTCGATCGTCGCCAGCTCCGGCATCTCCGATGTCACGTGCGCGGCCTTCAGGTCCTTGATACGCCGCGCGCTGGGCAGCACGTTGCGCTCCATCGACCCCACCGCCTCGTTATACGCGCCGATCGCCGTCATCAACCCCTTGCCCACGCGGCCGAAATGGTCGCCGAACTTGGCCAGCCTTTTATACAGCTCGGCCGCGTGATCGGAAATCTCGCGCGCATTTTGAGCCAAGGCCTCTTGCCGCCAACCGAACTCGATGGCACGGAGCAGCGCGATCAGGGTCGTCGGGGTCGCCGGAACCACATGGTTCTGGATTCCTGCCTCGACAAGGGCCGGGTCGACTCGGAGCGCGGTACTGAAGAAGCCCTCGTCGGGCATGAACATCACGACCAGGTCAGGGCTTGGGTCGAATTGTTGCCAGTAGGATTTGCGACCGAGATCAGCCATGTGCCTGCGTACTTGCTCGGCGTGACGCTGGGTAGCGTGCAAGCGAATCGCTTCGTCGGTGTCCTCGCTGACAGCGATAAGGTAGTGCTCGAACGGAACCTTCGAATCGATCACGATCGTTCGGCCGCCAGGCAATCTGACGATGACGTCGGGCCGCTGGCGACCCTCCTCGGTTGAGAGGCTCAACTGCTCTTGGAAGTCGACATGAGCGAGCATGCCGGCCATCTCGACCACCCGCTTGAGCTGTAGCTCACCCCAGCGGCCACGCACGCCGGGGCTGCGCATCGCGGTGACCAGCTTCTGGGTCTCGCTCCCGAGCCGAAGATGGCTTTTGGCCATCTCCTCGACCTGCTGGGTCAGCTTGCCATAGGCGCCGACGCGCTCCTTCTCGATCTCGGCGATCTGGCGGTCGACCTTGGCCAGCGATTCCTTCACCGGCTGCAGGATCTGGTCGATATCGCTCTTGGCGGCGGCCTGGAACCCGTCGAACTGGGTCTTGGCGAGGTCGAGGAACTGCCGGTTGTTGGTGCCCAGCGCGTCGGTCGACAGCCGGCGGAACTCGGCGGCCAGCCGGTCGGCCAGCGCCGCGTGCTCCGCCTCCAGCGCCGTCCTGGCCTCGCGCACGGACCTGGCGCCACTCGAGCGCAGCGCCAGCCAGGCCGCGCCGCCGCCCAGCGCCAGGCCCAGCGCCAGCGACAGCGGATCGATCGCGAAAGCCACCCGAACGCCTATTCGCGCTCGATCATCGTGCCGGCGCCGCCGGTCGTGAAGATTTCGAGCAGCAGCGCGTGCGGCACCCGGCCATCCAGGATAACCGCGGCGTCGACGCCCTGGTCGACCGCCTCGAGGCAGGTCTCGACCTTGGGGATCATGCCCCCCGACGCCGTGCCGTCGGCGATCAGTTGCCGCGCCTGGCCGGCGGTCAGCTTGGGCAGCAGCTTCTTGTTCTTATCCAGCACACCGGCGACATCGGTCAGAAGCAACAGGCGCGTCGCACCGATGGCACCGGCGATGGCGCCGGCCGCGGTGTCGGCATTGATATTATAGGTCTCGCCGTTACGGCCCACGCCGATCGGCGCCACCACCGGGATCACGTCGGAATCCTCGAAGCTTTCCAGGATTTCGGTGTTGATCTGATGCGGCTCGCCGACGAAGCCGAGGTCGAGAATTTTCTCGATATTGGAATCGGGGTCGCGGGTGGTGCGCCTCAGCTTGCGGGCGACGATCAGCCTCCCGTCCTTGCCCGACAGCCCGATCGCCATACCCCCGGCGTCGTTGATCGCGCTGACGATCTGCTTGTTGATCGAACCCGAGAGCACCATCTCGACCACCTCGACTGTGGCGGTGTCGGTGACGCGCAGCCCGTCGATGAACGAGCTCTGGATCTTCAGCCGGTTCAGCATCTGGCCGATCTGCGGACCGCCGCCATGGACGACGATCGGGTTGATGCCGACCTGTTTCAGCAGCACCACGTCCGACGCGAACTGCTGGGCCGCCGCGGTGTCGCCCATTGCGTGGCCGCCATATTTGATGACGAAAGTCGAGCCGGCATGGCGGCGCATGAACGGCAGGGCCTCCGACAAGGTCTCTGCCTTGGCGAGGAATTCGTTGCGCTCGTTTTCGTCCATGGGCTCGGTCCTGCGTGACTTGTGCCGCTGCTTGTACCCTCTCGCCCGGTGTGTCTCAAGCAAGGCGGCTAAGCAGGTTCCTTCGGGATAGACCACGCAACCCGAAGGGACAGCTTGCCTTGGCCCCGGTGGTCGTCGCGGGCGGCTTGCGATGCGCCAGCATCGCTGCGCCACCCGCTCCTGGGCCCGCGACTCAAGGCAAGCTGTCGCAAGCGTGGTCTATCCCGAAGGAACCTGCTTAGATCGCGTACCCCCCATCCGCGACCAGTTCGGCGC
Organism: uncultured Rhodospirillales bacterium; assembly: GCA_964631425.1. Lineage (GTDB taxonomy): Bacteria > Pseudomonadota > Alphaproteobacteria > BOG-932 > Roseiterribacteraceae > BOG-932. Next base: position 10,044 of record CAZVYC010000055.1, read on the forward strand.
CGGTAATGTTGGCCGCGACGTCGGACAACAGGAAGGCGATCTGCCCGGCGATTTCCTCGGCCTTGGAAAAGCGGCCGAGCGGCGCAAGCATTCGGCCCATGGCGTCGAATGCACCCTGCTCGCTGCCGGTCTTGGTAATCTGCTCGTTGAACGAGGGCACGGTGCGCCAGATCGGCGTCTCGGTGCCGCCGGGCAGGATGGCGTTGACCCGGATCTGGTGGGCCGCGCCCTCCTTGGCCGCGACTCGCGCGAGCTGTAGCACGGCGGCCTTGGACGCACCGTAGGTGGCGGTTCCCGGCTGCGCCTTGATCCCGGTCACCGACGACACGACTACGACGGCGCCGCCGCGGCCGCCCTCCTCGATCAGCTTGAGGCAGCTCTTCAAGGTCAGGAACACGCCGTCGAGGTTGGTCGACATCACCCGGCGCCAATCGGCGAACGGGTATTCCACGATCGAGCCGCCGGTGGTCACGCCGGCATTGGCGACTGCGAAATCGAGCCGGCCGAAGCGCTCGCGGATGCTGGCGCAGGTGGCAAGCCAGGCATCTTCGTCCGCCACATCGAAGGCGGCGGCCAGGATATCCTCTTGCTTGATCTTGAGCTCGGCGGCGGTCTCCGACACGGCGGCGCCGTCGCGGTCGGTCAGCACGAGCCGGCCCACGCCCTCGGCCACCAGCCGGCGCGCCGTCGCCGCCCCGATGCCGGAGCCGGCGCCGGTCACCAGCGCAACGCGCTCCGCATCCGCTCTGAAGAAATCAGCCATTCCTGCCTCCCACCCCCTGCAAGTGGATGGCCCTAACCCACCATCGTCATTCCCGCCCCCCGGGTCTCGCCAAAGGCGAGCCCGAGGACAGGCTCCGGCGGGAATCCAGCCCCTTACGCGCGGCAGCGCGGAAAAGACTCATGTCGCCGCGGACGCGGCTCACACTGGATTCCCGCCTTCGCGGGAATGACGATGGTGAGGTGCGATCACCACCAGCTTTTTCGTTACTACTGTTCGACCAATGTCGCGATTAGCTCACGGAGTTCCTCGATCCCCAAGCCCTTTTCCGAACTGGTCACCAGCGCGTCGGGGCGCGCAGCCGGGTGCTTGAGCAAAGCCGCCTCGGTGGCGGCCAGCGTCCGCTCGATCTCGACCGCGCTGACCTTGTCGGCCTTGGTCAGCACGATCTGGTAGGGCACTGCCGCGCGGTCCAGCATCTCCATGATCTCATGGTCCTTGGGCTTGACCCCGTGTCGTCCATCGATCAGCAGCAGGACATGGCGCAAGGTCACGCGGCCCTTGAGATAGAGCCGGACCAGGTCGGTCCAGCCGGCCACCGTGTCCTTGGGCGCGGCGGCATAGCCATATCCCGGCAGGTCGACCACGATCATGCGGTCGTCGACCGAGAAGAAATTGACCTGCTGGGTGCGGCCCGGCGTGTTCGAGACACGGGCCAGCGCGCGCCTGCCGGCGACGGCGTTGATGAGGCTGGACTTGCCGACATTGGAGCGACCGGCGAAGGCGATCTCCGGCGGCCCCGGCGGCGGCAGGCCGCCCGGGTCGGCCGCACCGGTGATGAAACGCCATTCGTGACCCAGCAGGCGCTGGCCGCCTGGCTCGGGCATTGTCTTCAGGCCTTGTTGGCCGCGGGCGCCTGCCGACTGGCGGAACGGCGACGGATCAGCGCCATCTGACCCATCGTCAGCACCGCGTTCCAGGAATAATAGATGGTGAGGCCGGCCGGGAAGCCGGCGAAGAAGAACATGAAGACGAGCGGCATCATCGCCATCACCCGCGCCTGCGTCGGATCAGTGGTCGGCGTCGGCGTCATCCGCTGCTGCAGGTACATCGTGCCGCCATAGATCAGCGGCCACACCCCCAGCACCGGCAGGAAATGCGGCGGGGTCCACGGGATCAGCCCGAACAGGTTGAAGATGTTGGTCGGATCCGGCGCCGACAGGTCGCGAATCCAGCCGAAGAACGGCGCCTGCCGCATGTCGATCGTGGTGCTCAGCACCTCATAGAGGGCATAGAAGATCGGCAGCTGGGCGAAGATCGGCAGGCAGCCTGAGGCCGGGTTGATCTTCTCCTTGCGGAACAGCTCCATCTGGGCCTGCGCCATTTTCTCCCGGTCGTCGCCGAACTTCTCCTTGAGTGCGGCGATCTTGGGCTGCAGGTCGCGCATCCGCGCCATCTGGTGGAACGAGCGGTCCTGCAGCGGGAACAGGATGATCTTGAGCAAAACGTTGAAGAGCAGGATGGCGACGCCGAAGTTGCCGACATACTGCGCGATGAAATGGATTGCGCTGAAGAACGGTCCCGCCAGCCACCACAGGAAACCGAAATCGATCGTGCGGCTGAGGCGGGCGATGCCGTTGGCTTCATAGGCCGACAGCAGGCTTTCCTCCTTGGCTCCGGCGAAGACGCTGGTGTCGGCTTCAAGCGTGGCGCCGGGTGCGAGCGACTGCGCGGCGGTCTGGAATCCGGCGGAATAGCGGTTGTTGTCGGGACCGGTCTTGTCGTCGCGCAAGGTCAGTTCGGCGGCCTGCGTCTTGGGCGGCACGACCGCGACCAGCCAATACTTGTCGTTGAACCCAACCCAGCCGCCGGTGGCCTGTTGGTCGATCGGGCTCTTCTTCGCCAGATCCTTATAGTTCGTCTCCTCGACGCCCGAGCCGTAATAGCCGACGACCTTGGGCTCGGACCGGAAGGCCTGCGTGTCCGCCGGCGGATTGGGGCGGACGATGACGCTGTAGGGCTGGATCGTCACCGCGGCCGGACCATGGTTGGCGACGGTCTGCTTGACGGTGAAGAGATAGTTGGGATCGACCGAGATCGTGCGCGTGAAGGTCAGGCCGGCGCCGTTGTCCCATGTCAGCGTGACCGGCGTTTCGGGGGTTAGCTTCTGGGCCCCGGTGCTGGTCCACACCGTCTTCGCGGTGGGCAGCGGGACGTTGCCCTGGGCACGCCAGCCGAACTCGACGTAATAGGGGGCGGGCGATCCCGCCGGCGCCAGCAAGGTAACTTCCTTCTGGTGCTCGACAGTTTCGTAATAGCCTGTCAGCACCAGATCATCGATGCGGCCGCCGGCCAGCGACAGCGAGCCTTTGAGCCGCGGCGTATCGACGGGAATCCGCGGGGCCTCGGCCAGCAGGTCGCTGGGCTGGACCGGGCCGGCCGGGCTGCCGATATCGGCTGGCGCGACCGGGCTGGCGGCGGGCGGCGTCACGGCGGTGCTCTGTTGCGGCGGAGGCGTTACCGGAACGCGCTTCGGCAGGAAGTATTGATAGCCGAACACGACGATAAGCGAGAGCGTGATCGCCAGGATCAGGTTGCGTTGGTCTTGCATGCGGCTTCCTGTGTCCTAACGACCGGCCTGCGAGGAAATGGAGGCGGCATGGCCGCATCCGCTGTCATGACAATGCGGCGGCACCGGGTCGTAACCCGAGCCGCCCCAGGGATGGCACCGCGCAAGCCGTCGCGCCGCCAGCCACGCCCCCTTGAACGCGCCGAACCGCAGGATTGCTTCTTCCGCATATTCGGAACAGGAGGGCGTGAATCGGCAGCCGCGTCCGACCCAGGGAGACAGGGTCAGGCGATACAGCTTGATCGCGTCGACCAGGAATGTTGCGACGCGGCGGGTCATTTCAAGACGTTCAGGCGGCGAAGCGACAGGCTGAGATCGGCTTTGAGGTCGCAGTAAGGGCGGGTCAGCGTCCCAGGCCGAGCGACCACCACCAGATCGGCCGGCGTCACGCCTTCGGTCCTGCCGCGAAGAATCTCGTCGACCGCGGCGCGCAGCCGGCGGCGCGCGCGGTTGCGGGTCACCGCGTTGCCGATCTTCTTGGTTGCGGTGAAGCCGACACGCAAGCCCGCCGCGCGCGGCATGTCAGCGACGTCCGCTTGGACGGGGCGAACCTGTAGCACGAGGCCCGGCGTGGTCCATCTGCGATTGGTGGCCGCGACGGCGAGGAATTCGCTGCGCTTCTTCAGTCGTTCGAGGGCAGCGGGCAAGGGTGGCCTCCGCTTTAGGCGGAGAGGCGCTTGCGGCCCCTCGCGCGACGGCGAGCCAATACCTGGCGACCGTTCTTCGTCGCCATCCGAGCGCGGAAGCCATGGCGGCGTTTCCGCACCAGCTTGCTCGGCTGGTATGTGCGCTTCACAGTGACACCTGTAATCCCATGAAATGAGCGCGCTCTATATAGCCGCGGGCCCCGCGCGTCAAGGCGTCGGGGGAGACCGCCCCGGCTAAATCCCTTCCCAGTCCGCCTCGTCTTCGGAGATTACCGAACCCCGCATGGACGGTCCGTGCGTATGGACCCGGTTGACGTCGCCGCAGACCAGATGATGCCACTTCGGCAACGGCAGGCCGAGCGCCGCCAGCCGGTAGGCGCAGGTCGACGGCATCCAGGTGAGCTCGGCGGCGTTCTCCGGCGTCACCTTTACGCAATCGGGGACATTGGCCTGCCGGTTGGCGTAATCGGCGCAGCGATGGCTATCCAGGCAGAGATAACGGCACGCGACGTTGGACAACGCGATCTCGCCGGTATCCTCATCCTCGACCCTGATCTGGCAGCACAGCCCGCAGCCGTCGCAGAGCGATTCCCACTCCTCTGGCGTCATTTCCATGAGTGGTTTGGAGACGAAGGCGGGCTGGGGCATGGCCTAGGTTCGTGCGGACAACGGCAAATCAGTCTGCCGCTTGATACCAGAAGATGGTATCACGTATATGCATTCTACACCGAAAGACGCCAGCGGCGATTTTCGCCGATCCCGTCCGGGCCAATGTACTTTGGGTGGACATCGAAGCGCTGTTCATCGCTGCAGGGGGAGAAGTTTCGGAAGGGTGCGGGTCAGCCTGGCGGGGTCGATGCCGTTTTCCATAGACCTCACCGGCCAAGGAGACGGACAAAGGCGCGCTGAAATCGGTGCGGCGATTCTTGCGCGAGGCGGGTATCAAACCATGACGACCATGCACCATGTCGCGAGGATCGAACTGGACGAAGAGGCTGGCCTCTTCCATGGCGAGGTAACGAATATCCGTGACGTTCTGACGTTTCAGGGGCGCACGCTCGACGAGTTGCGTGCCGCCTTCGCCGACACGATAACCGATTATGTCGAGTGGTGCCGGAAGCGAGGCAAGGAGCCCGAACGACCTTTTTCCGGCAACTTCACGCTCAGGGTGTCGCCCGAGCTTCATCGACGAGTCGCAGCGCGCGCGGCCGAAGCTGGCAAAAGCATCAATGCTTATGTGGCGGAAACGCTGGAGCGCGTCGCCTGAAATCCGCCGGGAGGCGAGCCTGGACGTGGCTTAGCGGCGTAGGCCGTTACCGTTACCCCAGCTGGTTCGGAATAAAATGCCCATGTCGCCGTCCATCTTGTACGATGAGAGCGGGACCGAATGCTGGGGGATCGACTTTTTGACTACCGCCTATGTTAATCGTATCGCCACGGCGGTGCCGAAGAACGATGTGCACCAAAGCTTTGTAACGTTCGCGCGGACCCTGCTCGACGAGCGGAAGCGGCGCCTGTTCGACCGCATGGCCGACCGCGCGCAGATCAGCCACCGCTGGTCCTCGCTGACGCCGGTGGAGGATCTGGAGGGGCCGGTGCTCGACAGCGAGGGTTTCTTCACCCGCGGCCATTTCCCCTCCACCGCCAACCGCATGCGGCGCTTTGAGGCCGATGCGCCGGCGCTGGCCGCCAGAGCGGCGGCGGGCCTGGATCTTGGCGACCGGGCGCGCGACGTCACTCATGTGATCGTTACCACTTGCACCGGGTTTTCCGCGCCGGGGCTCGATTTTGAGCTGATCGACCGGCTGGGCCTCTCGCCGTCGGTCGAACGCACCATCGTCGGCTTCATGGGCTGCTACGCCGCGATCAACGCGCTCAAGCTGGCGCGCCATATCGTGCGGTCGGAACCCAGGGCGCGGGTGCTGCTGCTGTCGCTCGAGCTCTGCACGCTGCACCTGCAGGAGACCGAGGACCTGGAGCAGGTGCTCTCGTTCCTCGTCTTCGGCGACGGCTGCGCGGCTTCGCTGGTGACCGCCGATCCGCACGGCATCGCGCTCGACCGTTTCCGGGCGGTGCTGGTCCCCGAGACGAAAGCTCTCATAACCTGGAATATCCGCGAGCTCGGCTTCGACATGTTCCTGTCGGGCCAGGTGCCGGGCGCGATCGCCCAGGGGCTGCGCGCCGCCCGGGGGGAGATCCTGGAGAATCGCGTGCCCGGAGAGATCGACTTATGGGCGATCCATCCCGGCGGCCGCTCGGTGCTCGACGCGGTCGAGGGTGCGCTGTCGCTGCCGCAGGGCGCGCTCTGGGCTTCCCGTGAGGTGCTCGACCGTTTCGGCAACATGTCTTCGGCGACGATCATGTTCGTGCTGAAGGCGCTGATGGAAAGCGGCTTGGCCGGCCTGGGCTGTGCCATGGCGTTCGGCCCCGGCCTCACAGCCGAAACGCTGCTGTTCAGAATGGCCAGCTGAGGATCTCCGCCCGTGGTCCAATTCGATTTCTCACGACGCTCGGTCGAGCCGGAGCTGATGGACACCGAGGTCACCGGGCTGGACGAATTCCGCGCCTGCCTCGTCGACCTCGAGCGGGTCAATTTCTGGACATTGACCTATCGGCCGATGATGGCGTTTCTGAACCGGCTGGCCGATCGCGGGCTGCTGCCGAAAGACCGGCCGCTCACCGTGGTCGATGTCGGCAGCGGCTACGGCGGCATGCTGCGCAAGATCGACCATTGGGCGGCAAGGCGCGGGATTGAGGTCGACTTGACCGGCGTCGATCTCAACCCCTGGTCCACGGCGGCTGCGGTCGAGGCGACGAAGCCCGGCAGGCCGATCCGCTGGCTGACCGCCGATCTGTTCGATTACCGCCCGCCGAACGGCATCGACCTCGTCGTCAGTTCGCAATTCACCCACCATCTCGACGACGCGCATTTGGTCCGCTTCCTCCGCTGGATGGAGGATACCGCGCGGATCGGCTGGTTCATCAGCGACCTGCACCGCCACTGGCTGCCTTATCGCTTTTTCAAATACTGGTCGCGGCTGGCCGGCTGGCATCGCTTTGTCCAGAATGACGGGCCCATCTCGATCGCGCGCGGCTTCACCCGGCGTGACTGGCAGGCATTGCTCGATCAGGCCGGGATTGCCCCGGGCGGGACCGCGATCGAATGGTGGATACCGTTCCGGCTCTGCGTCGCCCGGATGCGCGACAGGGCTCTCCCGGGCACGTAGCATGACCGCCGACGCGCTCATCGTCGGCGCCCGGGGCGTAGCATGACCGCCGATGCGCTCATCGCCGGCGCCCGGGGCGTACGGTGACCGCCGACGCGCTCATCGTCGGCGGCGGCATTGCCGGCCCGGCGCTGGCGATCCGGGTGGCGCGGGCCGGGCGGCACGTCGTGTTGCTGGAGCGCGAGGCCGGACCGCATCATAAGGTCTGCGGCGAATTCCTCAGCCGGGAAGCCGTGCTCTATCTCACCAGCCTGGGGCTCGACCTCGAAGCTCTGGGCGCCGAGCGGATCGGCCGGGTCCGGCTGGCGCGCGGGCGTCGGGTGACGAGCGTCGACCTGCCGTTCCCGGCACTCAGCCTCTCGCGCCGGACACTGGACTGGGCCCTGCTGCGGCACGCTGCCGAGGCCGGGGCCGAGCTGCGCTTGGGCGCCCGCGTGGCGGCGCTCGATCCGCGGGATCAGGTTTGGCGCGCGAAGCTCCAGGACGGCGAATACGTCGAAGGGCAGGCCGCTTTCCTCGCGACCGGCAAGCACGACCTCCGGGGATGGCCCAGGCCCGCTGGTCCGCAGTCGGATATGATCGGCTTCAAGTTGCATTGGCGGCTTGCACCCGATCAAGCCCGCGCGCTCGCCGGCCATGTCGAGCTGATGCTTTTTCCAGGGGGCTACGCGGGCCTTGAGCCGGTCGAGGGTGGCCTCGCCAATCTCTGCCTGGTCGTTCGGCGCCGTCGATTCACAGAGGTAGGCCAGTGTTGGGATGACTTGCTGGGCGACATCAGAGCCGCGACGCCGTTGCTGGATCAGCGCTTGGCCGGCGCCGGCGCGGCGTGGGAGCGGCCGCTCGCGATTGCCGCGATCCCCTATGGCCATATCGCGTTGGGAGACGACGGACTGTGGCGGCTGGGTGACCAGGCTGCGGTAATTCCTTCCTTCTCAGGCGACGGCATGTCCATCGCGCTGCACAGCGCCAGGCTCGCGGCCGATTTCTTCCTTGAAGGTGCGGACGCACGGCAATGTCAGCGCCGGGTGGCGCGCGACGTTGCCGGCCCGGTCCGGTTTGCCACCGCGCTCTCACGCCTCTCGGTTCGCCCGCTGGGCAGCATGGTGATCGCAGCCGGCGCCACGCTGCTGCCGGGCACAATGACCGCTGTGGCTGCGGCCACCCGCGTGCCGGGCGCGGCGTTGCGGCGCGCCGGCATCAAAACAGCCTGACAGCACTGGTCCGCCGAACGAAATCCGGGCATTGCTGTTTCGCCAAGGACTCGAGTCAGCACCAGAAAGAGAAGGCCAGCCAATGCCGGAAGCGGACTCCGCCGGAACCAAGGTGACGGAACAGCAGCCGGTCGCCCGTCGTCCTTCGAGTAGGAAATGGCTGATTCCGGCCGTCACCGCGATCGGCATCGTCTACGGCGACATCGGCACGTCGCCGCTTTATGCGTTTCAGGTCGCGCTGGGCGCGACCGGCCACGCGACGCCGACGCCTGATGACGTGCTGGGCATCGTCAGCCTGATCTTCTGGGCCATCATCTTCGTCGTCGCGCTGAAATACGTGATCGTCGTCATGCGTGCGGACAACGAGGGCGAGGGCGGCATCCTGGCGTTGCTATCGCTGGTCACGGCAGGCAAGCACATCATCCATCGTGGCTTCCCGGTGCTTGTGGTGCTGGGGATCATCGGCGCCGCCTTCATCTACGGTGACGGGGTGATTACGCCGGCCATCTCGGTGCTTTCCGCCTTCGAAGGACTCGATGTGGCGGCGCCGGTTCTCAAGGATTGGGTCCTGCCGCTGACGCTCATGGTGCTGGTCGGGCTGTTCGGCATTCAGTTCCGCGGCACCGGCCAGATCGGCAGCCTGTTCGGGCCGGTGATGATCATCTGGTTCGTGGTGATCGGCGTGATCGGGCTGTCCGGCATCCTGGCGACTCCGGGCATTCTTGCTGCGCTCAATCCGCTCTACGCGGTCCGGCTGTTGGCTCATGGCGGCAAGTACCTGCTGCCCGTCGTGGGGGCTGCCTTCCTCGCTTTGACCGGCGCCGAGGCGCTCTATGCCGACATGGGCCATGTCGGGGCACCGGCCATCCGGCGGGCTTGGTTCGGTCTCGTCCTGCCGGCGTTGATCTTGTCCTATTTCGGCCAAGGCGCGCTGGTGCTCCATCGACCGGCTGCGGCCGAGAATCCCTTCTTCGAATTGGCACCCACCTGGGCGGCGCTGCCGCTCGTCGTTCTCGCGGCCATGGCAACCATCATCGCCAGCCAGGCGCTGATCAGCGGCGCGTTCTCGCTCACCCGGCAGGCGATGCAGATGCGGCTGGTTCCGCGATTGCTCGTCCGTTCGACCTCGGGCCGGCACCAGGGACAGATCTATATCGGGGGCGTCAACTGGGCACTCATGCTGGGGTCGATCATTGTGGTGCTGGTGTTCAAGACGTCGAGCCACCTGGCCGCCGCCTACGGCATCGCGGTGTCAGGCACGATGCTTGTGACCAGCATCCTGCTGTTTAACGTCGTCCGCCATAACTGGCACTGGCCGCTGATCCCGGCGATCCTGCTGATCGGCGTCTTCGCCACCATCGACCTTATCTTCCTCGCGGCGAACGCGACCAAGTTCGTCGAAGGCGGCTGGTTTCCGTTGGTGGTCGGCGGCGTGCTCGCCTTTCTCATGCTGGTCTGGCGCAGTGGAACGCTGGAAGTTCAGCGCCGGCTGGACGAACTGACAGTGCCGTTTAACGAATTCCTCGATACGCTCGACGAGCAGCTGGTGGCGCGCGTGCCCGGCTGCGCCATTTTCGTAACCCGAGCCGAGCACAACACCAGCCCGCTACTCTTGCAGCAGGTTCGGCACAACAAGGTGCTGCACGAGGACGTGATCCTGATGACGATCGAGCCGGTCGGTCGCCCCGTTGTACACGCGCGCGAACGCCTGACGATCGAGGAGCTCGGCCATGGCTTCCATCGTGTGATCGCGCGGCTCGGTTTCCTGCAACTGCCGGACCTGCCGACCTTCGTCAAAGGCTGCGGCAGGATGGGCCTCACCTGCGCGAAAGGCGACGTTCATTATTACATCGCCTATGAACATGTCAGCCGGCGCCCGAGCGGCTCCTACTTTCCGCTGGTGCTCTGGCATGTCTACAGCCTCATGAGCAAGATCAGCCTGCGGCTCAGCGACTTCCTGCGCGTTCCCGATGAGGATGTCTTCGAGATTGGAATAAAGGTCCAGATTTAGGGCCACAAGCGACAGTACCTGCAAAGCGAAGGATAGATTTCGGCATTGTCCCGCGCGGTTTCGGAGGTTAGAGTGGGGTGACCGTTCCCTCATGGCGTTGTTCCATGTCCACCCCACGCAGATTCCTTCGGCTGGTTGGAGATAAATCGGCGATGCCCGAGCTTGCGCGGTACAAGGCCACGATGATGGCTTATGGCGAAGGCGGCGAGAACACTTTTGAGTTTTTGGCCCCGCCGCACCTGATGGACCAACCGGCCGACGAGGTGTTTGAGGCGTTCATCAATTACACGAACACCCAAGGCCTGACCGAGACCCCGTTCCGGTATGAATTGAATGGAGCCGTGAAGCATGGCGAGGTGATGACCGCCATGGGCTCGCTGCTGCTGAAGGGACGCTCCTTTCCCTTCGTCGCAATGATCGCGGCGGCTGACAAGTAGCTTCAGAGATCCCCTCGCCCCGTTGGGCGAGGGAGCCTCGATCAGGCACGCGGGGTGAGAGGCATCACAATGGTATCAGGCGGCGGCCAGCTGCGCGGCGTGGTTGTGCGTGCCGGCGCGGATCAGCAGAATCTTCAGATAGTCGCCGATGCGATTGACCCGCTCGTGGAAGGCGTTGTGAAACACGAGGCCGTAGAGCGCGGTCGAAATGCCGAGCGCGGTCGCGAACAGGGCCGTGCCGATGCCGGCGCTGACGCCGGCCGGGTCTGAAATGCCGGATTGCGCCAGCGCCGTGAAGGTGTCGATGATGCCGAGGATGGTGCCGAGCAGGCCCAGGAGCGGCGCCGCCGTCACAATCGTGTCGAGCATCCACAGATGGCGGCTGAGGCGGCTCTTGGCCTCGATGAAGATCGCTTCCGACGAGTCTTCCAGCTCGTAGCGGGTCCTGGCCTTGCTCCGCCATTTCAGCATGTCGCGGACGACCTGGGTCGGAACGCTGTCCTGGTCGAGCAGCTCGGGCGGCAGCTCTTCCACCCGCTCGATGTCGTGCGGCATCGCGGCCAGCAGGCGAACTGCGAAGCGCGCGGTCCGCGAATAGAAAATGGCGCGTTCGATGATGACGAACGTCGCCAGGGCCAACGCCGCATAAAGCACCCAGAAAGTGAGCGTATGCAGCCATTCGTAGTTGGTGAACATGAGGCGCCTCCAGGAAGAAGCTTGGGGCGGAGGGGCGGCACCGCGCCCCTCCGCGGGATGATACCAGACGGTTACGAGGTCGGCCCGCCATAGACGATCTCGACCCGGCGGTTCTGCGGCTCGCGCACGCCGTCGCCGGTCGGGACCAGAAGGTCGTGCTTGCCCTTGGCCACGATCTCGATCTCGGAAGAAGCGATGCCTTTCTTCTCGAGCTCGGCCGCCACCGACTCCGCGCGCCGGCGGGAGAGACGCATGTTATAGGCGTCCGATCCCACCGTATCGGTGTGGCCGGTGACCGTGATCTCGGTCACTTTGGCCGGCCCGGCATTGGCGGCAGCCAGGTCGACGACCTGCACCGCTTGCGGGGTCAAATCCGACTTGTTGAAGTCGAAGAAGACCAGATAGCTGCGGACGCTCGCCGGGGTAGGCGGCACGGGGGCCGGCGGCGTGTAGGTCGCCGGTGTCGGCGCGGGCGCCTGACCGTGCGGCCCGAACGAGGCCGAGAGCTTCACGCTGAAGAAGCGTGGGCCGCCGACCGAATACGACGGCGAACTGCCGCTCACCGTCTTTCCGTTCAAAGCTTTTACCGAATAGGCATTGATTCCGGTGCTGCTGTTGCCGAACGCGAAGTACAGGTAGTCGCGGTCGAGCAGGTTGGTGACGTTGAACTGGAGCTTCACGTCGTAAAGCGGATCGAACAATGTGTCGTCGAACTTGTAGCCGGCCGCGAGATCGACGTCCACGAAGCCCTTGGCCTTCTGATCGTTGATGAGCGTTGCCCAGCGGCTCGACGTGTATTTCGGTGACAGGCTGATGTACGAGCCGGGCAAAATCGGCGGCAGATATTCGACCACGCCCGAAACCTGCCATTTCGGCGTATTCACGAAATTCTTGCCCTCGGTCGGGACAGGATTGCCGCCCGTCACGATATTGCTCTCGACGGTCGACTTGTTATAGCTGATCGAGCCGTAGAGGTTGAAGTTTTCCACCGGCCTGGCAGTGCCAAGCTCGCCTTCGAAGCCGCGATTGTGGACGGTGCCGGCATTGAAGTCGGTCAGAGTCTGGTCGGGCAAGGTGATGAAGACCTGCCGGTTCTGGAAATTGATCGCGTACAGCGAGATCGACGCCAGGATATCCGGTGTCTGATACCGATAGCCGATATCCAGATCCCAGGAGGTTTCCTGCCTCTGATCCCCGATCGTGGCGAAGACGCTTTCATACAGCGTATAGTTGCTGGGTGCCCGCGCGTTCTTCTGCAGGTTGGCGAATACCGAGTGCTCGGGCGTGATGTGGTAGCTGACCTGCAATTCCGGCAGGTAGCTGAGATAGTCGGCCGAAGGGTGGATGACTGCGGGGTTGCCGGTCGCCAGCGCCGAGGCAAGTGAGTTGTTGCCCTCGCGATTGACCTCTTGACGCTTGATGCCCGTCACGATTTTCAACGTGTCGTTCAGCAGCGACGCGGTGTTCTCTATGAAGGCGACCTTCGTATCGTTGAAGGTCAACTGGTCACGCCCTTGAACGATCGATCCGTCGGGGCGGGTCAGCAGGTTCGTATTGTCCCAATAGTTGGGAACGGTGCCGTCGGGATTGA
>CAZVYC010000056.1:0-23191 GCA_964631425.1 uncultured Rhodospirillales bacterium
TGCCAATGGGCGCGCCTGACTGGGGTGGCGGAAGCCGCCCTGACTCACGGCGCATCCTACGGGCACTTCCCGTCGATCGCAGGCCGAGCGGGGTTCTCGCCCGGCTTGTCGAGATATCAGTGGACCCTGGCGGAATTGGCGGCGACGGGCGTCGCGGAAACCCGCGTTACCGCGATCCGATCCCCAATGCGCTGGATCTGCAGCTCTTGCGGCTGCGCCCCATCGGACGCCGGGACCGACACGGTTTGCGACTGTCCGGGCGACAACAGCGCCGAAAACCGTACGATAGCGTGATGATCTTCGCCGTTTCCGGATCCATCCCGGACGACGAGGTCGACCGTGGTGACGACAAGGCGGCCATCGCTGCGGTCGACCCAATAGGTCAGCGCGGAGGCGCCATCGCCGAGGTCATTCACGCTGGCGGTGGCCGGCGGCAGCGTGTCCTGCGCCTGGACGGCGCCAGCATTTGCTGCAAGCCCGACAGCGGCGGCTAAAGCGAAGAGGAATTTACGATTGAGGGTCATGACGGATCTCCTTGTGAATGCTTCAGTGGCCAAGCCTGGAACCATGATGGTCCAGGGTAACGGCCTCCTGTCCGACTAGTGTCCGGTTCTCTTACTGTCACCACCAGGCAGCAGCGCTACCGAACGCGAAGCCGTCTGCTGGACGGTCGTCGTCACGGTCGCTTCCCTGATTGGGGCGTCGCCCGTTGACAGGCGCGCGATGAAGTCGCGATCCGGATGGCTGTCGCTTACGACCACGACCGGCTTCGCCTGCGCCGGCGAATAGGAGGGGGCGGCGAATCGCGCAAGGAAAGCCTGCGCGGGGTCGCCCGTGACGGTGACGCCACTGGGATGTGCCGGCGAAAAGGCGGGATCCTCAATCCGCGTGATCCAGGCCTGGGCCGGGTTCTCGGAAACGGTATCCGCATAGGCTGGGATCGCGGCGGCGCCTGTGACAACGATGGTCGCGAGGAGGGCTGGGAATGAGATTGTGCGGGTCATGATCAGTTACCCCATTGGGCGAGCCGTCACAGGAGCGGCCATTCGCTTCTTTCATGACGGACGTCATGATTGTAAAGATGACGATCGTCATCTTTATTTCAAGACCCTCCGCGCAAGATTTTTTCCGGCCGCCGGCGGCCGAGGAACTAAGACCGCCCGAGGCTCGCCACCATGATGCGAGCAGTGCCGGGCGCCGCCACAGGCGGCTGGACGAGCGTGCCGGTGTCAGCCGCCCTTCCGCTTGTCGTGCCACGGGCATAAAAGGGGCCGCGTTCGCGCTAGGCGAGTTGGGCGCCAATGTCGTCGTCGCCCAACTCGCCCAGTCCTCAGCCACCGTTTGTGGACGCTGGTCCGCGAACAGCCGGTTGCTGCTTCAGATTCTCAGGGATGGCGGCAGCGATGCCACGCGGATCAGGCGGCCCGGCCGAGCATCACCGTTGCCGCCGCCCGTCGATCGACCTTGCCGAGCGGGTTGCGCGGCACGGCATCGACAGCCCAGAGCCGCTCCGGCACCTTGTAATCCGCGAGCTGCTGCTTGGCATCGCTCAGAATGGCGCCAAGCGCGGCTCACCCGCGCCGCGCGACAGTTGCACGATGGCCGCCACCTCGCCGAGATAGAGGGCGGGCTGCAGGCGCTGGAAGATCTCGCGCAGTTCGGCGGTCTTGAACCGCAGGTTCGTCGGGCAGGCGATAGCTCCGACGCGAAAACACGCATACAGGGCAACCGCCATTTCCGGCGTGTTCGGCATGTGGAGTACAACCCGGTCTCCCTGCCGAATACCATGGGCCAGGAACGCGCGAGATAGCTGCTCAGCGCCTCTCAGCAGATCATGATAGATCCACGAAACTTCATCGTAGATGAAGGCAGTCCCGTCGGCATGCGTCGTTGCCCGATGTATCAAGGCATTCATGGGGGTCATTGCCGTACTCACTCTCGCCTCCGATTGAGCGGTCGTTGTGGCCGCCTCGGGATGGAAGCAAAGGGAAGTTACGGGCCGGTTTCTGCGCCGCGAAATCGGGTTACGGGCGTAACGGCTGCCTCAGAGTATCAATCGGCATTGAAATTGCCCCACCCTCGTTAATCAGATCGATGTTGAAGAAGCGGCCGCAGCATGAAGCGAGTGTCCCGCAAGCGTCGCTTTCTTGGTCCGACCGAGCGCGGCGGCAGAGCGCACGATGAATTGGTGCATCCCTGTCTAAAGACAGGTGCGTCCGCACATTGTTGTAGTACTCGGCTAGCGTCTGATAATTTTGCCGGAATCAGCCGTTCTTGGACGACGATTATTTCAACGGTAGCCCGTTTACCCGATGTCGACATATCCCTGCAATGACGGTTCCCGAAACTGTCTGCAGGGCAGCGAGGAGTCAAACCGGACATGAAAAGGTCAATGAAACTCGTTTGGTTGGTTGCGGCCTTCTTCGCGCTGGGCACTGCGACGCTGCAGGCGCAGGAGCGAAAAGATGTTGCGATCACGGAGTTGTTATCGACCACCGTTACATCGAGTGGACAGCCCATCGTCTTGCCCCAGAAGGATGCGCAGATCGTTGTTTCGATCTACGACGTCGCGCCGGACGCGACATTGCCGGTGCACAAACATCTCTATCCCCGCTACGGATATGTACTATCGGGGGAGCTGCGGGTGACCAACATGGAAACCGGCCGAAAGGATACCTACAAGCCAGGAGATTTCATCCTCGAATCGGTAGGGCAATGGCACACGGGCGCCAATATCGGCGGCAAGCCGCTCAAGTTGCTCGTCATCGATATCGTCGAGAAAGGCCAAACGAATACTGTGGTGCGAAAGTGACCGGTTTTGGGCCTGCATGGCTTGGCAGTTGGAAACGAAAACCGGTGCCGACCCCCAGGCTCAATGCATCAGCAGTTCGCAATACCCGACGGCTCAACTCGGCAGCCTATGGATCGAGCGACATGGCGGGCAGGTCGAGGTCCCGGCGTTTCCCCATGGATCGAATCGGGACGGCGCAGGTTTTTAGCCGCCATTCCCGGCGATTTCGCGCTGCCGTTCTTCGAGAAGTTCGAGGACAGCGCAATCCTGCCCCTCGACACGCTCAGTCACAAGCCGGCCATCGGGTTCGCCGCCGATGTGGCAGCCCGCCGACCTCATTCGGGTCTTTTAAACCCCAGCGTGCGCTGAGCCGAGTGGATTGGGCTGCAGTCGATTTCGAACATTGCTCCCTCGCTGGCTTCACACCCGCGCCCGATCGATGCGATCGCGGCGATCATCCGGCCGCCGCGCCCAAGCAACATGTCGGCCAGCCGGACCATAAGCGGGTTCGGTGTCGCAGCGGGTGCGCGCAGCCGCAGCAAAAGGGCAATTTCTCGTTCGGATATACCTGGATGCCTTTGGCAGGCCAACGCGAAAGCAGCCGCCGGGGAGCGGCTGATACCGGCCCAGCAATAGATCAACGTCACACAAGCGGTATCCTCGGCTCCGAATTCGAGAAGCCGCCGGATAGCCGCTTCGTCGGGCGCGATCAGGCCGTCGCGCGGTTCGGCGACGTCATTGAAGAAAAAATTGATCTGGCGCGCCTCGGGGCATGGCGCCGGCGAGATCCCCATATCCGGCGACAGCAAGCTGATGATGCGGGACGGCCTCAGCGCCGCGCATTGTGCAGCAACCCGCGCGAGCGGGCATACGATGAGCGTCACGATCCACCATAGGCGACCGACGCGCCGACCAGGAAGCCTGCTTCGAACGCCTGCTCGACAGCGCCCAGGACATCGCCTGTATAACCGCCAATCAGCTTTCGCGCGCTCAGTGCCGGCCAAGAAGCGGCCACGCCGCCAACTATGACCCCACCCAGGGCGCCCGCCGACGGCATGAGCAGCAGGGGCGGCAAGGCCAGGACGACGGCAATCAGCAAGTCGGCGTGCGTGATGCCGACTGCACCTGGCTTCACCTTTGCAGTCCCGGGATCACGCGCATAACGCTGGCGCGCCATCACGATCACGGTGGCGGCCCGTCCCCCGGCGTGCGCTGCGATCAGGGCAACTGCGGCCGTGAGGGGCGGCGTGATCTCGGTCAACGCGGCCACCTTGATCGCCAGGACGAGTCCAAGCGCGATGATGCCATAGGTTCCCGTGCGGCTATCCTTCATGATCTCCAGCCGTCGCGCCGGGGTGGATCCTCCGCCCAGGCCGTCCGCAGTGTCGGCCAATCCATCCTCGTGGAACGCGCCTGTGATGGCGATGCCGACGCCGACGGCCAGCAGGGCCGGCAATGCACCGTTCAGCCCAAGGCTGGCCAGCAGCAGGATGGAGGCGGCCATGGCGCCGACCAGCATGCCGACCAGCGGGAAATATTTGGCCGAGTGCGCCAGGGCGTCGGGAGACGGCGGCACCAGCGCCGGCGTCGGCAGGCGGGTCAGCAACTGCACCGCGTATACGAACAGGCGCCCTTCGCGACCCAGATCGATCATGGCGCTCCCACGACTTCGGCGAGATCGGCAACGTCGGTCAGCAGGCGCGCGGCCGCCCGGATAACAGGAACCGAAAGGACCGCACCGGTGCCCTCGCCGAGGCGGAGACCGAGATCCAGGATCGGCTCCGCGCCCAGCCCGCGCAACAGCAAGTCATGGCCCTTCTCGGCCGATCGGTGCGCGAAGAGGCAATAGTCAAGCACCGGGGGCTGAAGCCGCGCCGCGACCAGCAGCGCGGTGCTGGAGATGAAGCCGTCAACCAGAATGGTGCGCCGCCGCGCCGCGCCGCCCATCGCCGCTCCGGCCATCATGGCGATTTCCAACCCGCCGAACTCGCGAAGGGCGTCGAGCGGCGCCGTCGCCGTGCTGCGGGCGCAGGCGCGGGTGAGGGCGGCCCGCTTGCGCGCCATCCCGGCCTCGTCATGGCCGGCGCCCTGGCCGATGCAATCATGGAGCGGCGCCGGCAGCAGCCTGTGCATCAGAAGCGCGGACGTGGCGGTGTTGCCGATGCCCATCTCGCCCAGCGCGATCGCATCGAAACCGTCAGCCGCCGCTTCCTCAGCCAGAGAAATCCCCCGCGCCAACGCCTCCGCGACCTCAGCTGCCGTCAGCGCGCCCTCGCGGGCGGCGTTGCGGGTGCCGTGACGGATCTTCGCCGCGATCAGGCCCGGATGGTCCGGAAGCTCGGCGGCAACACCGGCGTCGACGACGCGCACGTCGACATTGGCTGCCTGGGCGAAGGCGTTGACCGTGGCGCGTCCCGATAGAAAAAGCTGGACCATGGCGGTAGTGACCGAGGCGGGATAGGCCGAGACGCCCTCCTCGGTCAGGCCGTGGTCAGCGGCGAACACCAGCGTCAGGGCGCGGTCAATCGTCGGGTCGAGCCGATTCTGAATCAGTCCCAGGCGAACGGCGAGATCCTCGATCCTGCCCAGCGACCCGGGCGGCTTGGCCTTGCCGTCCAGCTTGGCCCGCAGCTGTGCTCGAAGGTCGTGATCCAGGGGCGGTATGGCTGGGATGATGAAATCCGTCATGATGCTCGTTCGTATCGTGGAATCATCGGCGCTGCCATGCGAGCGCTCCCGCGGCTAGCGAGAGCCACAGAATCGCGCAGCCCCGAAGATAGAGGCGGAGTCCTCGCCTCAGGTCGGGTCGCACCGGCGGGGCGCCGCCGCCGAACACCGCCCGTTCGTGGACCACGCCGTCGTAAGCGGCCGGTCCGCCGAGGCTGACGCCGAGCGCCCCCGCCATCGCGGCCTCGGGCCAGCCGGCATTGGGCGAGGCATGCTTCGGCGCATCGCGTAGCATGGTCGTAAGTCCGCCGCCGCCGGCCACGATGATCAGCATGCCGGCGATCCGCGCCGGAATCAGGTTTACGAGATCATCGATCCGCGCGGCGGCCCAGCCGAAGGCGCGCCACCGTTCTTCGTGGTGCCCGATCATGCTATCGGCCGTGTTGATGGCCTTATACGCGAACAAGCCCGGCAAGCCGGCGGCGGCGAGCCAGAAGGCCGGTGCGACAACACCGTCGTTGAAGCTTTCGGCGAGGCTTTCCAGCGCGGCCGTCAAGATGCCCGCGCGGTCCAGCCGTTCCGCGTCCCGACCGACGATTTGCCCGACAGCAACCCGGGCTGCATCGATTTCCGGTGCACCCAATGCGCGATCGACCGCGGCGACGTGGCGCCAAAGGCTGTTTTGCGCCAAGCCGACCGTGGCGACGAGGGCCAGCAGCGCCAGGCCCCAAGTGCCGTGACCGGCTGCACGCTCCAGTGCAGTGCCGACGATCCAGCAGGCGCCGACGATGATGACCATCACCGCGATCCCGGCAGCCCTTCTCCGGGTCGGGCCGCGCTCGAGCCGGTTCCAGCGCCGCTCCAGCCAATCGATCACTGCGCCGACCCAGACCACCGGATGTGCGACTCGGCGGTTGAGCCGCTCCGGGTAGCCGACGGCCGCTTCCAGCGCGAGGGCGGCGACCGCCAGCTTCAGATGGAATCCGATATCAGCCCCCATTTCAGAGACGGCTCCGCCCGACCAGCTCGATCAGTGGCCCGGCCGCTCCGTCGGTAAAGCGGGTTTCGATTCCATAGGCGTGCGCCAGCACCGGCGGCGACAATGCCTGGGTCGGCGCGCCGTCCGCGACGATGCACCCGTCGGCCAGCACAATGACGCGATCGGCCAGGCGCGCCGCGAAGCTCAAATCGTGCAGTGTCAGGATCACGCCCTTGCCGTCGCGCGCGAACCTCCTGAACAGGTCGGCCATGTCCAGTTGATGGCCGGGATCGAGCCCGGCCATCGGCTCGTCCGCCAGCAGCCACTCGGGCTCGCCCGCCAGCGCCCGCGCGATCAGTGCGCGCGCCCGCTCGCCGCCCGACAGCGTGGTCACGTCCCGGTCGGCGAAGCCGGCCATGTCCGCCAGGTCGAGCGCCCGCGCCACCGCCGCGCGATCGGCCGCCGACAGGCCACGCCCGCCGACATAGGGAATCCGGCCCAGCCCGACCAGGGTTTCGACATCGATCGCCCAGGCGATCTCCGGCGTCTGGTGAAGGAAGCCGATGCGTTGCGCTCGCTCTCGGTGCGGCAATGCCAAGACCGGCTGATCCCCGAGTGAAGACGTACCGGCATCGGGCCGGCGTAAACCGGCCAGGCAGGAAAGGAAGGTCGATTTGCCGGCGCCGTTCGCGCCGATGATCGCGGTGACCTGCCCAGTCGAGAAGACGGCGGTCAGCCCTTCGAGGATGGTCCGCCCGCCGAGCCGGACCGACAGGTTTTCAGTCTTGAGCACGCTCATGCGAGCTTCCGGCGGAGGCGGATCAGGATGGACAGGAAAAAGGGTGCGCCCAAGGCCGCCATTGCGGCGCCAAGCTTGATCTCGACAGTGGCCGGTGTGAGGCGCACCACGATGTCGGCGGCCAGAACCAGCGCCGCACCGGCAAGCGCGCTCGGCAGCAGCAGGGAGGCGGGACGTGCGCCGAGCAACGGGCGCAGCAGATGCGGAATCACCAGCCCGACGAAGCTGACGACGCCGGTAACTGCGACACTGGCGCCCGTCGCGAGGCCGAGGCCCAGGACCAGGAGAAGACGCGTGCGGCCGACGTCGATCCCCAGCGCCCGTGCGCCCGGCTCGCCCAAGGTCAGCGCGTCGAGTGCGCGGCCGGTGAACATGAGGATCGCGCAGCCCACCGCGATGAAGGGGACGGCGATGCGAACATCCTGGATGCTGCGGTCCTGCAGCGACCCCATCAGCCAGTTGACGATCTCGTTGACCGCCCACGGGCTGGGCGCGAGACCCAGCGCCAGGGTCACCCCCGCGCTGGCAAGCGTATTCAGGACGATTCCGGCCAGGAGAAATGTGACGATACCGCCGGTCGCGCCCGACAGCACCAGGAGAACGACCACGCCCAGGCCCGCGCCCGCCATTGCCGCGGCCGAGAGCAGCCAGGGGTCCTTCACGCTGAGACCGAGATAGATCGTCAGGACCGCCCCCAGTGCGGCCATCGAGGAAACGCCGAGGAGGCCGGGATCGGCCAGCGGGTTGCGGGTATAGCCCTGCAGCGCCGCGCCCGACATGCCGAGCGCTGCCCCGACCGCGATCCCAAGAATGGTGCGCGGCAGCCTGAGCTCCCACACGATCGACCATCTCGGATCGGCCGCGTGGGTGACCCAGGCGCTCCATGGCACCCAGACCTTGCCCGCGATCAGCGACAGCAGCGAAAACAGTACCAGCGCCGTCGGCAGCATGACGAACAGGATTCGACGCCGATTCATGATCCGTCGGCCAGGTAGGCCAGACGCGCGGCGCTGAGCGCGGCCGCGCTGTCGATCAGCACCGGGCCCCCGCAATAAAGCAGCGGTTCGGGGAAGAAGGCGCGTTTCATGCGTGTGGCGATGCTGGCGAGGGCAGGGTGGCTGATCACCCGCTCGGCCCAGCTCGTCGCGCCCGGGGAGACTTTGTCCGACAGCAGGAGCTGCGGCGGGTCGGCCAGCACCCGCTCCAGCGGGACATTGCCCCACTGGACGATGCCATACCGCTCCCCGACATTCCGGAAACCGGTCCGCGTCAGCATCTCATTGACCAGCGTGCCACCCCCGGCGGCGAGGCCGTTGGGCTGGAACACCAGGGCGGCGATCCGCTTAGTACCCGGCGGCGGCGCGGCCGCGGCCAGCGCCGCCTCGATTCGGCCGACCAGGGCCTCGCCACGATCGGGGTGGCCGACCAGGGCGGCGACCCGCCGGACTTCCGCCAGGCTGTCCGCGACGGTGTCGGGCACGGTCAGCAGCGCCGTCCGGACGCCGAGCCGTGCCAGCGCGGATCGCGTCGCCGGCGAGGTGTGGCCGCTCTCCAGCACCAGATCGGGCTTGAGCGCCACGACCTCCTCCGCCGTTTCGTAGGTGATGGGAAAATTGGCGGCCTCCCGCGCGATGTCGGAAGTCTGGACCTGCCGCGCATAGTGGCTGAGTGCCAGTATCTGTGCACGGTCCGCCACGTGGATCAGGATCGCGTCCAGGCAGGGATTGAGCGAGACGACACGGGGAAGCGGCTCGGCCCGGGCCATCATCGCGACGGAAATACCCAACAAGGCGACCGCATACAGGCTCCGTATGATCGAGTGCCGGCTGCCCATCAGAAATCGACTCCCTTGGTCGCCTTGATCCCCTGCTCGAACGGGTGTTTGACGAGCGTCATCTCGGTGACCAGGTCGGCGATGGCGATCAGGTCGGGATGCGCGTCGCGACCGGTGATGCAGACATGCTTGTCGCGCGGCCGGCTCTTCAGCGCTTCGACCACCGCGGAAATGCTGAGATACTCATAGCGCAGCACGATATTCAGTTCGTCGAGCAGGACGAAATCCAGCGCCGGATCGGCGATCATCGCTAGAGAGGTTTCCCAGGCCGCTTCGGCGGCGGCGATATCGCGCGCCCGGTCCTGTGTGTCCCAGGTGAATCCTTCACCCATGACCTTGAATGTCAGCTGATCGGGAAAGCGGGTGAAGAAACGGCGCTCGCCGGTGACCCACTTGCCCTTGATGAACTGAACCACGCCCACCTTCATGCCCCAGCCGAGCGCCCGCGCCGCCATGCCGAAGGCGGCCGTCGACTTGCCTTTTCCGTCCCCGGTATGGACCAGAAGGAGTCCCTGTCCCGGAACCTTGCCGGCCATCAGCGCATCGCGTTCGGCCTTCAGCGCCCGCATGGCTTCGTTGTGAGCGCGGTTGCGCTCGTCTTCGGTTTCGTCGCTCATCCCGCATTGTCCTCCAATGCCATTTCGAGCCTGCGCCACGCCGACTGGTCGCGCGGCAGGCCGAACCGGAGCAGGCGCGAATCCCGCGCGAACGGACGCACCAGCACTCCATGCTGCGCCAGGCGCGTAAAGCGGGTTTCGGCATCCGCGCATCGGCCCAGGCGGAATAGGTCAGTGCCGCCGACAATGTCGATGCCGGCGCGCCCGAGAACATGGTCGAGGCGCTCGGCCTGACGCGCAAGGCGCCTGCGCGTTCGCGCCGCCCAGTCCTGGTCGGCATAAGCGGCGCGGCCGGCCGCGACGGCGACGGTCGAAACCGGCCAGTCGCCGAGCGCAGCGCGGATTTTCCGGATGACGGCCGGGTTGGCGAGGACGAATCCCAGCCTGATGCCCGGCAAGCCATAGAACTTGCCGAATGACCGCAGCACGACCAGCGCTCCGCCGACGTCGGGAGCGACGCTGCCGCCTGGGATCAGGTCCGCGAAGGCCTCGTCCACCACCAGCCAGCCGCCGCGGCCGGCCTGTCGCGCGACGACCGCGCGAAGCGCATCAGGCGGGGTCACTCTCCCGTCCGGATTGTTGGGATTGACGACGACAATGACATCGGTGGCGACCTGTTCGATGTCGGTGAGCGCGACGGCCATCGGCCGTGCACCGGCATCGCTCCAGGCCTCCTCATGGCCCCCATAGGTCGGGCCGGCGATCGCGACACTGCCGGCGCCCAACAGGCGGGGAAGCAGCCGCAACCCGATCTCGCTGCCCGGCAACGCTGCGATGTAACGAACGTCCGGCAAGCCGAAAGCCGTCGCCGCCGCTGCTTCCAACGCCGCGACATCTTCGGGCTGCGGCAGGCGGGTCAAGCTCGCCCGGCCCGAAAGCCGTACTCGATAGGGCTCGGGATTGATACAAGTCGAGAGGTCGACCCATGGCAGCGGCGCATCCGGAAACGCTCCGGCGGCCGCGCTCAGGCGGCCGCCGTGACGCCGGAATTCGGCCAGGGCGAGTCCGGCCACCGTATCTGCTCCCTAAAGCTTTGCCTGGACGCCGAAGAACGCGCCCCGACCAAGCTGACCATAGCCATAGGCCGTCTCGTAATGCCGATTGAAGAGGTTCTCGATCCGCCCATAGAGCTCCACCCTATCGGTCAGCTGGTAGGACCCGCGCACATCCACCACAGTATAGGAGCCAAGCGGGACCCTATCCGCATAATCGTCGAAGCTCCGCGCCGAATACCGTACGGCAATCGTTGTGGAGAGGCCGAAAGGCCACAGATAGGTCAGCGCGGCATTGGCGGTATCCTGCGGACGCCTGGCCAAGTATTTGCCGAAGTCCGGGCTGTTTGGCGACCGATTGATGGACCTCGTGTAGGTGTAATTCGCAGATGCCGACAAGTCCGCGAGGAGCTTTGCAGTGGCTTCGAATTCCACGCCATCGGCCACAGCGCGGTCGATATTGTCATAATAGCCGAGGGGCTGTGTCGCACATCGCGCGACGGGGTTCTCGAAGCAGGAGACGAAATCGATGACATCGCTGGTGTCGCGATGAAAATAGGTCGCGCGCAGCACCGCCTTGTCATCGAACAGATGCTGCTCGATGCCCGCGTCCCAGCCTTCGTCCTGCTCCGGACGCAGGCCGGTATTCCCATACGGGCTGAACAGCTGATAAAGGCTCGGCGCCTTGAAACCCTGGCCGAAGCTGGAGCGCAGGATCGTCTCGTCATCATTCGGCGACCAGGCAACTGCGACCTGGCCCGTCGTATGACCCCCAAAAAGATTCTGGTCGTCCCAGCGGACGCCGCCCGTCAGGGTCAGGCCCGGCAGGATCGTCGCCTGGATCTGGCCGTACAGGCTGTTGATGTTGTCCCGCCCGGTGGTCGGGGCAGGGTTGGGATCGAACGCGTCGGGTGATGAGACGCTCATCGTCGATCGCTGTGACTCGGCGCCGAACACAAGCTTATAATCCTGCGTGATGTCCAGCGTCCCCTGGTATTCGAAGCGCCTGGTACGGCCGGTGCCAAGGAACGTCGTGGTCACCGGAAGCGTGATGTTGAAATTGCCCAGTTCGACGTCGGTATACTGGAATGCGACCCGGTTCTTGAACCGCCCGTCCCAGAGATCGAGATTGAGACCGGCATAGAGGATATACTCGTCGGATACGCCGTAATCGTGCGTATCGGCAAGCACAAAATTGGGCGGCGGATAGCTGTCAAAATCGTTCCGGTCATGAATAAAGTAACCGCGCAGATCGACCGAAACTATATCGGTGATGTTGACCCGCGTCGTCCCGCTGAGCGTGCCGTTATGATATCCGTTCGGCTGGCGCCCGCCGAGCCTCTGGTCGAACGCGGGGATGCCATCGGTCGTCAGGTATCCCCCGGCCACCCGCCAGTCGACCTGGTCGGAAACGCCGCCCACGCCTGCGCGCGTAAAAACCGTCCCACGCGATCCGCCCTCGACCTGCCCGTCGGCTGAAAAGGGTCCCGTTGGAGTGGCAGTGATGATGTTCACCACGCCGCCCATCGCATCGCTGCCCCACAGCGTCGATTGCGGTCCGCGCAAGACCTCGATCCGCCCGGCATCGCCCACCAGCAGGTGCGCGAAATCGAAATTGCCGGCGGGCGATGTCGGGTCGGTCAGCTTGACGCCATCGACCAGAATCACGGTCTGGTCGGAATCGGCGCCGCGGATACTGACCGAGGTCGTTTCTCCCAGCCCGCCGCTGCGCGAAATCGTGACGCCCGGGGTCTGGGCCAGCAGGTCGGCGACGTCGATTGCCTGGCTGGCAGTGATCGCGGCGGTGTCGAGGACGGTCACCGAATTGCCGATGCGGTCGAGCGTCTGGGGTGATCGGGTGGCGACGACCACCACTTCTTCGTACGGCTGGGAGGCGTCCGCGGGCACAGATTGCGCAGCCGCGTGGCCGCCAATGCCGATCGCGGCAGCGGCGAGTGAATTCATCAAGATGGATTTCGTCAAGATTCAGGTCCCTCGTTGGCGACAAAAGGAACCGTGCCGAACGAAGACCCCGCCGCGAACCTGAAGCGCGTCGGCGTGAGCCGCGTCCGGACGCGGTGCGCGAACGTCGCCACCCGGGCAGAACCCGTTCGCGCGGCGCACCCCGGCCGAACGAAGGACGACCGCATCGGGCAGGTCTCCTGGCTTGCGGATCATCGCCATGCGCATCGCCTTCCCAAGCCAAACGACTCAGTGGACTTTGATGCGCGGGCTAGCCGCTTACAGTTGCGGGGGCAGCCCGGGATTTTGAACCCGAGTTCCCTTTTGATCCTCTTTCGAGGAACCTGATGCGTGACGCTAACTACGACCCGCGCGGCGTTCAGGTCAATAGGAGTGGGAAATGTCCAAGATACTGATTCTCGGCGGTGCACGGTCCGGGAAGAGCGCGCACGCACAGCGTCTGGCCGAGGACACCGCTGGCAGGCAGGACGGAAGGCTGGTCATGATCGCAACCGCCGAGGCGCTCGATGACGAGATGGCTGACCGGATCGTCCGGCACAAAGCTGAACGTGGCCCGGGCTGGCACACGGTCGAGGCACCTGTCGATCTTTCGACGGCAATTGACAGCCTGACCCCGAGCGATGTCGCCGTCGTGGACTGCCTCACGTTGTGGCTGAGCAATCTCCTATGTCGTGACGCCGACATTGGGCTCGCGTCGTCGTCCCTGCTGGAAAGCATCGTCCGGTCGCCGGCGACACTCGTTCTGGTTTCGAACGAGGTCGGGTTTGGCATCGTCCCCGACAACGTGCTCGCTCGCCGCTTCCGCGACGAGGCCGGCCGACTTCATCAGCGGATTGCGGCAATTGCGCAGGATGTGGTCTTGATGGTGGCCGGGCTGAGCCTGGTCATGAAGTCATAGCAGAGATCCGATTGCGGCACTGTCGTTCGCAGGGGGCTTCTTGCGAAGGACCGGCCACCCTACCTGACGGATGGGCTGCCGGCTGAGCTGTTAATGAGGCGTTTGGCCTCGGCGTATGGCATTTTCGTGGGGTGGACCGTGCTGTCGGCCATCTGGAAAATTGCCGTTTTATCGGTGTCGCGCTGACTTATCTCGGCAATGTAATCGGCGTTTAGCATTCGGGTCGTTCCGGATGCCAGTGGTACCTCGATAAATCGCGTCATCCCTAATCCTTCAGGTCAATTATGTGACGTAAACCATACCCGAAGCGCGGGGCGTAAGCGAGTGGTAGAACGCGTCAGCGAGCACAAACTTGAATTTGAGCTAAGTTCTTTGAAATCCCAAGGCGAGGCAATTCGGACAGAAGACGGCGGCCGCACGGCGCGGATCGTAACCTCCGTCTGATGGTGACACCCTACCGGGCGTGCGTGTGACCGTGCCGGTGATGAAGGTCCGGGTAGTGCGGATGTCGATGCAGTATCGGGATATGGCGATGCCGGTGCGTATGCGGCTCGCCCTCGGGATCGTCGGGCCCGTGTTCATGACCGTGATGAACGTCGTGTACGTGGCGATGTTCGTGCTCCATCGCTTCATGTCTGTGGTCATGCACGTGTTGCTCAGCGAGATGGAGATAGAGCCCGGCCCCCATCAACGCTGCCGCGGCGACGAGTTGCACGGTCACTGGTTCCTGGAAGAGAACAAGCGCCAGGATCGTGCCAAGGAATGGCGCCGTCGAGAAATAGGCGCCGGTTCGCGCGGTGCCGAGATGGCGCAGCGCCAGAATGAACAGTACCAAGCTTATACCGTAGCCGAAGAAGCCGATCGCGGCCGCGCCGGCGATCGCGCCGCCCGACGGCAAGGCGGCCCCCGTCGCCAGCGCGAGCGAGAGGTTGACCGCACCGGCCACCAGGCCCTTGATCGCGGCGATCTGAACGGGGTCGGCGGATGAGAGCTTGCGAGTCAGGTTGTTGTCGATACCCCAGGCGATGCAGGCGCCGACGATCGCCAGCGCGCCCAAGCCCGCGCCGGTCGGACCGCCTCGCCAGGAGAGCAGGACTGCCCCGGCGAGGATCGCCAGCGCGCCCAGGAGCAGGCGACGATCGACGTTCTCCCTGAACACCATCCAGGCGATGGCCATTGTCGCCAAGCCTTCAACATTCAGGAGCAGTGCTGCCGCCGAAGCCGGGGTTCGTGACAGCCCGACCATCAGAAGCAGCGGACCGATTCCGCCGCCGCTGACCGCGACGAGCGCCAGCCACGGGATGTCGTGGTACCTTAGCGGGGCTTCCGCAGCCGGCATCCCGACCGCACCGCGCAAAAAGTGAATGCCGGCGAGGCCCAGCCCTGATCCGAGATAAAGCAGCCCCGCCAGCAGCCAGGGGTTCACACCATCGCCCAACAACAGTTTGGCCAACGGTGTGCTGGCCCCAAAAAGGGCCGCCGAAGCCAAGGCCATCGGCGCGCCAGGCCACGAAACGGAGGATGTCAAGGCCTGCCTCCGATGAAGCTAGGCATCCTCAGGAACCAGAACGGCATATCCGATTCGGGCAAAATGCGAGTTCACCAGCTTGAGATCCCGCAGCACCGACAGAAACACCGCGCTGGCGCCCAAAGCGCTCGGATTTGCGTCGCCAAGACGCGCGAGATGGTCGCGTGAGGCGCTCCGCTCAATCTCGTTGAGCTGGCGCTTCGCATCGATCAGTTCGCGCGCCGAGCGCTGATCCTCGGTCATCATGGTCGAAAGTGCCAGACGCAAATCCGCCGTGACCCGCGCGTGGACCTGCATGATGACCGCGCGATCGGCGTCGGGGATAGTTTTCTCTTCGCGTACGGTACCCCGGACAATGTCCCGCTCCAGGACGTCTCCGGCATAGCCCAGATTGACGGCGAATTCGATAAGATCGGACAGCCTGACGATATCTCGGTCAGTCAGGTCCGCTTTCTCCAACCGGGCGAGATAACCCTTGACGGCTTCGTGCAGCATGTCGAGCTCATGACCAATTCGCCTGGCTTGCTCGGCCGTTGCTTTGTCGTGGCGATCGAGCGTGGTCGGCAGGATGCGCAAGAGGGAGTCCACCAGATCCCCCATGCGCAGGATTTCCCGGGCTGCGTTCGACAGCGCGAGATAGGGCGTATCCAGGGCATCGATATCGAGAAACAAGGGCCGCGCGGCGTCGGCCGCGCGCTTGGCCTTCTCGGGAAACAATCGTGTCAGCAACAGGCTCGCCGGGCCAAGAATGCCGATGCATGCGACGGCGAGAACCACATTGAAGACTAGGTGGAAAGCCGTGACGGCCGACGCAGAATCCGGAAAATACCGCCAGAGTACCTGTGCGGTTGGCTGGATAAGCGGCAGCACCACGATGCAACCGACGGCGCGGAACAGCGAATTGCCGACCGGTACGCGGCGGTTGGCAGGGTTCGCACTGGCGGACTCGACCACCGGCGGCAGCGTGCCACCAAGGTTGGCGCCGAGCACCAGAGCGATCGCCGCTTCGTGCGTCAGGGCATGTCCCGACGACAGGCCCACCAGCAGCAGGATGACGGCGACGCTCGAATGTGCCGCGAATGTCAAAGCCCCGGCGAGCAGAACATCCAGAACCGGATCCGCGGTGAGCGTCGCGAGAATCGGCGCCAAAAAAGGCGCCGTGGCGATCGGCCGGACCGTTTCGACCAGCAGGTGAAGTGCAAGCAGCATCAGCCCCAGGCCGATGCCGACCCGGCCCAGGTCACGATGTCGCCCTTTCGGTCGGGCTTTGAAAGCAGTGTAGCCCGCCAGCAGCAACAGGGGCGAAAGCCAGGACATGTCGAAGGACAGAATCTTGACGATCAGCGCGGTTCCGACATTGGCCCCCAGCATGACGGAAAGAGCGGGCATCAGGTCCACGGCGCCGCGTGCCGCGAACGCGGTGACCATCATCGCGGTCGCGGTGCTGCTTTGAAGCAGCATCGTCACGCCTGCTCCAGCCGCCGCCGCGACGAACCGGTTGTGCAACGCGCCGCCGAGCAGGCGGCGCAGGTCGGAGCCGAACGCGCGCTCAACGCCGCTCTGCACCATGCGCATGCCCCAGAGCAGCAGGACGACGTGGCCAGCTAGCTCGAGAATGATGAGTGTGCCCGCCATTGGACGTTTTCCTCGAAGCCCCTCTGCTCGCGCGTGCCGCCCGCTAGGCGCTTCCGCCCGTCGCCAATTGAACGATGCGGACCAGAACCAGACCGGCTGCGATGATGAGGTAGGCACGCAGCACGATCATCCACAGGCGTTTTAGGGGCGTCAGACTGGCGGGCGACAATTCGTCCAGTGGCGGCATCCGCCACGTATCGCGGCCCGACCGATCGATCGCTGTTTGCGCTGGTTCTCCACGCCGGCGCAGCGCCCATCCGGCCAGAGTGATCAGCAGGCCCAGCAGGCTGCCGCCGGCCAGAATCCCTGTGATCGTCGTTCCGCTGATGTCCGGATAGAGGACGGAGGCGGTCAGGATGATCGACAGCATCACCAGCACGGCAATGACCGCGCAGGTGAAGGTGTTGAGCCATCTGCCATTGACCCAGGGGCCCAGCACCGCCTTGTCGTTGCATAGGAGAAGAAGGAACACGGTGGCGCTGGGCAGCAGGACGCCGGCCAGCGTCTGCACCGCATTGGTGAGAAGGCCGAGCGGGACGCCGGGTGTCAGTACGAGCGCCGCGGCCAGCGCGACGAGCCCGCCATAGACCGCATAGAATCCCTTGGCCTCTCGCGGCTTCCGGTGCAGGGAGTGCCGCAGCGACAGCACGTCCCCGATTGCGTAGGCGGTCGAGAGCGATACGGCCATGGCGCTGATGATGCACGCATCGATGAGAGCTACCGCGAAGAAGACGCCGGCAAGGTGACCGGCATACTTTCCCAGGCCGGCGGCGACGGCGCCCGTGTCCTCGAAATTGCCGAACTCGCTGTGCCCGGCGAAAGTCGCCGCCGTGAACGCCATCATGGCCACGGCGCCGATCATGACCAGAACGATGCCGATCCATAGGTCGGCCCGCTCATAGCGCATGAAGCGCGGCGTGATCCGCTTGTCGATGACGTAGCTCTGCTGGAAGAAGAGTTGCCACGGAGCGACCGTGGTGCCGACGATCGCGATGATCAGCAGCGCGACATCGCTGAGCTTGCCGCTCTCCGGGAACCCGGGTACGACAAAATCGTGCCCGATCTGACCCAGCGGCGGATGCACCCAGAAAAAGACGGGGACAAGCAGCAGGCTGCCGAAGACCAGCAGCATCGAGAATCGCTCGAAGCGGCGGAAATCTCCCGTGCCGGCGGCGGCGATGATGATCCCAGCCGCCGCGATGACGCCCAGCTCCTTTGGAAGGCCCAGATAGCCGAGCGCCAGGCTGATGCCGATGAATTCGGTCACGATCGTGAGGGCATTGAGCAGAAAGAGATCGATAACGCTGAACGCACCCCAGAACCTGCCGAAGCGCTCCAGGATAAGCCGGGCGTGGCCGACCCCCGTCACCGCGCCAAGACGCAGGACCATCTCCTGGTTCACATAAAGCACCGGAACCAGCAACAGGAGCGTCCACAAAAGCGTGGTGCCGTAGTTCTGGCCCGCTTGCGCATATGTGCTGAAGGCGCCCGCGTCGTTATCGCCGACCATGACGATGAGGCCGGGGCCAAGGATGGCGAGCAGCGTCCTGAGACGAGCCCACCAGCCGTTGCGCTGCCCGTGGTAACCGTGCGGGATGGTGCCGAATGCGCCACGAATATCGCCGGTGTGGGCTTCGTCGAGCACGGCCGTCCGGCGAACCGCGTCATTGAGTTCAATTGCAGTCATCGAAGCTGATCCAAATTTAGCGGATGCATTGGCGCGAGGATCCTGGTATCTGGACATGTTATAACTCTGCATGAACCCGGAAGCCGAAAACAGATACTGGTCCACGGTCGGAATTGTATGCAGGATTACTGATGTACTGATAGTCAAAGCTCACCGCTACGCCATCGATGAGGGAGGCTTTGTAATAGGTCTCAATGATCTTTTCGGTGCCGTAGTTAGGCAATTGGCCGTCGCCGATCAGAATGCCCATTCCGCCGGCGGCGAAGAACTTGCGGGCCTCGGGTGACAGTGCGTTGACGACGCCGGCCAAGCCGAACGTGTCATTGGAACGATGCCAACGCGTTCCCTTAAGCGAAAGACCGCCCGATAGCGACGCGTTGATATCGGTGAACTCGAAGGCTTCCTTGGTGCCGTCGTTATAGCTGGCGCGCGCGAACACGCCGAGGTCGGGCAGCAGTTGCTGCTCGAAATTGACCGCGCCGCCCGGGCGCGACTGGAATCTTCGCGCGTCGACTAGATCTGGCGGATTTCCGGTTCCCGCCGACAAGCGTATGGCATCCAGATAATTCGCCATCTTGCCGAAGTTATCGAAGAACAGGACCTTGAACTTGCCGGGCTGGCCAAACAGTTTGTGCCGTTCCTCAGCCTCGGCATTGAGGGCGAACTGGCCGAACCCGCGGACAAGCTTCGTCGTATTGGGAATGCGTGAGAGGTCGTTGACCGCGCCGCGCAGCGACCACCAGGACTGGTTCCACTCGACCGCGCCGCCATAAATATACCCCCACGCGTCCGCGCCATAATCGAATGCGCCGGCGTCGATGATCGACCAGTTCAGGAAGTCGGACTTCGGGTCATGCGCATAGCTGTTCGTGTCGAACATATCGGTCAGGGAAAATTTGCCGACCGTGATTACGATGTTATCGGCCGTGCGCGAGCCGCCCAGCTGGTTCTGGTCCGGGGCGATCGGCTCGATGTTGCCGCCAAGCGCAATCGTCTGGCGGAAGAAGGCGCGGTGCAGCCGGACATACGGGTCTGCCTTGCCGACCTTATAGGCCTCGCCGTTGGGAAATCCGGCGACGCCCAGCGTGTTGCTGAGGCCGAATCCCTGATCGACCTCGGGATCCGCATAAACCTCCCCGCCCTCCCACAGGCGCGCCCCGAAAAACAGGGTCAGGTCGACCGTTTCATCGCCACGATGGCCCGGGTCCAGGCTGTTGGGGCCGCGATAGGGCGAGGTGAATCTCGGATGGTATTGGGTGACGTTGGTGAACTGGGCGTGGAAGCTGAAATCCTCAGGCTCGGGCGCAGCCGCATCGGCCAGCGGCTGATCCTCGAGCGGCGCCGGGGCAAACGCTTCGAGCTTGGCACTTACTTCGTCGGTCGGAGCGGGGGCGGGGGCGCTATCGGCCAGAGCGGCCGGCGACAAACAAAACGCGCTGAAAATTGCGCCCGCGCCAAGTAGGCGCGTGGATTGACGAACCGGGGTCATTATCGGCGGTCTCCAATGGGAATGTTTTTTTGAAATCAATCCCC
This sequence comes from uncultured Rhodospirillales bacterium, assembly GCA_964631425.1. GTDB lineage: Bacteria > Pseudomonadota > Alphaproteobacteria > BOG-932 > Roseiterribacteraceae > BOG-932. The sequence goes on from CAZVYC010000056.1 coordinate 19,944, forward strand.
AGGAGACGCCCGCGGCGGCCGCCAGATTCGTCGTGGACGGCAGGCCCTAGCGGCCGGCGTTCAAGCGCTCCCGGGGTGCGACGCTCGCCACGGCGACGGCCGAGAACCTGCTTCGGCACGGGGGCGGGGCGAGCGTGGCTCTAGGGTACGGCTTCATTTCGGCGGACCCGCTTCGGCATCGGGGGCCTCGGTCCGGCCGCGCACGCTGTTCAGCCGCGCAAGACGGCTGACGGCAATCAGCGCGAGCACCGACCCGCGGCGTTCATCATGATAGGCATCGTCGATCAGCGCGTCCGGGATGTTGCCCATCAGCATGCGGTCGCATCGCCCGGTTGACGGCGAAACGGTGTCCGCGCCACCCGGAACCCAGTGCGCCACAAGCGCACCGTCATCGGCCCGCTCCCAGCGGCGTGCAAGGCGAAGATGCCGATGCGGGCGCTTTCCGGCTTCGACACGCGCCGGCGAGTCCGATCGCCGCGTCTCGTGATCGCGGGCGAGATAATGAACGAACCTGGGTGCAAGCGCCCAGGCAAGGTGCAGAAAGGCCGTCATGCGAGCCTCCATCGAACGGGATTGACGGTGTTCAGAGGAGAATCGCGGCGATAGCCGCAATCTTCACAGTCGCCTTGACGGCGGTGAGCAAAGGCGCGGACGCTCTACGGCCCTTGCGGGGAGCGGGAGCGAGACGGTCGACGAGGTCAGGCGCAAGCGCCAAGGCGAGTTCCAGAAAGGCGGCCATTCGAGCCTCCATTGAATCGGGGTTGAAGATATCTTCCCCAGGAGGCGCGTAGCTGCCGGTCTGGTTACCTCATGTCGGCAACACCAACCAGCAGGGCTACGGCACGGCCCGGGGCAAGGAAATCCAGGAAAGCACTAGAAGTCGCAAAGCGACGACTAGGAGGCTCCGAGGACTGGCTGCTAGATCGTGCGTTCATGTGATCCCTTGCTCGTGTCAGGCCGCGTTCACCGAATATGAGCCGCCGCCATCCAAAGTCCGAAGAGACATTGGCCGAGCCGCTGAGCAGCGACGCCTTCTGTTCTTCGATCCGAACGCGGATATATACCCCCCTATGGTATTCTGCAAGGGGCGGACTGGTCTGCGTCCTCGTAAGATTCGGAAAAATTTCTAAAGCGCATTCCGGTGACAATGAGGCCCCCCGCGGCGCCTGCAGCGGATCGGCGACGGTCATGTGGTCGGCCCGCCGTAGACGATCTGGACCCGCCGGTTCTGTGGCTCGCGCACGCCGTCGCCGGTCGGGACCAGCAGATCACGCTTTCCCCTGGCGACAATCTCGATGTCGGATGAGGGGACGCCCTGCTTCTCCAACTCGGCGGCGACCGATTCGGCCCGGCGGCGCGACAGGCGTATGTTGTAAGCGTCGGAACCCACGGTGTCGGTGTGCCCGGTGCAGGTGATCTGGGTGACATGGGCGGGACCGGCGTTCCTTGCCGCCGTATCGACGATCGCGAGCGCCTGAGGGGTCAGGTCCGACTTGTTGAAGTCGAAGAACACCATGTAACTGTGCGCCACGGCCGGCGCGGGAGTCGGTGCCTGGACCGGCGGCGGCACATAAGCGGCCGGTGCTGTCTCCGTGGCGGCCGCCGAGCCGAAATGGTAGCGGATTTGCGCGCCGATCATCCGGGGTTCGCCATACTCCAGCGATTGAACCCCGAAGACATTGTACAGCCCGAAATTCTTCGTAGCGTAGACCTCGTCGGTCGCGTTCGTGACGAACATTGAGACATCGACCGGGAAACCATAGATCTCTTTCCAATCGAGGCGCAGATTCAGGAGGCCGTAGCTCGGAATGATTCCGGTCGGAGAAAACGTGTTGTCTCCTCTGACGTGTGATTGGAAGGAATAGATCGCCACGAGGCTCAAATTGCCCCACTCAGCGGGAATTGGTAACTCCTGGCGCGCGGTTACACTGACCTTGTTCTTTGGCAGGAAAGGAAACTCAAGGCCGGCCAAACTGCCCACAAGAGGGTCTACAAAGCGGTCGTATTTGCCGGCGTCGAACGAATAGGCAAGTGAAAGTTCCGTTCCCGCAACCGGGATGACGGTTCCTTGGAATTCCACCCCTTGGATCGTCGCCGAGGCTGCATTCTCGGTAACCGGGGCGCTGAGTCCATTGATGATCTGCGTCACCGAGCGTTGAATATTGGAATAGTCGTCGCGGAACAGATCCAGATCGGTCCTGGCTTTGATACCCATGAATTCCCAATCGGATTTTACGCCGAGCTCGATGTCGGTCACATATTCGGGCTTGAATTCGCTGAAGGCAGACTGCTTCGGCGTGGACAGGTTGAACCCGCCGCTCTTGTAGCCACGACTTCCCTTTACATAGAACAGAGTCTCAGGTGTCATCTGGTATTCCAAGCCCGCCGTCCAGGTTGGCGCGTGGAAGTTGCCGGATGAGGCCAGGAGGCAGTTCGGATACACGCCGGCTTTTTCAGCGCAGATATTGCCGAACGTAGGAATATAAATCGAACTGTCGTCCGAACGGTAATCCCACGTGTAACGATAGCCGCCTGTGAGTTTCAGACCCTCCAGCACGGGCCACAGACCGGACATGTCATAGGACGCCTGACCGTAAACAGCCTGGGACCGCTGCGTCGACCCCTCCTGAACCTTGACGAGGATCGGAAGATAAACTCCAGGCGCAACCGGCGTCAGTTCGGCGACGTCGAATTCGGGGAATGTCGTCGGAGAGCTGTATTCGAGATAGCCGCCGACGGTCCATTGCAGCTTGTCATTCAGCGATTTGCCGCTGAACTGTGGTTCATCACTATATTGCTGGCTTGCTGCCGACCACGGCTCGCCGGAGCGGGGCAAAACGTCCTGAATGACGAAAGGCGTGCCGTCGAAATCTGTGATAAACGCCGAGTTCTTGTCGACCTGATAGGCCGCGATGTTCTTGATCGCGATATTATCGGCCACGTCCCAGCGCGCAATATCCGTGACACCGTAGTCCCATTCCTTATCGATCTGGTATGCGCTTGCCTCGGTTTCGCGCGGACCGCGCGCTTGCTGACCGGCAAGATAGGCCGAGGCGGTCGCCAGGCCGACGGTAGCGACGAGCGCCCCATTTGGGTTGATTGCGCCGAGAATGACGCCGGGCCCGTGCTCGTCGCGATACAGGCTGCTGAAAATCGTGACGTTCTCGAAATCATCCGAGGGGCGAAGGACCAGCGACGCACGAAACGCCCAATAATCGCGGTTGTTGTAATCTTTTCCCCGGAAGAAA
>CAZVYC010000057.1:0-23033 GCA_964631425.1 uncultured Rhodospirillales bacterium
CGTTGAACAGGATGTACCACTGGGTGCCCAGGATCATCAGCGGCGACAGCCAGATTTCTGCGTTGGCGTGGAAGTGGAGGATCAGCACCACGGCGACGGGAAAAAGCAGGTTTGCCGGGAACGCCGCGAGGAACTGCACGATCGGCTGGGCGATCACCGTCACCCTCGGGCGCAAGCCGATCCACACGCCGATCGGAACCCAGATGATCGTGGCGATCATGATCAGGACCAGGACCCGGATCGCCGTCAGAAGGCCCAGATAGAAGACCCGGCCGACCTCGGACAGGGTCAGGCGGCTTCCAACGACCGCGGCGAGGCGATAGGTGGCATAGCCGGCAACCAGGAGCAGCACGGCGTCATACAAGCGCTCGACCCAGCGCGGCATTCTCCTGGGGTGGTCCATGGGCGTCGAAGCGGATGAGCCCAGCAGGTCGAGCATGTTGCGGGTGGTCTTGCCGATCGTCTGGTTCCAGCCGCGACCGAATTCCCGAAAGGCCAAGCGGAGCGCCCGTGCCAATCCTGCCTTCTGCAGCATGGTGAGAAACCAGGGTCGGTTGGGCTCTAGCCCCGGCTCCATTTCCGGCTGGAATTTCTTCGACCAGGCCAGGAGGGGCCGGAACAGCAGCTGGTCATAGCCCAGGATGACGAGCAGCATCATCGCCACGGCATATCCCACCGCCGCGAGGTTGCGCTGGTCGATCGCGACTGCGATGTAGGAGCCGACGCCGGGCAAGGCGATATCGTGTCCCGCGACCGTGAGCGCCTCGGACGCGACGACAAAGAACCAGCCGCCCGACACCGACATCATCATGTTCCAAATCAGGTTCGGCATCGCGTGTGGCAGCTCCAGCCGCCAGAACCGCCCCCAGGGACCGACATGGTACATGCGCGCCGCCTCCTGCAGGTCGAGCGGCACGGTGCGCAGCGACTGGTAGAGGCTAAATGTCATGTTCCAGGCCTGGCTGGTGAAGATCGCGAAGATCGCCGCGCATTCGGGCCCCAGCAGGCTGCCGGGAAACAGCGCGATCCAGCCGGTGACGGTGATGGTGAGAAAGCTCAGGATCGGAATCGACTGGAGAATGTCGAGCACCGGGATCAGGATCTTCTCCGCCATCCGGCTCTTGGCCGCGGCGGCCGCATAGACCAGGGTGAACAGGAAGGACACGCCGAGCGCGATGAACATGCGCAGCACCGTCCGCAGCGCATAATAAGGCAGATTCGCCGGATCGAGCGAAATCCTGGGCGGCGTGCCGAGGTCGAACGGCTTGGTCATGCCGCCGGCGCCGATCACGATCATCGCCAACAGCCCCAACAAGAGCGGAAACGCGACCACGTCCCAGAAATTGGGCCGTAGCCTATCCTGCCAACTGCGGACAGGCTGTCCCCAGAGCATCGAACGCATCGGGCGGCCTCCCTCCAAAAGGAGCGCTGGTTAGATCCTTCGTTCAGGAAGACCGACCCCGGGAGCCGGTCTTTCGGACAAGACTTTTCTGCGGAAGCGATAGTGCTCGGCCGGACGTCCACCGGTGCGCGTCTCGCGCGCGCCGGTCGGCTCGACGAGCCCACCACGCTCGACCAAACGCCGAAAATTCTGCTTATGCAAGCGAATTCCAGCGAGTGTTTCCACCGTGCGTTGTAGCTGCAGCAACGTGAAGCTCTCGTTCATCAGCTCGAACACGACCGGCCGGTAGGTGAGCTTGCCCCTGAGCCTGGAAATCGCCGTCGCCAGCACGCGGCGATGGTCACGCGCCATCGGCTCTCCGAAGCTGGCGCCGTGGCAGGTCGGCCCCAGTATGCGCTGGCTTTCGGCGACGGCATTCGCCTCGTACAGCAGTTCGTACCGGTCGAGCGCACGCTCCGGATCCCAGGAGACCCGACCGGCACCGAATGCCATTGTCTGCCGGTCGCGCCGCCGCTCGCGTTCGCCGGCATCCACCCCGGCCGCGATCCACTGGTCGAGCAGTGGCAGTATCTCGGACCGCACGACACTCGGCCGGCCGGCGCGCCAGTCCTCCCAGGGAAAGAAGCGATACCAGTCGTGCCAGGCCGCTTCGCCCAGTCCCTTGAGCGCGGCAGCAGAGGTCAGCGCCAGATAGCTGATCGAGATCAGCCTGCGGTCCGCCGTCTCCGCACCTGGGTCACGGCCGCGGTCGCCGAAGGTATAGAGTTGCTCGACATAGCCGAGCCGGAGGCCCGTCAGCTCGCTGACCCAACCCCTGAGGCCGCGCTCCAGGGTCGGATGCGCTAGCGGGTCGAGCGCGCCCAGAGGCAGCGCGCGCAAGTCGGAATCCGGAATGGGAACGGTCAATACAAGAGGCGTGTCGTCGATCACCGCGACGACAACGGCGCTGAGCTCGATGGCGATCGATGGCGTTAGGTTCAGGCCATGTCGATCTTCATCCATGGACGAAGACTCCGGCGGCGGGACGGGTTAGACATGGCTAACCTCTCCGGCCTCCGCCGGTTCCTGTCAACCATTGTGGCTCAAATACTTGGGATGGCAAGTCAGAGCGGGACCCGCCGCAACGACGATGCGCAAACCGCAACCTCGCCGAAGCCCTCACCCGGTTAACTAGAACCGGAATCGGGCAACCAACGCACCATTGAACGCTCGGTACGGTCCGCGGTCCTCGGCGCCAAGCTGGAAGGCGATATCGGTGTATTTGTCGCCGCCGTGGATGCCGATCTTCGCGATCGGCCCGCCCCTCTGCGAGGGCGGCGTCAGGCTGAAGGATGGTCCGCCGCTGATGAATTGCGCCAGGACGTTATCAGGGCCGCCGAACACCTGCTTCCACCCGACCGTCAGCTCAGGCTGCCAGATGAATCCTTCGTCGTTGAATCGCGTGCCGAAGGTTACCGCGCCGACCACGGAACCCTGTTTGCCGACCGAGGATCCATATTTCAGGTCGAAGCCGGCACCGCCGTTATGATCGCTGTGGCCGCCCTCATACAGCACGAAATAATCGCCCGTTACCCCCGGCTTGACATAGTAATCATTGCCTAGCGCCTGCTCATAGTCGACGCCCAGATGCGCTTGGCCCATGCCGCCTGTCCAGCTTGAGCTGGCCCTGCGCGTGAAGGCGGTATCGGTGGCGTCGACACCGGAGAAGTTGCGTTGCCCGTTCAGCTCGGCGATGCCGGCATTGAGGCTGGCATTGGCGTGGAACTGACCATCAGTCTCACGCCAATAGACCCCGCCTTCGTAGATCGTGCCGGTCTGCTGGTCGTTCGGGCCGGCCTCGCTCTGAGTGATGGCGCCACGCATATAAGCAACCGAAAAGCCTATCGTGCTGATCGGGCTCGCAGGCTCTTCCCAACCGAAGGCGACGCCGGCGCCGCCGCCATAGTAGCCGGGCGATGCGCTGTTGTTCTGCGTCGCGCCGAATCCCAACGCCTGGAACCAGGAGCCGCCGTGGTCGCCCCTGAGCGCCAATGCCTTGTCCGCCTGGGCCTGAACCAGCGCATCGGAGCCTTCGGACAGGAGTTCGAAGAGGCCGCCCGAATAGGCCGGCAACATTTGCTTGTAGACCGCCTTGAACTGCTGCTGGTTGGCGGCATTGTCGAACGTGTTAAGGATGCCCGGGTCGCGATCGAATGCGTTGAAGATCGCATTATAAGCCGCAGCGTTGCCCGGCACACCCGATTCGGCAAAGGTCCTGTTGCGCAGCGCAACCTGGATCTGGTCGTTGTTGTTGATGATCAGGTTGCCGACGTAAAAATACGGTATATCACCCAAGGTGACGGACTGCCCGGCCAGTGCGCCGGGCTGGGTGTTGAGCACGGTGAGCGTTTCGGCCGACGTCAGCTTGGAGTTGAAATCGAGGCCGATTTTGGCTCCGTTCGAAATGCTGACGACAGAGCCGACGACCGCGCTACCGTTCCGGCTGTTCGCCGGATCGACCGCGAAATCGAGTTCGCCGCTTGACCCGATGCCCAAAGTGCTCAGGTTGAGATTGGTTGGGCTGGTGTTGACCAGCCGGCCGCTGGTGATATCCAGGGCCAGCGTCCCGCCGCCGGCGGATTGGGTGATGGCCCCGGTCGTCGTCACACCGTTGCTGATGTTGAACGCGTTGGCGCCACTTCCGAAGGACACATTGCCGCTCAGCGTACCTGCGTCGAGATTGAACGTATTGTTGCCGTTGCCGAAGATGATGTCGCCGGTGATCGACGATGCGGTGGTCGTTCCGGACGCAGACTGGATCACCGTCACGCCCGTCGTGCTGCCGGTGAAATTCAGCGCGACCGTGCTGCCGGCCGCCGATGTCGCGGTGATCGTCCCAGTGTTCGTGATCGAGGTCAGCGCACCCACCGAATCGGTGATTGCCGTCGCCGTACCGCCGGTCTTCCCATCGTTGGCGAAATTGACCGTCGCCTTGATGGTGCCGGAATTGTTCAGAGTGATCCCGGTGGCGCCTGTCTGGAACGAAACCCCGGTCGCGTTGGCCCCGTAGGACGTCGCGGAAATCGTTCCAGCGTTTTGGACGCCGCCGCTTGTGCCGGTAATCGTGGCCGCGCCAATGGTGCCGCTCGCGCCAGTATTCGCGCCGACCTGCATCGCGGTCGCCGCGAACCCGTCGTAGATGCCGTTGGCAGTGATGCTGCCGTTGTTCACGAAGCCGTAACCGGAATTATTGCTGATCGCGGCGCTGCCCCCAGACAGAGGCGCGATCTCGATCGCCGGAGCCGAGCCGTAGGAGGTCACCACGCCGGACGTGTCGATGACGACGCCGCCGCCGACCTTGTTCTCTACCAGCACCGCCGGACCAGACTGCTGCAGGTGGATCGAGCTCAGCGCGGGGTTGGGGTACGGGTTGGGCCGTGAGGTGACCTGCGCGCCGTTATAATAGGCGTTCGCGGTGACAGTGCCATCAATGTAAAACTGCCCGCCAACGGAACCGCCCAGCAGAACCGCGCTCGATCCCCGGCCGAAGGCCGTGACGGTCCCGGTGATCGACACGCCGCCGGCGACTGCACCCGTGCCGGCAACGACCAGGTTGTTGGTGATTGTGTCCGTGCTGGCCGAAGACAACGTCCCGGTCTGCAAGCCGTAGCTGTCGTTGCCTGTGACGTTGACGGTACCGCTGATCGCGATATTGCCGTTGTGGGTGGCGTCGCTGGCCAGCCCCGACTCGACCGCGATGCCCGCCGAATTGTTTCCGAGCACCGTGATCGTCCCGCTATTCGCGATGGCCCCGGTCAGCGTTCCTCCCTGGACCAGGATGCCGAAGCGGGAATAGCCTCCAGTCAGCTGCCCCACCCCGTTGGAATCGGTCGACAGGGTTGTCGCCGGCGACGAATCGGTGACCGACACCGTCCCGGTATTGGTGATGTTTCCGGTGATGTTCGCGTTATTGGCACCATTGGCCAAGACACCGTAACTAGGGTTGGAGTTGTCGATCGTGATCGTCCCGTCGTTCTCGAAATTGTTGCTGCTGTTGATGATCACAGCTGTCGCCCCGGTGGCGCTCGCCGGCGCGATCGAGCCTGTACTGGTAACGGTAACGTCGCTCGCACTGCCGTTCTTCGCGGTGGCAGTGAACACGGTCGTAGTCTGTGCCCCGGTTATCTGGACTTGAGCGCGCGCAGAGTGGCAGGCGATCGAAGAGACGGAGGCGAGAAGAACGGGGACCAGCGAATGACGCACAAGGCTGCGCCCCGCCGTCGGCCACGTCCGTACCTGAATAATCATGCACCCTCACACCTGTGCCCCGGACTCTGTCGGGGCACGTTACCTAAGTGTCGCGCCGGTTACCAGCGCGGCCCTCCCTTGGCAATTCGTTTCCGCCGCGGGCACCGTCCAAGTAGCACGAGCGCGCCATCGCAATCTTGCGTGCGTCTGGCGAAAATCGTCGCATGCCCAACAAGAATGCGGCGCCAGGTATTTACGACCGGAAATTCAGCTCCAGCGTGACACCGTTCGGATCGTTCACAAAGACCTGCCTGAGAGCCAGGCTCTGCACATAGTTCTCGCGATAGGGCAGATCCCGCTCCTGCAGTTTAGCGACCATGTCGTCATAATCCACGCACTCGAAGGCGATATGATCGATTGCGCCGCCCCCGCGCAGGGACGCCGGGTCGAGCGGGCCTTCGAGCCCATCAAGCCTCTGCCGCACGCGGTCGAGCGCCGCCTCCGGGTGCTCGGGATCGATCGCGATCAGGTGGACGACCGGCCGGTCCGTCTGGTCATAAAGCCAGGCGCCCATGGCACGCGGCGCGCCGAAGGCGCCGTCGCGCAGGCCCAGAACATCGACATAGAATCGTACGGTTCCTTCGATATCGAAGGTGCGGATGTTGCAATGGTCAAGAGTTCGGATCATGTCGCTTCCCCCGAATCGGCCTGCTGGCCGGCGAAGGCGACTCCCTTCCGCTCCGGCCCCAGCCACGTCACCACCGCCAGCAGCAATGCGGCCGCCGCGGTGACGACGGTGATCGCCAGCCCGAAATTGTTACCATGCGCCTGCGCGAATTTCGCCTGGTAATACTGATTGCGTGAGGCAAGCAGGTTGCCGAGCTGGTAGGTGAAGCCGGGGAAGGTGCCCCGTGTTCCTTCCGGCGACAGCTCGTTGAGGTGCACCGGAACCATGCCGAACGCCCCTTGCACCATCATCTGGACCAGGAAAGCACCGATGGCCAGACCGATCGGATTGCTGACCACGGCATAGATCCACACTACCGGAAAGATCAGCAGCGCCGACACGATGATCGCGCGCTTGCGTCCGATCTTTTCGGAATAGGCACCGAAAACAATGCCGCCCGTAATGGCACCGAGATTAGCCACAACCGTGATGATGCTCGTCGTATGTGGATCAAAACCATGCTGGACGCGGAGGAAGGTCGGAAAGAGGTCCTGTGAGCCGTGGCTCAACGAGTTGAAGCAGGCCATCAGGATGACGACGAACAGGAACAGCGGCAGCCGGCCGCGGACGGAATCGCGCAGGGAGACGAAGAAATTGCCCCGCTCGGGCCGCGTCGCCTCCCATACCGGCGATTCCCTGACGCCCATCCGCAGGTAGACAACGAGCAGCGCCGGCACGACGCCGACCACGAACATCCCTCGCCAGCCGATGCTTTCGTAAGCCGTCCAGAACAGGAGTGCAGCCAGCAGGTAGCCGACGGCATAGCCCTGCTGCAAGATGCCAGACACCAGCCCGCGCGCCCTGGTTGGAACCGATTCAAGCGCTAAGGACGCGCCGAGGCCCCACTCCCCGCCCATGCCGATGCCGAAGAGCGCGCGCAGGACGAGCAGCATCTCGATCGAGGTCGAGAACGCGGTGGCCAGCTCCAGCGCGGAATAGAAAAGAATATCGAACATCAGCACGGGCTTGCGCCCGTACCGCTCGGCCAACAACCCGAAGATGAAGGCGCCGACCGGACGCATCGCGAGCGTCAGCGTGATCGCCTCGGTCACGTCCGAAACCTGCGCCGAGAAATCTTTGGCGATATCGGCGATGACGAAGGTCAGCAGGAAGAAGTCGAACGCGTCGAGCGTCCAGCCGAGGAAACTGGCCAGAAAGGCGGAGCGTTGCTCGCGGTTGAGCGACTTGAGGACGGCGAACATGCGGATGAGCCTTTTCGAGGGGGAGCGCGATCAGGTGGACTCATCCGATCGCATGAATCCTCTCTCGAGGCGTAGATTTATTTCGCGAGCAGCGGGCAGGGGTTTTCTGCCAGCGGCAGGAAGGCGGCCTCGCCGGGAATCGTCTGCAAGATCTCCAGGTCATCCCAAGCCCTCTTGCTTTGGTCGGGTGACTTGACCACTGCGAGATACATATCGTGCTGCATCAGCCCGTCCGGCCGCACGACACCGTGATGGGTGAAGGCATCGTCGACCGGGATCTCGCGCATCTTCTCGGCCACCTTCGTGCCATCGGTGGTGCCCGCGGCCTGGACCGCCTTCAGGTAATGCAGCACTGCAGAATAGACGCCGGCTTGGTCCATGTTCGGCATCCGGCTCGTTCGCTCGAAGAATTTTTGCGAGACGGCGCGGCTCTCGGCATCGAGGTCCCAATAGGAGGCGACGGTCAGCACCATACCTTGGACAAGTTCCAGCCCCAACGACTGTACGTCGGACAGCGACATCAGGAGGCCGGCGACGCGCTGGCCACCGCGGCCGATACCGAATTCCGCCGCCTGGCGGACCAGGTTGTCGGCATCGTCGCCTGCGTCCGCCACCGCGACGATCTGCGCGCCGGACTGCTGCGCCTTCAAGAGATACGGAGAAAAATCGGTGATGCCGGGCGGATGGCTGACATGCCCGACCACTTGGCCGCCGGCAGCGGTGATGAAGCCGGTCGCACTCGTTTCGAGCGGGGCGCCGAAAGGTGCCTCGGTCGTGATAAAGAACCAGGTCTTGTCCCCTTGGTCCATGACCGCGGCCGCGCTGCTGCGCCCGAGCGCATAGTCGTCGTAGACCCAGTGAAAGCCGGTGCGCGAGCAGTCCAGCCCTGTCAGAAGCGGGCTGGCGGCGCCGGTTACAATGTCGATCCTGCCCTCTCCCCGGGCGATCTTCTGCACCGCGAGCGCTACAGGCGTTCCGGTCAGGTCCGTGATCATGGCAACGTCCTGGTGATCGAACCAGTCAAGCGCGATCTTGGAGGCTCGAGCGACATCGTTCCGGTGGTCGGCCGAAAGAATCTCGATCGGGCGGCCGAGAACGGTGCCCCCGAACTGCTCAACGGCCAGATTTGCCGCGATCACCGTATCCGGGCCCGAGAAGAGGGCGTAGGGACCGGATTCGTCGGTTAGTACGCCGATCTTGACGGCGTCGGCTCCGGCAGCGGGCCCGCACAGCAGTGCAGTAAACGCAATTGCCAGCAACCGGTATTTGACGACATCCGGTTCCGCCATCAATTTCTCCCAAAGGCCCAGCCAAAGCGATCCGACGCCCCAAACCAACGCGCTCGCCCCTTTGTGGGGCCTTCATCGTAGAGTAACGCTGGAAACAGCGGAATACTGCGGTTGCATTGCGGCCGAACGCACCAATCTTTTTCTAGAGGCGTCCATCCCATGAAGCATACACCGCAAAGCTTTCGAGACTTCTGGCCGTATTATCTGATGGAGCATCGCGATCCGCGATGCCGCATGCTCCACTTCATCGGGTCGACCGGTGCCCTGTTGGGCCTGGTGCTGGCGATCATCCGCCTCGATCCGCTCTGGATCGTGGCCGGCTTGGCATTCGCTTACGCCATGGCCTGGATCGGACATTTCGCGATCGAACGCAATCGCCCCGCCACGTTCGGCAATCCGTTCTGGTCGTTCGCCGGCGACGTCCGCATGTACCTTCTGTGGCTGACCGGCCGGTTAGGCCCGGCACTGGCATCGGCGGAGCTGAACGTGGCCGGAACCCGATCCCGATCCACCAGCGCCTGAGCCGGCCGGGACAATCCGGGCATCGGGTCGTTCCCCGGCCTGATAGCCAAATCCTTCCGGCCGTTTTCCCGTCCACCCTGCCGTGCTGCCGCCGACCGGCCCGTGAGGCGCGGACCGGCGCAAATTTTTATGCTTTTATTTTTCCTAAATTTTGAGTAATATGCTGTCGTGCTTGGCGGGTAATTAATATCCCTGCCAAGCCTGTGATTTGAGACTTCTGAAAATTGTTCTTTAATATGTCCCGTTTTCAAGGCAACCTGATTTGAAATGTGGATTGTACCCGGAATTCGGTGCTTAGTGCGCCATGATCTCTGGAAGCGAAGATGCGCCTGCGGATCCGGGCGCCGGTCCACGTATCTTGGTGGTTGAAGACGACCCTTTGACCCGGAAGTTTGTTGCCGATCTGATTCAGTCATTCGGCTATACGGTCGCCGAGACTTCAGACGGCATGGAGGCGATGCGCCTTATCGAGGAACAGCCGACGATCCTGCTTGTCTTCACCGACATCAACATGCCGGGCGTGGATGGGCTGATGTTGGCCGATATGGTAAAGCTGCATCGGCCCAAGCTGAAAATCCTTTATACGACCGGCGGCCACCATATCGGCCGAGTGAAGGCCGAGGCTGGCATCCTGCACGGCAACATCCTCGAAAAGCCCTACCGTCCTGAGCAATTGCGACGCGAGATCGAGCGTATCCTGGAATGAGCCGCAGTCCAAATTGCGAGCCCACCGTTTGCCGCCCTGCAAGCGTGCAGGGAGCAACTGGACATGCTACGAGTCCCATCCGTTGTCTCTTGATCCATCGGGAATGAGTCCATGCTGAACAGAGTTGCCGTCAGCGCCGGATTTGCGGTTCTGCTCGCTCTGGCGCTGCCGGGTGCCGCCCGCGCCGCCGGCGCGGCGCCACAGGTAGCCGAGCCGCTGACCTCGGTTCCCGCTGCGCCTTACGACGAAACCGCCGATGCCCCTGCCCAGGTGGCCGCCGCAATTGCCCGGGCGGCTGCCTCGCACAAATTCGTGCTGCTCGCTTTCGGGGGCAATTGGTGCCCCGACTGCCGGATCACCGCCGGCGTCCTGGCACTCCCCGACGTAAGGCCCTGGGTCGAGAAGAATTTCGAGGAGGTTTCGATCGATATCGGCCGCCTTAACAAGAACATGGACATAGCCGAGCGCTACGGCGTGCGGGTCATCGCGGTGCCGACCATCGTCATTCTCGGCCCCGACGGCAAGATGCTGAACGCGGGCAACCCGGCGGCGCTGAAGGACGCGCGCGGCATGTCGCCCCAGGCCATCGTCGATACGATCAATGGCTGGATTCAAAAGCCCGGCTGATGGGCGCGCCACCGTCGCCTGCGTGCTCGTTCTGCTGGCCCTGCCCGCGTCGAGTGCGGAGCAGAATCCGCTAGACGGAACATCACCCGGAGAACGGAGCGCTATTCAGGCCTATTGCAGCGACAGCCGCGGCGCAGTCGTTCGGGACATGTGCCGATCGAATCAGATAGCCAGTTTGCTGCGGCTGGGCCGGAAACCCGATCTCGCAATCGCCTCGCCTGCTCAGCGTGATGCGATCCGGACCGTCTGCGCCGACAAGCGCGTCCCGGGCGAACGCTTCGCGTGCGAGCGCGAGCAGCTGGGCACGCTGGGACTGCCCGTGCGCGACGAGGCAGGTGGCGGGCCGATCCACCCGCCCGGTGCAGGTCCCGTCGCGGCAGGCGCGCCGTCGCCCGTACCGAAAGCCGATCAGGCGCCGGGCCTTCCCTATTTCAGCCTGGAGAAATGGCGTGCCGAACGCCCACCGATGCCGCCAGCCCGCGGCGGACCGGCGCTCTCCGCCGAAGCGATTTATGACCGTGTAGCGCCCTCGGTCTATGTCGTGGTGGCGAGCGAGCACGGGCTCGAACTCGCAGCGGCGACGCCTCATGCTCAGGGCAGCGCCGTGGCGGTCACCGACCGCATTCTTCTGACCAATTGTCATGTTGTCGCCGGGCGGCCGCAGATCAGCGTCTCCCAGCAGGGCCAAGTGAGCCGGGCCACACTAATCTATGCCGACCCCGGCGGCGACCGCTGCTTCCTGAAGTCGGAGGCGATGACCGTCCATCCCATCCAGGGCGTCCGCCGGTTCAGCGATCTGCATGTGGGCGAGCCCGTCTATAGCCTGGGCACCCCGGTCGGGCTCGAGCGCACCTTCGGTCAGGGGATGGTTTCCGGCCTCAGGCAGCTGGAAGGCGTCAATTTCGTGCAGAACTCCGCGCCGAGCTGGCACGGCTCCTCGGGCGGCGGCCTGTTCGACGCGCGCGGCAACCTCGTCGGGATCACGACGGCGATCAGCACCACCGTCGCCAACCTGAATCTCTCGATCGCCGCCGACGATTTCTGGCCTTAACGTCGCGGGCCGTGTCGGGCGGTCAATAAACCCTGCGACTTGGAAGACGCCGCGAGAACCTCATTGGTTCATCGTGCTTTGCCGCTCGACTGTCGTCGTCTGTTGCTGCGGCGTTACAGGAGCCGTCGTGTCGGTTGTCACCGTCCGCGTGGTCGTTGTGGTCGTAGGCGGACCGCCGCAACCGGAGAGCACACCAGCGGACATGGTGAACACCACTGCGCCGGCAACGGTGAGCGCGCGAGCACTATTAAAGTACGAAGGCATATTGAATCCTTTCACTGTTCAACCATCGTGAATTCAGAACCGGGGCTCAATGAAAGAAGTTCCGGCAACCCGCGCGGCGGACACGCAGGGCTTGGCCGTTGACTCGGCATTGCCGCTAGCTTCAAGAGGAAGACTAGTAAAGGCTCACGACGCAGAGGGCGCGATGACACTGACAGGCCGAAGCCTCCGGACATTCTCGGTCGCCGGCGCAATTCTTGCAACCACGGTTCTGACGACTTTGGGCGCGCGCCCCTCGGCAGGCGGCATTCCAATCCTGGGCGATGTTCCGACACTGGCGCCAGTTGTCGAACGCGTCGTGCCCGGCGTCGTCAATATCGCAGTCAGCGGCAGCGTCGAAGTGCAGAATCCGCTGTTGTCGGACCCGTTCTTTCGCCAATTCTTCCGCATTCCTGACCAGCCTATGCGACGTCAAGTACAGGCCGCTGGGTCGGGCGTGATCGTCGATGCTGCAAACGGATATATCCTCACCAACAACCACGTAGTCGCAGTAGGCGAGGACCAGGACATCGAGGTCACGCTTAAGGACAAGAGACGGCTCAAGGCCAAGCTGCTCGGACGCGATCCCGAAACCGATATCGCGGTGCTCAAGATCAATGCCGACAACCTGACGGCAGTGCCGTTCGGCGACAGCGACAAGATCAGAGTCGGCGATTATGCGCTTGCGATCGGCAATCCATTCGGCCTGGGGCAGACCGTCACCTCGGGCATCATCAGCGCCGTCGGCCGCACCGGCCTCGGCATCGAGGGCTATGAGGATTTCATTCAGACGGACGCGCCGATCAACCCCGGCAACTCCGGCGGCGCGCTCGTCGATCTGCGCGGGGAACTGATCGGTATCAACACCGCCATTCTGGGACCTTCCGGCGGCAATGTCGGGATCGGCTTCGCCGTGCCCGCCAATATTGCCCGCGAAGTCATGGCCGACCTGATCAAGAACGGCGAGGTGAAACGCGGCCAGATCGGCATCCGGCCGCAAGATCTGACGCCCGACATTGCCTCGAGCCTCGGCATGAACCGCAGCGACGGGGTGCTGATTGCGCAGGTCGCCGCCAACTCTCCCGCTGCCGCCGCCGGCCTTCAGCCGGGTGACCTGATCACCGAAATCGATGGCACGCCGATCCACACGGTTGCCGAATTGCACAAGAAGATCGACTTCGCGCATGCCGGCGATAAGCTGGCTGTGAAGATCCTGCGCAACGACAGGCCAATCATGATCGGCGTTACGATCGAGGCGATGAACCGCCCACACCGTCAGTCGCGCCAATGGAACTGACGCCGCTGGTGTACGGCCACTCTATTTACTGCAGTCGAGCGACGCGTTCTTGCCCTCAGCGAACTGTTCCTTGTGGTCGACCGTGCCGCACTTCCAGGCAATCATCAGGCCCTTGTCATTCCCGGGCGAAGGATCGGCTTTGCCGAGGTTTTCGGTCTTGACCGGAAACTTGCAGGATGGCTTGCCATCGCAATACCTTACGACTGCGTCCTTAACATCGGCGCGCTCCGCACCATAGCCATAACTGGCGAAAACGGTCTGGATTGTCTCTCCCGCGGCCTGTGCCGAAGAGACTCCGGCAAAATTCGCAATAACCGCCGCGACAATTAGCCCCGCTGCTAAATTCTTCCCCATAATGCCGGCTCCGATGACGAGGTCCCGCTTTTAGCTTAGCGTGACCATTGCTGGCGGCCAAGCGCGACGCGGCGGAAATTTTCAAGACATCGATGAAACCGTTCAGATGCTTATCTCTCCCAGCCTCGACTTGCCTGCCGCGACTCGGCGAAGCGCCCGCTCTAATCCGCATAAAACTCGCGAATTCGGTTACTGCGGATTCAAGTTCATTCGACATGTGAAGGCGGGCTGCGGCCCGAATCGCGCAATTGTGAAAGATATTTCATTTTCACGCTATTTCTACGCTTGACAGGAATAAAGCGAAGGACAATATACAACATCGGTTTATTAGAGAGCGTGAGCCAGACCTGTTGGTCTCGAATCGCTGTCCGACATGCCGCCCCAACACAATGGATGAAATGATGAGTGACTCTACGGTACCCAATATTGACTCGGCCACGCTTCTCGACCTGACGGCGCGCATCGTCAGCGCGTATGCCGGAAATGCAACCCTCTCGCCCACCGAGCTTACCGAAATGATCGGCTCGGTTTCGCGTGCGCTCGCGCAATTGAGCTCGACCCCGGTCGAGCCCGAGGCGAAAGAACTAACCCCCGCCGTTCCAGTGAAGAAATCGGTGACGGCCGATTTCATCGTCTGCCTTGAAGACGGCAAGAAACTTAAAATGCTGAAGCGCCATCTGATGAGCACCTACGGTATGACTCCGGCCGAATATCGGACCAAGTGGAACCTGCCGCGGGACTATCCGATGGTTGCCCCCAACTATGCGGCCACCCGCTCGCAATTGGCCAAGAAGATCGGCCTCGGCAAATCGCCGGCCAAGCCGACCGCTCCGGCCAAGCCGGCCGCCCGTCGCGGCCGCCCGCGCAAAGCCGCATAAGACCTTCCGAATTATCGGAAAAAGAGGGAAGGACGCCCCGGCGCCTTCCCTTTTTTGTTTTTGCAGATGATTTGAAACACCAAGGCACGAAGGACGAATGTAAATACGAAGGCGTAAAGGAAGTAAAGTTAATTGTATTAAACTATTCTTCCTCGGTGCTTGGTAACTTGGTATCTAAAAATCCTGTTGTACACCTGGAAGTCCATTAATTTCAGACCTCACTGCCTCCATAATATCCGGCATATTTTTTGCGTAGTTCGATCTTCTGCACTTTGCCGGTCGCGGTCTTCGGAAAGGCGTCAACGACGATGATTGCCTTCGGGCATTTGAATGGGCTCAGCCGCTCGCGCAATTTCGCCAGAGTGTCGGCTTCGAACAGCGTCTGCCCAGGGCGTGGCACGACGAAGGCGGTGATTGCTTCGCCCCAGCGCTCGTGCGGCAGCCCGACTACGGCAGCTTCGAGAATGCGCGGCTCGGCACTATAGAGCGCGGTTTCGACTTCGATCGAGGCGACATTCTCTCCGCCCGTCTTGATCACGTCTTTGAATCGGTCCTCGAACCACAAGATGCCGTCGGCGTCGAAATGGCCCGTGTCGCCCGAATGGAACCAGCCATGACGGAAGGCCCTCGCCGTCGCTTCTTCATTATTAAGATAGCCGGACAGCACCTGGGGACTACGGTAGACGATTTCTCCGGATTCACCTTGCGGCAGCAGGTGGCCGGCTTCATCCATGATGGCGATCTGCACATTCACCGATGGCGTTCCGGCCGCGCCGGGATGGCTCAGCTGATGCTCCGGCCGAAAAAAGGCTGAGACCGGGCTCATCTCAGTCTGACCGAACATCAGCGAGAAATCGCACGCGAAGGTCTGGATCGCCCGGCCCAACTCCTGCGCGCCGATCGGCGCCATGGCATAGACGGCGAGTCGCAGACTGGACAGATCGCGCGGCTGTCGCGTCTGGTGGTCAAGCAAGGTACGATACATAACCGGAATGCCGAAGATGACGCTGATGCCTTCGCTCTGGACCAGGCTGAGCAGCCGCTCGGCATCGAAGCCCCGCAATACATAAAGCGTCGCCCCAACCGCGATCGCCGGTGTGCAGAACGCATTCAGCTGCGCCGTATGGAAGAACGGCATCATCGCGGCGATACGGTCAACATGGGTCATCCGCGTGTCGATCGCGACGCCCAGCGACTCGAGATAGACGGCGACATGGCTCGAGACCACGCCTTTCGGCGCCGAGGTCGTACCGCTGGTATAGAGATAGGAGACCGCGTCGCGGTCGTCGACCATGCGATTGGGCTCGCCGTCCGGTCGACCGTCGCCGAGCGCGGCGAAATCGATGGCCTGCTTGCCGCCGATTTCGCCGCTGTCCGAACCATCGCCGATTACGATGAAATCGATGATTGGCAGCGGCCGATCGAGCCCGGTCGCCAGCTGCTCGACGAGCGCCGCCTCCACCACGACTCCGCGCACACGGGCATGTTCCAGCACATAAGCGAGCTCGCCGTGGCGCCAGAACAGATTGATCGGCACGCAGACAACGCCCAGCTTGGCGCAGGCAAAGTAAGTCACCAGGAACTCGGCGCTGTTGCCGGACATCAGCGCCAGCGCGTCGCCGCGGTCATAGCCGAGCGCCAGAAGGCCGTGTGCGGTGCGATTTACCCAGACGTTGAAATCACGATAGCTCAGGCGCCGCGCTCCATCGACGATAGCCAGATGCCGCGCCGCCCGCGCCGCTGATCTTGTCAGCAGGTCACCGACATTGATCCGATGGATGAGATTGTCGTTAAGCGCGTTCAATTCCGTCATAGCCGTCCCTATCCCAGCCGCGCCGTACCGCGCTTGATTTGAGTATTGCCAGAAGCCGTGCCACACGACTATGACTTCGTGAAGCGGACGGTTTTTAGCGTATGGCTAATCGATTAGCCGAACGCGGCACGCAGTAGGGGAAGACAACGCATGCGCGCAATGGTGATCGACGGTTTCGGTGGGCCGGAAGTCTTCCGCCTGGGCGACATTGAAATGCCGGAGCCGGGGCCGGACGAGGTCGTGATCCGTGTCGCCTATGCCGGCGTCAATCCGGCCGACTGGAAGTGCCGCGAGGGCTGGCTGGCGCAGTTCTTCCAGTACCAGTTCCCTTTTGTCGTCGGCTTCGACGCGGCGGGCGTGGTCTCCGCGGTCGGGCCGGGCGTGGCCCATTACAAGGTCGGCGACCGCGTGGTCACCAGCTCCAACCAGGGTATCGGCGAGCGCGGCACCTATGCCGAATACGTCAAATCGGTGACTGACCGGGTCGCCCCGATGGCAGACAGCCTGGACTTCAAGACCGCCGCGTCAATCCCGACCGCGGCGGTCACCTCCTGGGAGGCGTTGTTCGGCACCGGCGCGCTCAAGGCTGGGCAGAGCGTGCTGATCAACGGCGGCGCCGGTGGCATGGGCAGCTTCGCGATCCAGTTCGCCAAACATGCGGGCGCCAAGGTCGCGGCGACCTGCGGGCCCAAGAATCTCGACTATGTGCGGAGTCTCGGCGCCGACCGGGCCATCGACTACCGTTCACAGAACGTGAAGGACGCGGTGCTGGCCTGGGCGCCCGAGGGGGTCGACCTGCTGGTTGATACTGTCGGCCAGGGCACGATCCTGGACGGCATCGCGATGACCAGGCCGGGCGGCAGGATCACGCCGATCGGCACGTTGATCCAGAACGAGCCGTGGTTCGACATGGACGCGGCCGCGGCGCGCAATGTCCAGGTCATCCATACGATGAGCAACCGCGAACGCGCCGGCGACCAGCTGCGCACCATCGTCGACTTCTACAACAAGGGTGTGTTCCGCGCACCCGAGATCACGGTTCTTCCGCTGACCGAGGCTGGAGAGGCCCATCGGCGGGTCAAGGACGGCCATGTCCGCGGCAAGATCCTGCTGCACGTCGCGGACCTTTAGCACACCCAACAGACGCAAAGGGGAACATCATGTCTGAGCATGCATTGGCCGGAAAAGTGGCCGTCGTCACCGGCGCCAGCCGCGGTATCGGCCGGGCCATCGCCGAGCGGCTGGCAAGCGAAGGCGCCACTGTCGTGCTGGCGGCGCGCAGCGTGGACAGGAGCGTCAACGAGCTCACCGGCACGCTTCAGGAAGCCGCCGCCGCAGTCGAGAAGAACGGCGGCACGGCGATCCTGATCGCCTGCGACGTGGAGAACGCCGACAGCCGCGCCCACTTGATCGATGAGACGATCAGGCAGGCCGGCCGGATCGACATCCTGGTCAACAATGCCGGCCGGGCGCTGCACGAAAAGATCACGGACTTCACCACGGCCAAGACCGTCAGCCAAACCGAGCAGTACTTAATCGCCCCCTTCGAGCTGGCGCGGCTCGCCATCCCGCACATGCGCAAGCAAGGCGCCGGCTGGATCGTCAATGTCGGCTCGTCGACCGCGATCCATCCCGAAGGCCCGCCCTATGACGATTACACGACCCATGGCGGCGCGGCGCTCTATGCCGCGCTCAAGGCCGCGATCCACCGGCTGACCATCAGCGAGGCAGCCGAATTGCTGGCCGACAATATTTCAGTCAACGCAGTCGCGCCGGTGGGCGCGATCCTGACCCCCGGCGTCGAGGCGCTGGGCGTCATCACCGAGGAGACCAAGGCCTATGTCGAGCCGGTCGAGCACATCGCCGAGGCGACCCTGGCGTTGGTCTCGGCCGAGCCCAAGGCGGTGACCGGCAAGATCGCCTTCTCTTACATGTTCCTGGATTCGATCGGCCGGGCCACCCGTTCGCTCGACGGCAAGACCGTGATCCAGGAAAGAAAGGCCGCGTGATGAGCGAACCCGGCAAGGAAACCATCTATTTCCTGGATCAGGTGAAGCCGAAGCCGGGCCTGGCCCAAGCGTTCCTCGACCTCTACATGGAGAAATATGCCCCGGCCGCCCGCGACCGCGGCATGACCTTGGTCCATCGCTGGGTGGCACCACCGATGTGGCTGAAGGAGCAGTCCAATACGCTCTATATAATCTGGACGGTCCAGGGCGCCCGAGCGTGGTGGCAGGCGAGCTTCCTCGGCCGCCGCAATCCGCAAGTCTCCGGCTTCTGGGAAGAAGTTGCGCCGATGATCGAATCGCGCCATCGCTCGTTCCTGTCCGATGTCGCCGACGTGGAGAGCCTCTGCAATGTTTAAGCTCACCAAGCTGGTGACGGCGAACCCGGATGCCGGCGACGCTGGCCGCACGAAGCTGACCCGGGCGCTGAACGCCACCGCCACAGGCAACGCGCATGTCGTCCGCTCCATGCTCGAGCCCACCCTCCCCAACGTCTATAATGGCGGCAACTATATCTGGCACCTGCAGTTCGCCGACCAGGCTGCCTATGAGAGCTGGAAGCAAGACCCGGCAGGCGGCAAGGCGGCTGAAGCCACCCTGTCCGACAAGGCACTGGTGTCCCATGTCGACAGCGCCGCCTATGAGGGCGGCAGGATGGGATCGAAGCGCGAATTGGAGCGCGGCGCCTATCGCACCTTGCTGCTCAGCGTCAACCGCGCGCCCAACGAGGCCGCGATCGACCGCTTCGATTTCGAGACCTACGAAATGGGGCTCTATATCCCAACCATCATCCACTGGCAGGTCAGCCGCGTAACCGAGGCCTCGGGCGCCCGCCCGTGGACGCATGTGTGGGAGCAGGAATACGAGGATATCGGCGGACTGCATGGCGCCTATATGCTGCACCCGCACCATTGGGGCTGGATCGACCGCTGGTACGACCCGGAATGCACTGACTACATGATCGACACGCACCTCTGCCACACCTTCTGCAACTTCGAAGGCAGCATGATCGCCCCGCAGGGATAGCTGACGCGGGGGAACGCGGAGCAATCGGGCGAGCAAACGTTTCATTCGTCATCCCGACTTTCTTCGGGATGACGAATGAATAGAATACCCGGCAGTTTACCCGTCCCGCCTTCCCCGCCCCGTCCGGAGCCCACCGCATGACCGATTCCCCCGAATACACCCCGCCCACGGTCTGGACCTGGAACAAGCCGAGCGGCGGCAGGTTCGCGAACATCAATCGCCCGATCGCAGGGCCGACGCACGACAAGGACCTGCCGGTCGGCCGCCATCCCCTGCAACTCTACTCCCTCGCCACGCCGAACGGCATCAAGGTCACCGTGATGCTGGAAGAGCTGCTGGCGCTGGGCCACACCGGCGCGGAGTACGATGCCTGGCTGATCCGGATCAACGAGGGCGATCAGTTCTCCAGCGGCTTCGTAGCCGCGAACCCGAATTCCAAGATCCCGGCTCTGATTGACCGCTCCGGCCCAAAGCCTATCCGTGTCTTCGAATCTGGCGCCATCCTGCTGTATCTGGCTGAAAAGTTCGGCGCGTTCCTGCCCATCGACGACACGCGCGCCGAATGCCTGTCATGGCTGTTCTGGCAGATGGGCGCCGCCCCCTATCTCGGGGGCGGATTCGGCCATTTCTACGCCTATGCGCCGACCAAGATCGAATACGCGATCGACCGCTTCGCGATGGAGGTCAAGCGCCAGCTCGACCTACTCGACCGGCGGTTGGCCGAGAGCCAGTATCTCGCCGGCGACGCCTACACGATCGCCGACATGGCGGTCTGGCCCTGGTATGGCGGCCTGGCGAAGGGCCAGCTCTACGATACGTCGAGCGTCTTCCTGCAAGTCCAGGACTACCAGAACCTCCAGCGCTGGACCGACATGATCGCCGAACGCCCTGCCGTAAAGCGCGGTCGCATGGTCAACTGCGCCTGGGGCGACCCTTCCGGCCAGTTGCCTGAGCGTCATGATGCGAGCGATTTCGAGAAAGTGATTTTGCTTCGAGCCTGAGCAGGTGTTCGTGTTTGGGGCGATCCCGAATTCAAGTTATTGATCCTCATCGAGAACTTTTCGATGAGTATGCCGAAACGAATATTTGCCCAACCTCGAAGCGTAATCCGACGCTCTACGCGCCCCTAAAACGGTCTGCCGCGCGGGCACGGGCCTTTGCGGCCTCGACGGCGCGATCGCGCGGTGGGCCGTGGGTAACAAGCGAGTCCAATAGCTCATGCGCGGCTTCGGTCACCTTTTCGACCGCGCGGTTGAAGGCGGCCTCGTTCGCCTTTGAGGGATGCGCGAAACCCGAGAGCTTGCGCACGAATTGAATCGCGGACGCGCGAATTTCGCTCTCGGTCGCGGGCGGATCGAAGTTGTGCAACGTCTTAATGCTGCGGCACATGCTGATGGCCTCGTCAATGACAACCGGAAGCGGTCAGTCCACTTTCTCCAGATCATCCGGCCCTCTGATGGTGACGTCGAGATCGGTCACTAGGCCGTTTTCCAGCGAATAGACCCAGCCGTGCACGGAGAGCTTCTGACCGCGCGTCCAAGCGTCGGCGACGAACAGCTCCGAGGCGACGTTCCTGACCTGGCGGATGACGTTGAGCTCGCACAGCCGGTTCAGCCGGTCGTGCTCGCTCGCGATCGCCTCCAGTTCGTGACGATGGTCGTGGAAGGTCTCGCGGATGGGGTGCAGCCAATGGTCGACCGGACCACGCCGCTGGCCGTCGACCGCAGCGCGAACGCCGCCGCAGCCGTAATGGCCGACCACCAGGATGTGCTTCACCTTCAGCACGTCGACCGCAAACTCGAGCACCGACAAATAGTTGCTGTCCTGCGGCGGCGCCAGATTGGCGACATTGCGGTGGACGAAAAGCTCGCCAGGATCGAGGTCGACGATGGTGTTGGCCGGCACACGGCTGTCGGAGCAGCCGATCCAGAGATATTCAGGCGCCTGCTGCTGCGCCAGCCGCCGAAAAAATCCGGGGTCGGCGGCAACCATACGTGCCGCCCAGGCCCGGTTGTTCTTCATCAGATGGTCCAGCATGGTCCTGCTGATAGGGGGTATCGATGCAGCGCACAAGGGCTATTTGGCTGCTCGATAACCTTGCGTTTTGAGCCTCTCGCGCGCGCCCGTCCCCGGGCCCCCCGTAGGCCCAGCATCAAGCCTCCGGAAGCGCCTCCAGATGGCAGGCGGACAGCTGGTGCTTGCCGCCGCGCTCGCGCAGTTCCGGCGCCTCGACCCGGCAGCGGTTGAAGACATAGGGGCAGCGTGTGTGGAAACGGCAGCCCTGAGGCGGGTCGATCGGGCTCGGCACCTCGCCTTTCAGCACGATCCGGCGCTTGCGCGCGTTCGGATCGGGCAGCGGCACGGAGGACAGCAGCGCCTGGGTGTAGGGATGGCTCGGCCGGGAAAACAAGGTCGCTCGGTCGGCGATCTCCACGATCACACCCAGATACATCACCGCAACGCGGTGGGTCAGGTGCTCGACGATGGCCAGATCGTGGCTGATGAACAGCAGCGACAGCGAGAGCGAATCCTGCAAGTCCGAGAGCAGGTTGACGATCTGCGCCTTTACTGACACGTCGAGCGCGGACACTGCCTCGTCGCAGATGATAACCGCGGGCTCAGGCGCCAGCGCCCGGGCGATGCAGATGCGCTGTCGCTGGCCGCCCGAGAATTCATGCGGGAAGCGGCGCATCGAATCGCGCGGCAGACGCACCTTGTCGAGCAGATCGGCGACCCGATCATCGACCTCGTCGCGGCCTTTGGCGATGCCGAAATTGACTAGGGGCTCGGCGAGGATGTCGCGCACCCGCATGCGCGGGCTGAGGCTGGAGAACGGGTCCTGGAACACGACCTGCATATGCCGCCTCAGCCGGCGCAGCTGCGGCCGCGGCAGCCGGTCGATGCGCCAGCCGTCGAGCAGGATCTGTCCCTCGTTCGGCTCGGTCAGCCTCAGGATGGTGCGCCCGACGGTCGACTTGCCGCAGCCGCTTTCGCCCACAATCGACAGCGTCTCGCCCTTGTCCAGGGTAAAGCTGACCCCGTCCACCGCCCTGACCGCGCCGCGGCGGCCGGGGATGAAGCCGCCGGCCACCGGATAATGCTTCTTGAGCCCCACGACTTCGAGAATGGCGCTCAAGCCGCGCTCCGCACTTCGGAATGATGGCAGGCGACCAGATGGTCGGCCGCCAGTGCCACCAGCGGCGGCGCCGCCTCGCGGCAGGTCTCGGTCGCGGCGGCGCAACGCGACGCATAGGGGCAGCCGCGATCCGTGTCGCACATCTTCGGCACCGCGCCGGGAATCTCGATCAGCCGGCCGTGCCGGCAGGGCTCCAATGACGAGCCCAGGCGCGGCACCGCGCCCAGCAGCCCACGGGTGTAAGGATGCTTCGCGGACGAGAAGATGCGCCGCGTCGCCCCCTCCTCCACCTTGCGGCCGCCATACATGATGACGACCCGGTCGGCGATCTCGGCAACAACGCCCAGATCGTGGGTGATGAGGATGATGGCCGAGCCCAGCCGCGCCTTGAGCGAGCCCATCAGGTCGAGGATCTGGGCCTGCACGGTGACGTCCAGCGCGGTGGTCGGTTCGTCGGCGATCAGCAGTTCGGGATTGCAGGCGAGCGCCATGGCGATCATCACGCGCTG
>CAZVYC010000058.1:0-22891 GCA_964631425.1 uncultured Rhodospirillales bacterium
TGTCGTCGTCGAGGGCGCGCTGAACGTGCCGGTCGTGCCGGATAAACTCGAAGTCCGGGTCGCGGGACGATTCGAGCGACGCGACGGCTTCACGCATGATCCGGTCACCGATCAGGATCTCGATGACCTGAATTACGCGACCGGCCGCGTCTCCATCCTGTTGAGGCCGACCGATGATATCGAAAACCTGACGGTCTTCGA
This sequence comes from uncultured Rhodospirillales bacterium, assembly GCA_964631425.1. Taxonomy (GTDB): domain Bacteria; phylum Pseudomonadota; class Alphaproteobacteria; order BOG-932; family Roseiterribacteraceae; genus BOG-932. The sequence continues at coordinate 202 of CAZVYC010000058.1, forward strand.
TATCTATCACACCGACGAGAACGGAACCTCGAACCACATCACCAACTATGACCCCAACAACGTTGTCGTGAAGGGCTATGCCGGCGCGATCCAGGCGGCGGTGGCAAGGCAGCAGGCGGCCGGGGCCCACACGACGTTCGGCGCCGTGAGGGGGATCGACAATATCGACGCGCTGGGCGTGGCGAATACAACGAGCTGGGACATCCTGCCCAACCTGACCTTGAGAAACATCTTCGGCTATCGCCATTTCGAGCAGCTGGAGCGGTACGACTATGACGGCAGCCCGATCAGCCTGGTCGATTTCGACACCTGCGAGACCGCCGCGACCTGCCACACCTCCACGCCGGACAATCCCGAACTGGTCAACGTCGAGCAGTTCACGGAAGAGCCGCAGCTCCAGGGCAAGGCGTTCGACGACAAGCTGAACTACACGCTTGGCTTCTTTTATCTGTACGACGATTCGCCCGGGTCGAATTACCAGCACGCGACCGAAGCGTTCAACACGCTGGCCGACACCAACCTGTTCTTCCACGATGACAGCATCGCGGGTTATGCCCAGGCGACTTATGACGTGTCTCGATGGATCAACGGTCTGAAACTTACCGCGGGCTATCGCGACACGACGGACGATCGCTGGGTCAAGATCTTCCAGGTCACCAACGGCAAGTGCACGACAGGCGCGACCGGCAGGGCGGCGCCCAATCCCGCCAATGCGCCGCAATGCGTTGCCAATTTCAAGTCGGAAGAAAACAACAGCACGTACACGTTCGGGTTCGATTATCAGATCACCCCCGACGCGATGTTCTACTTCACGGATCGGCGCGGCTATCGGGAAGGCGGCGTAAACCCGGGCGCGGGCACCGTTCTGCTCGCCAACCCGCCGCTGCCGTTCGCCAATGCGTTTTTCACCTACAAGCCCGAGTACATCGTCGAGTTCGAGACCGGCGTAAAGGCCGACTGGCATTTCAATGATATTAGCCTGCGCACCAACCTCGCGCTCTATCACAGCACGCTCCACGACGCGCAGATTTATCAGACCCTGCAGGTCGCCGGCACCACGCCCTATGGCCTGACCAACGCCGCCGACGCGCAGGTCGACGGGATCGAGCTGCAGGGCATTTTCATTCCCATCAAGCCGCTCGAGATCAGAGGCAACTACGCCTATACCGACGCGCGCTTCGGTCCCTATCTCGATTATGTGAACCTCAATCCGGTCACCCGCGAGCCGACGACGGCGTCGGGGCGCGCCTTCCCCTTTGCGCCCAGGCATAAATTCAACCTGAGCGCCCGATACACGCTGCCGATCGACGCGAACTATGGCGAGCTGGCGGCGACGCTGAGCTGGACGCACAAGACGACGGTACTGTTGGCTCTGGTGCCGTTCACCCAATCGGGAGTGCGCGATCCGGCGGCATATCAGGGGCCGACGGACACGTTCGACCTCACGATCGATTGGACGAACATCCTGCAGAGCGGGTTCGACGCCACCTTCTATGTCACGAACCTGACCGACACCCTTTACAAGATCGGCGGAGCGGCGTTGATCAACTCGCTCGGCACCGACCAGGCGGTTTACAACGAGCCGCGGATGATCGGAATCCAGCTCCGCAAGAAGTTCGGCCCAGGCGGCTGAATGCCGATCGCGGCCGCCAATGACCAGGATGCGTTCATGCTCCCCTGGCTGATGGAAGAGACCGCGCAGGCCGTTGGCGGCGCCTGCCGTTGACGGCGCGCATTTATCCGCACCTCTTCCGCCCGGGCCGGATCGGAACGCTCGAGACCCGTAACCGGCTCATCATGTGCCCGATGGGGGAGGGCCTCGCGCATGCCGATGGAAGCATCAGCGAGACCCAGGTCAATTATTACGGCCAACGTGCGCGGGGCGGCGTTGGTCTGGTCGTAATCGGGTCCGCCGTCGTCGCCTACCCGCGCGGGGCGTTCGCGGCGAACATGACCGCGATCTCCGATCCTGTATTTCTTCCCGGTCTCGCCCGCCTGAGCGCCCGTGTACATGCGCATGGGGCACGGATCGCCGCACAGTTGGTCCATGACGGGCAATATGCGCTTGAGGATGTCGCCGCCGGGCGCCCCCTTCTGATGCCCTCGCCGCCCGATCCGCCCAAACCCGACCGGCTTGCGCTGTTGGTGACGCCAGAAGAGATCGCGGCACGCGCGGCGCCATTCCAGGCCCTGGGTGCGCGCCTCGAATACCAAGTTGCGACCGATGCGGATCTCGCCTGGGTGGTCGAGCGTTTCGTCGCGGCCGCACGACTGGCGCGCGAGGCTGGTTTCGACGGAGTTGAGCTCCATGCCGGGCATGGATACCTGATCGATTCCTTCCTCTCGCCCGCCATGAATCGGCGCCTGGACCGCTGGGGCGGCAGCACGGCGAATCGTGCGCGCCTTCTCTGCGACATCGTCGCGTCCATCCGCGCTGAGATGGGCCGCGATTTTCCCGTCTGGTGCCGGCTGAATGCGCTCGAGCGGTTCGTGGAGGGCGGCGAAACGCTCGCCGATTCGATCGCCGTGGCGCGCCTGGCGATCGATGCCGGCCTCGACGCGGTCCACGTCACCGTCAACGCCAACCCGGCGATGGGATTGACCGCGACGGCGGGGCACACGCCGTCCGAACCCGGCGCGCTCTTGAACTATGCCGCTGCCGTGAAGACGGCTGTCGTCGCTCCAGTGATCGCGTTCGGCCGGCTTACGCCGGACGCGGCGGAGCAGGCGCTGGCGAGCGGCAAGGCCGATTTCATCGCGATGGGACGAAAGCTGCTCGCCGATCCCGATCTGCCTCACAAGCTCGAAACCGGCGCGGCGGAGGAAGTCCGCCCTTGCGTCTATCAGTATCGCTGCATCGGGAACCTGTATTCCCGCTCGCACGTGTCTTGCGTGGTCAATCCCGAGACCGGGCACGAAGAGGAGGAGGATGCGCCGAAACCAATCCGTTCCGCTCGGCGCCCCGTTCTCGTGGTCGGCGGCGGACCAGCCGGTATGGAAGCTGCACGACGGCTCGCGCTCGCCGGGATCGATGTCGTGCTGGCGGAGATGCAAAAGGGGCTTGGCGGGATGCTGGGCGTTGGCGCGCGCGCGGATCCGGATCTGCAGCCGCTCCTCGATTGGCTGAAGCTTCAGGTTGCGCGCAGCGGTGTCGATGTCCGTCTCGGCACGAAGGCGGATCACGATTTGTTGCGCGTGCTGCGGCCCCAAGCCGTGATTGTCGCGGCGGGCGCGCGCTGGCTGCGGCCGGCGATTCCGGGCGGAGACCTGCCGCTGGTGTCCACCCCATGGGAGGAGAGATGGACCGAGCCCGGCCGTGCGCCAGCGCGTATTGCCGTGATCGGCGGGAGTAAGGCCGGGATGTCCATTGCCGCCGCGATCGCGCGCCGCGGCGGCAAGGCGATCGTGCTGGAGCGCGGCGCGATTCCGGCGCCCGAGCTATCCTTTCCGGCGCGCGCGCTGTGGGCAGATCGGCTCGATCAACTTGGCGTGCAACTGGTCTGCGGCGCCGAGGTCCGGAAGATCGCGCAGGACGGCGTGACTTGGCTGAGCCCGGCCGATGGCACGAACTTTACGCCGGTCGACCTTGTCGTCGCGGCGGATCGGATCGAGCCTGTCGGCAATCCCTTCGACGACCCACCACCGGACGTTCCGATCTTTCAGATCGGAGAATGCGCAGACCGTTTCATCGAGAGCGCGATGCAGGGCGCGGCGATGGCCGCCAAGGCTCTGCTCGCGCAGATAAGCGAAGGAAGCCCAGCCAAGTGACTCGTGGTGAATTTTTTCCCATCGAACCACATTAGGCAGGCTCTAAGGGGGGCCGTGCCATCGCTGGCATGATCGATTGCATAAATAGCATTGCCCGACAGAATACACCCAGCAGTCACGTCGAAACAATTCCGCGATCTGTAGTTCCTCTGGCCAGACGACGAGAGACGATAGAGCGGGTGTATTTATTCCATGCTGGCTCACAAAACTTTCATCACTTTGGAAAGGACGCAATCGGAATAAATCACCACACAGACCGTCTTCGATGGTGACAAGGCACCCATGCGAGGACTCGTAAGATGCGTAACCGACGGCTCAGAAGCTCGATTGCGACCGCGGCGACTGTTGTCAGCCTGTTATCGACAGGTTTGTCGCCGACAGGGGCGGCATCGGCGGCCGAGTACGAAGTCAAGATGCTCAACAAAGGGCCGGACCACGCGATGCAGTTCGACCCGGAACTCCTCAGGATCTCGCCGGGAGACACCGTTCATTTCGTCGCCGCCGATAAGGGGCATTCAGTCGAAACTATCTCAGGCATGATTCCAGACGGCGCGGAGCCATTTTCTGGGGATTTCAACCAGGACGTGACGGTCACGCTCACGAAAGAGGGAGTCTATGGCTTCCAGTGCCGCCCGCACGGCAGCATGGGCATGGTCGGCCTGATCGTCGTTGGCCGTCCCACCAATGAGGATTCCGCGAAAGGCGCCTCCCTCCCCGGCATGGCAAAGGAAACTTTCCTCAAGCTTTTCCGCAATTTGGATAATCACCTCGCCGCGCGCAACTAAACGGCCCGTCTTCGATCGCGATGCCCGACTTCCCGGAGCACCGGCTCACGCGGAATTTTATCCGCCAGGGACAAAGGAAATCGTCAATGGCTACAACGCAGTCCGCCGATCACGGCAAGGGAGCCTGGGCCGCCGTAGTCTCGATCGCTATAATCCTCGCCTCCGAACCAGCGCGGGCCGTACCGAGCTTTGCACGGCAGACTGGCGAGCAATGCGTCGCGTGCCATGTCGGCGCGTTCGGCCCGCAACTGACCCAGCATGGCCGCGAGTTCAAGCTCAACGGCTATGTCTGGAACGACGGCAGTGATCAGATTCCGCTGGCCGCGATGGTTCAAACCTCGTTTACACATACGAATACCGACCAGCCGGGCGCCACACCCCATTTTGGCCCAAACGACAATTTCGCGATAGACCAGATCTCACTCTTTCTCGCGGGGCGCCTGACGGATAAAGCCGGAGCCTTCATCCAGACGACCTATGACGGCGTCGGCAGAAATCTGACTTGGGACAATCTGGACCTCCGCTATGCCGATAAGGCGAGGTTAGGTGGCACGCGCCTGCTTTACGGCGTCACGATCAACAATAATCCGACTGTGCAAGATGTTTGGAATTCCACTCCGGCTTGGGCTTTTCCGTTCGCGGCTTCCCATCTTGCGCCGAGCCCGGCGGCAGGCACCCTGATCGATGGCGGGCTGGCCCAGCAGGTCATCGGCGCCGGCGGGTATGCCCTTTGGAATGACCTGATTTATGTCGAAGCCGACCTGTACAATGGGTTGGGCCGGGATGTACGCAACGCTCTCGGCGTTGTACCGGTCAGCGGATCGAACTCGGTCGACGGAGTCATCCCCTATTGGCGCGTGGCGCTGCAACACAATTTCGGCGATCACTATCTCGAGGTCGGGAGCTTTGGCCTGTCAGGCGGGATGTTTCCGGCCGGCGACAAGTCCATCGGTCGGCCGGATCACTTCACCGATGTCGGTTTGGACGCGACCTATCTCTACACTGGCGATCGGGACAATATTTTCACTGGTTATGCGACCTATATCCACGAGCACCAGTCTCTTGATTCAAGCTTCCGCCTGCTTGGGTCGAACAGCTCGAATTCACTAACAACGTTTCGCTTGAACGGATCCTATAGCTATCACAACACCTTCACCTTCAGCGCCCAGCGATTCCAGACGCGAGGTTCAGCCGACGGCGCCCTCTATCCGGGTAACGGCAGCCCGAATAGCGCCGGCTATATCGCGGAAATCGCTTATGTGCCGAGCGGCAAGCTGGGCAGCTGGGTGCCCTCGTGGATCAACGCCCGACTGTCGCTCCAATACACGGCTTACACGCAGTTCAATGGAACCACCGTGAACGCGTCCGACAACAACTCGGTGTTTGCGCTCCTATGGCTCGCCTTCTGAACAGTCCGCGTTGGCCGCGTTAAGCGGTGCAGTTGCGTGATCCTGGTTATGCGCGGACACCAGGACGCCATGGACCAGGACGCCATGGTATGCTGGGCCGCCCCGATCGATTGCCCGACGCTGCAAACGCTGGAATCGCCACGCGTTGGGAAGTTCTAAATTTATGTCGCGTCATGACGTCATTGTGGTTGCTGCATCGGCCGGCGGTCTCGAGGTTCTCAAGAGAATTTTGGGGGCGCTACCGCAGACTTTCCCGCCGCCATATTCATAGTCCAACATATCGGTGATGAGCGACCTGAGTAAGTAAATCTCCAGCCGGGATGCGGATCCCAGAGCGAAATAGTAGTTGCTGCAGCGTGCCCTCATTGATGAGTAGTTGTGCAGAGATGGTCGAGGCGGGTGCTTTCCAGTGCTGGCGACGCTCGGGCCTATTAGCGCTGCGAACGCTTCTCCGGCGGCAATGCGCAATGGGCGTGTGGGCGGACTGTTGGCGCTTCCTTACGCGCGGCACCACGTTCCCCGTGGGCTCGCTAGGCTCCTCGCCCTGACCGGAACATCATCAAGGCAACGGCGTTAGAAAGGCAGCGCGAGATTTCACGATGCAATCGGCGAACTATTACCGAGAACAAGCGAGGCGGACGCGGAGGCTGCGCGATATCGTGAGCGGCCGCGAACTGATAGGGTTATTCAACAGGATCGCTAAGGATTACGACGAAGTCGCAGCGGACCTGGAGAACGGCGCCGTCCATGTCGTTTTCCCCGACCGGATGCCGCAGACAGCTCACCTTGAATGACTCGGATGGCATATTCTGCCTTGCCGAGGTACCCAGAAACTGACGGAGCAATCATCACGAGGCGGTTAGAGTCTCTCGCTAAGCCGGCCGTGAAAACGGAAAGGGTGGCTATCCCGGCGCGGGAGTTAATGGTGGAGGGGGAAGGAGAATAACCCCGATTTCCCTACACCGCTGAAATCCAAGGAGATCTGTGGCCTCAATGAGTGGTACTCGAGCAGTGCTGTACCATAGTGATGTACCAGTGAAAATGGTTAGGTGGAACATATGATGAATTCGAACAACATCTTCACAAAATAAGCAATACTCAGCATTTAGATTTCAACAAAGCGCAGGCGCAAAGCTATGTAACGGACTATTTACCATCTGGACAGGCCTCTGATTGGCTCTCTTGTATAGAACAAAACTCCGATGGCTTCCATGCCTGGACCAAAGAGGTCACTCCTACGCAGGTCACAATTTATTTCCTTTGGAGACCACAACCCGGCATCCTACATGGGACTCTAACGGTGACTGACATTTATGGGACGAAGACTCCTTATCCGAAATTGCCCACTAGGTGGTCGCCTAACGAGAAACAGACCGCAACATACTTATTGATGCCAGGTCAGGATTTCTCGCTTGATACCTCAATTAATGGCCTCGGCCAGAATATTTCAGTCAAATGTTGGACCCCCCTCGGCCGATCCAAAAGACTTCGATGTCTCAGGCATCTATAGAATGCGGCCAGTTCCGAAGTGGCGCTCAGGCTAAGGCGCACGAGGATGGTCAATGTTGTGACACATCGAACCCTCCTCATGGGCCGGACCAGTCTTCTTGGCCGGATTTACCGGTTGCAGAGACCACGATTGACGCGGGCGTACATGCAACCGACGCGTGGGTCAAGTTCTCGGCAAGCTGTAAGGCATCTCTCGGTGATGCACAAAGTATGTCTGAACAATTGGAATTTGATTCGATTTCCGCATGGACAAAAGAGCCCAGCTCAAACCACAACTTCGCTTGGGCCCACTGGTCCCCCAGTTGGAGAGCAACACTTTCTCTTCCCCGAAACGACTCCTCCACGCCTTACAAAGTTGCGTATGCATTTCATACAGATTGGCACTGGGCGCATGACACTGGTCCCCGTCCCGCTGTCCATGACTGCACAATGAACTTGGGGACCACGACAATCCAGCTACCACTTGGTCAATTTTTTAACGGAAGTCTCCCCTTCGCGCCAGGGAGTTATCAAGTACAGCTCGATTGTCCGAGGGATGAAGATGGCGGCTATACTGGCGATGAGGATATCACACTTGGTTGGCAAATAAGCAGATAGTCGGTAGGTGAGCCTCTCGACTAGATCGAGGTCGAGCCGGCCTGCCGCCCCCGCGGGATCATCATGGCCGGAAGCGGAGCGACAGAAACGCTGTTGTCGAAGGCCCGGGGGATCTCGCCCACGCGCTCGCCTTGCACGAGACGCTTTCCGTCGGCCGCCCGATCTGGCTCGTCTATAGCAAGGGCGCCAAGGCCGCGTTCGGCGAGCGCGCCGTGAGGGAAGGCATGCGCAGCGCAGGCTACAAGGACACCAAGGTCACCGCGGTTTCTGACACCCTGAATGCGACACGCTATGCGCTCGCCCCGGGGACCCCGCCCCGATGAGTTTTGGCTGAACGCGATCGGGCAGACGGGTCAGCGCCTCGACGCTACCGTCAACTCCTCCCGCTGGGAACGGCTTTGAAGGCGGCAGAAGTGCGTCCCCTCTCCCGGGGATGGCGTCTGAGGCCGGCGAAGCGGCATCCCATTCTCCAAAGCGCATTCAGACCGTCATCCCCCAGCGAACTCGCCGATGCGTTCGTCATGCGGCGCAGAGCGGGCAATTTCCTGCGCGAGAAGGTCGAACACGATGCGGATGCGGCGGCTGGTCCTCAATTCTCGGTGCGCGACGAGCCACACAGGAACAGGGACGGAAGTCAGATCGGGAAGCACACGCACCACCCCCGGCGTCCGTGCGGCGACAATGGCGGCCATGACGCCGATGCCCAATCCGCTTTTGATCATTTCCCAAATGACGACCCAATTATCTGACCCGAGACGGAACTCCTGCGCGGTAATCGGAAAGCCGAGCCTGGAAAGGTGTTCGGCGAAGTGGTCTGGCTCGGCGTAGTAAATCAAATCGCCCGCCGGAACATCCTGCGGCGTGCCCGGGACGCCGTTGCGCTCGACCCATTGTCTGGACGCGTAGAAATACGAATCCGATTGATAGACAAGCTTGCCAATGAGGTCCGGCTCATCGGGGCGAACATGACGGATGGCGATATCCGCCTCCCGTCGGCGCAAATCGCTGATCGCGTTTGAGCACGTCACGCGCAGCATTATCCCAGGCGCCTGTTCGCGGATCTGGGCGAGCAATCCGGGCAGCAGATAGGCGCAGAAGGCGTCTCCGGCGGAAAGCGTGACACAGCCCTCGACCGACCGCGCGCGTCCAACGGCCGCCAACATCAGCTCGTTCGCGGCTTCGCCCATGCCCTGGACGTGAGCCAGCAAATCCGCCCCGGATTCCGTCAGCGCAAGCCTCTTTCCCACGCGCTCGAACAGCAACACGCCAAGCGTCTGTTCCAGCGCGGCGACTTGCCGCGACAAGGTCGGTTGCGTCAGTCCCAAACGGCGCGCTGCGGCCGACAGCGAGCGCGCTTCCGCCGTCTCGAGGAAGGCGCGAGCCAAATTCCAATCGAGCGAATTCATGCATCAATGTATATATGACGTTCATATTTTCGCAATTCGCAACGTTGGCGTATATCCTAAAGTGTCCCCGTGAGAGGAGTTTGATCCATGACAAGCGCATCGGCGGCGGCGCGATTCTGGGACAGACGGGCGCGAAGCTATGCCGGCTCGCAGGTCAACGACCTGGCTGGCTGGGAACGGACGTTGGAGCGCACGCGCTCTTATCTGCGGGGCAGCGATACGGTGATCGAGTTCGGATGCGGTTCCGGCGGAAGCGCGCGCAAGCTGGCGGCGACGGTCGCCCACATCACGGCGACCGACATCTCCAAAAACATGATCGCGATCGCGCGTGAACGCGCTGCGGCGGAAGCCTGCGCAAACGCCAGCTTCGAGGTCGCCACGGCGGATGCGCAGGGCTGGGACGACGGCTCGTTCGACGCAGCCCTTGCTTTCAATGTCATCCACCTGCTGGCGGACCGATGGGCTGCGCTGCAGAACATACGGCGAATTCTAAAACCCGGCGGGTATTTCATTTCCAAGACGCCGTGCCTCTCCGAGATGCACCCAATCGCCAGGTTCATCTTGCAGGTCGCGGCGGGCCTTCTGCGCATAATCGGGGCGCCCATTCTCTACTATTTTTCCGCAGCGGAGCTCGAGCGCGAGGTAGAGGCGGCGGGCTTCCGCATCGTCGAGCGCGATTTTCATGCCTCCAAAGGGCGCGACATTCGGCCGTTTCTCGTGGCTTTGAGACCATGAGATTGTCCTCCCTCCGCGTCCACGAGGCCCCAACGGCCATTACCGGACGTTTACACAGAAACTACCCATAGCCGACCTGAGCAGCTAAATTGAAGAGGAGGATCGAGTTGCAATTGATTGCAAGTGCCTTGTGGCGTCGGACGCCGAACGATTGTTAGGCTTTGATAATAAGGAATTATCGGACGGGAGAAATTTGCTTTCTGATCGCTGTGTTGCCTTCAATATCCCCACTTTTCGTGCCGCAACGGCAGCTGGTTCAGGACGTCTCGGCTAAACCACGGTATCGAATACCACGGTCCATCGACGGCACAATATCCTCGCCGCAACTGGATCGGACGTTCCGAGGGACACTTTCCACTCCCGCGCCCCAATTTTGGCCGCGAGAGAACGTGGGAGCGCCGCGCGGAAGTAGAGGACTGTTCCCCGCAAAACCAGATGAGGCGGCTTGATGCCGGCCATCCTGAGAGCCTCGTTGCTGTACCAGGGTTCTGTACCAGCACCGAAGAACGCGGATTTCCGAGGGTTAGGAGTTGTTGTTTTCCCGTAGGTTACGGGAAAACTGGTGGAGGGGGGAGGATTCGAACCTCCGTACTCATAAGAGGGCAGATTTACAGTCTGCTGCCATTAACCACTCGGCCACCCCTCCATGCGCACCGGCAGGCCGGCGCGAGGAGTGTGCGTCTTAGGGATTTGAGGCTTTCTCGTCAACTGCCGCGCGCCCTGACGACAAGCCCGATTGGCATCGCGGCGGCCCTCGATTATGGATGGGCAGATGCGCAAGCCACCATCCAAGCCAACACCCTTTCGCGCGGCTGATCCACGATCGGCTCACCCCCTACCGCGGCCGGAGCGGGCGCAACCTGCAAGCGCTATGCCCGGCCCCTCGGTCAGCCGTGCGCTACTGCTTTACGGTATCCACGCGGTGACCGCCGCATGGCTTAATCCTGAGCGCAGTTGCCGCCATCTTTATGCGACGCCGCACGCCGCAGGCGCCTTCGCACCCACGTTGGAGCGGGCAGCGTCGCTGGGGCTAAAGCGTCCTCGGCCACTCCTGCTCGAGCGCGACGCAATCGACCGGCTGCTGCCGTCAGGGGCCGTGCATCAGGGCCTGGCGCTCGATGCCGAGCCGCTGCCGGAGGTCGGATTGGAAGATGTGCTGATCGCTATCGACGACGAGCCGGCCACGCTGGTCCTTCTGGATCAAGTGACGGACCCGCACAATGTCGGGGCGATCTTGCGATCAGCCGCGGCGTTCGGCGCGCGCGGGCTGGTCGTGCAGAGCCGCCATGCGCCGGAGCTGAGCGGTGTGCTGGCGAAGGCCGCGTCGGGCGCAGCCGATATGGTGCCGATCCTGCGGGAAACGAACCTGTCCCGCGCGATCGAACGGGTACGGGAAGCCGGTTTCACCGTTGTCGGACTGGCCGAAGAAGGAATGGTGCCCCTCGCCCAGGCCCAATGGAGTCCGCGCGTGGCGCTGGTGCTGGGCGCTGAGGGCGAGGGGCTGCGCCGGCTCGTGGCCGAGCATTGCGACCTGCTGGCGTCGTTGCCAACGCGGCCGCCCATCGGCAGCCTCAACGTCTCCAACGCCGCGGCCGTCGCGCTCTACGAGATCGCTCGGCGATCCCGCGAAGCCGGCGCCTGAACCGGATTACTTGTTCTTCTCAGCCGATTGCTGGACATCCTTGCCCAGGTTTTGGGTATCCTTGCCGGCGCCTTCCACCGTGTTGCAGGCCGAAGCCAGCAACGAAACCGCGATCAGGCCAGCCAAGGCCGCTGCTCTGCTGCGAATGTTCTTATGCATGATGATCTTCCCTGCTTTGCCGCCAGCCCGGCTGGCTATTCTGAGCGGGAAACCCTAGATTTGTCGGGAAGTTCCAAAACGCGCCGGGTCTCGCGCCCAAGCCCGCGCGAAGCAAGGTCGGGGATGAAAGGCGTCTTCTTACCGGTTTCCGCCGCCGACGTTCTGCCGGCCGGTACCTGCAGATCATTCCATATTCACGGCAGGCGGGTGATCATTGCCCACCTGAAGGACGGATTCTATGCGGTCGAGGATCGTTGCACCCACGTGGGCAGCCCTTTGTCGACGGCTCGCATCTATCACGGCCGGCAGATCGCCTGCCCGATCCATGGCGCGCGCTTCGACCTCAAGACCGGCGCGGCGAAGAGCCCGCCGGCCTTTCAGGGGCTTAGGACCTTTGCCGTCCGGGTGCGGGACGGACAAATCGAGGTGGCACTGCCAGCGGGATGATAACGGCCCCTTCGTGCTCAGTTGGCCGAGGGATCAACACGCACCATCAGTTTGCCGCGATGGGAAGCGCCTGACTGGAAGAGGGTTTTGAATGCCGCCAGCGCGTTCTCAAGGCCGTCGACAATATCGCAATGGTATTTGATCTTGCCCTCAGCCAGCCACCGGGCGAGGTGGGCACTGGCATCCCCGAGGCGGTGCAGGTGATTGAGCAGGATGAATCCCTGGATGGAGCCGGCCTTGAGCAGCACAGGCATCAGGTCGATGCCGGCGACCGCGCCGTCCGCATTATATTGCGAAACGAGCCCGCAGAGCGCGACCCGTCCCCCTTGCGCCAGATTGGCGATCACCGCGTTGCCCACAGCGCCGCCGACATTCTCGAAATAGACGTCGACGCCGTTCGGGCAAAGCTCGGCCAGCCGCGCCTTCACATCCTCGTGCTGATAGTCGATTGCGTGGTCGAAGCCGAGATCGCCGGTCAGCCAAGCGCATTTCTCGGCCGAACCGGCGATGCCGATCACCATAGCACCCTGGATCTTAGCGATCTGTCCAGCCAGCGAGCCGACCGAGCCGGCGGCGCCGGACACAACGAAGGTCTGTCCGGCCTTGACCTGCGCGATATCGATCACGCCGACATAGGCGGTGCCGCCGGCGCCGCCGAACAGCCCTTGCGCGGCCGAGAGCGGCATTCCGGGGATCTCGCGGATCTTGTTCGCGCTCTCGGCCGGCAGCAAGCAATAATCGCTCCAGCTGCCGAAGCCGCCCACGATGTCGCCCGGCTGGAGATCGGACGCGGTCGAGCGTTCGACCCGGCCCAGGACGCCGCCCCACATCGGCACGCCCAGCGGCACCGCCGGCATGTAGGTCGGGCCGGCCATCCAGCCGCGATTGGCCGGGTCGAGCGAGAGATAGAGCGTCCGCACCAAGACCTGATTCGGCCCCAGCTCCGGCATGGGCAATTCCCGGAATTTCAGCGCCGCGTCGAAATTGTTGCCGACCGGCCGTTGGACCAGCACCCAGGCGCGATTGACTTCGGTCATCTCATTTCCCCTTCGGTTTCGAGCTTCATTGATGTTTTTGCCGCCGGTTGCAACGCCGGCATTCTCAATTGATGTCCAGATCGATCCGCACGAGCAGCTTGCCCATATGCGGCGCGCCCGGCGTGAACAGCTTGCGGAACGCCGTGACTGCGTTTTCCAGCCCGTCGACGATGTCGGCCTTGTGCTTGATACGGCCCTCAGCCAGCCACTTCGCAAGGGCTGCATTGGCGGCGGGCAGGCGGTGGAAATGGTCGATCAGGATAAAGCCATAGATCGTCTGCCGCTTCAGCAGCACGGGCCCGAGGTCGAGCTCGGGACCGGGATTGCTGAACTTCGCCATCGAGCCGCACAGTACCACACGGCCATGGACGGCCATGTGCGCGATGATGGTGTTGCCCAGCGCACCGCCGATATTGTCGAAATAAATGTCAGGTCCGTCGGGGCACAGCTCGGCGAGGCGCCGGCCGACATCCTCGCGCTGATAATCGATCGCGTGGTCGAAGCCGAGCTCCCCTGTCAGCCAGGCGCATTTCTCGGGCGAACCGGCGATGCCGATCACGGCGCAACCCTGGATTTTGGCGATCTGGCCGACCAGCGAACCGACCGAGCCGGCGGCCCCGGAGACGACCAGGGTTTCGCCGGCCTTGGCCTTGGCGACGTCGATCACGCCGACATAGGCCGTGCCGCCGGACAGGCCGAACAGGCTCTGCGCGACGTAAAGCGGCAGACCGCCCAGGTCTGGTATCTTGCTGGCCTGGCCGGCGTCGATGACGCAATAGTCGCTCCAGGCGCCGAAGCCGCTGACGATGTCACCGGGGGCGAAGCCCGAGGCATTCGCGCGCTCGACCCGGCCCAGCACGAAACCCCACATCGGCGCGCCCAGCGGCACGGCGGGGATATAGGTCGGCATCATCATCCAGCCGCGGTTGGCCGGGTCGAGCGACAGATAGAGGCTGCGCACCAGCAGCTGGCCCTCTGCCGGTTCCGGCATCGGCAGGGCGCCGAATTTCAGCGCCGCATCGAAATCGTCGCCCATCGGGCGGGCGGCGAGCACCCATCCGCGATTCCCCTGGTTCATGCGTCCTCCCTGCCCTTGGCTTATCTTTTGCGGGCCAGCGCCTCCGGCTTGGGTCCGCCGGTCGCCCAGTCGAGCAGCTCTACAGTATGCACGATCGGGATTTTCGTGCCCGACGCAAGCTGGGTGATGCAGCCGACATTGCCGGTAGAGACCACGTCCGGCGCCACGCGGCCGATATTGGCCAGCTTGCGGGCCTTGAGGCGCTCGGCGATGTCCGGCTGCAGCAGATTATAGGTGCCGGCCGAGCCGCAGCAGAGATGGCCTTCCGGCACGTCGCGCACGACGAAGCCGGCGCGGGCCAGCAACCATTTCGGCTCGCGGGTGATCTTCTGGCCGTGCTGCAGCGAGCAGGCGGAATGGTAGGCGACGGTAAGCGGCGGGACCGTGCCGACGAGCTTGAGGTCCAGACCGGCCAGGAACTCACTGACGTCGCGTGCGAGCGCCGAGACGCGCCGCGCCGGCTCCGCCCAGGCCGGATGGTCGCGGAAGATGTGGCCGTAATCCTTGATTTCCGTGCCGCACCCCGATGCATTGACGATGATTGCGTCAAGGCCGTTCCGCGTCATCTCGTCGGTCCAGGCGCGGATGGCGGCGATGGCGAGGTCGCGCGCATCAACCGCCTTGCCGAGGTGGTGGACGATGGCACCGCAGCAGCCGCTCTCCTTAGGAACGACCACCTCGACACCATGGCGGGTCAGCAGGCGGATCGTGGCGGCGTTGATCTCGGGCGCGACCACGCGCTGGGCGCAGCCGCCGAGCAGTGCCACCCGAGCACGGCGCGGGCCGATCGCAGGAAAAATCGAGACCGTCTCGTCGGCACCCGCCGCGGGCAGGCGCGCCGGCGCCAGCGCCAGCATGGCGCCGAGGCGACCGGTCAGAAAGCGGCCGAGAGGGCGCGCGAATCGGGCGGCCTTGAGCGCCAGGCGGAACCGCTTGGGATAGGGCAGCAGCCAAGCCAGCAGCCGGCGCAGCCAGCGGTCGGCCCGGGGCCGGTCATAGGTCGCTTCCACGTGGGCGCGGGCATGATCGATCAGGTGCTGATAATGAACTCCCGACGGGCAGGTCGTCATGCAGGCGAGGCACGACAGACAGCGGTCGACGTGCGTCGCGACCTCTTTCGTGGCCGGCCGGTCATTCTCCAGCATATCCTTGATCAGGTAGATGCGGCCGCGCGGGCTGTCGAGCTCGTCGCCCAGCAGCACATAGGTCGGGCAGGTCGCGAGGCAGAAGCCGCAATGAACACAGGCCCTGAGATTGCGTTCGCTGTCTTGAATCGCCGGGTCGAGAAGCTGGTCGGCGGTGAAACGGGTTTGCATCAGCCCCCCGCCTCGAAGCGCCCGGGGGCTAGGATGCCTGCCGGATCGAATGCTGCCTTGACCCGCCTCGATAGCGCCGCCGCCGCGGGCGCCAGCGGCTGGAAGATGGGAACCGCCGCACGAAGCTCGGGCGGCGCGCGCATCAGGGTGGCATGGCCCGAAGGCAACAGGTGACGCACCAGCCCCGCGTGACCATCGGGTGCTGAGGGACAGCCCAGCCAAACCAGGCCCCCGCCCCAATCATAAACTGTCTCCACAGGCGTTTCGCGTGCGACACCGGCGACGAAGGCGACGGCGTTGGTGGCCGGCAGCGAGACGCGCCAGACAACAGGAGCGGTGCCGATCAGCGACGCGACGTCGCGCACCTGCCGCCAAAGCGCGCTGCACGCCTCGCCGTCAAGGACGCGGTATGCGTGGGCACCGGCGAGACGCGCCTCGATCGATGCACATCGATCCTCGACCGATGGGCCAAACCCCTCGAGGCGGATCAGCGTTGCCGATGTGCCGGCCTGCGCGATATCACCAACCACTGCGCGGCCGGCCGCACGTGACGGCAGATGGGCGGCTCCCGTGACCTCGTAAGGCCCGCCAAGCAAGCCGCAAAGAAGCTGCAAGGCGGCAGGGGCGTCGAGGCCATGGACCACCAGTGTCCGCACCGCCTCGGGGGCGGGCACCACCTTGATGGTGATCTCGGTCAGCACCGCGAGCGTGCCGTGGGAACCGGTCAGCAGCTTCGAAAGATCGAAGCCGGTCACGTTCTTGACCACGCGGCCGCCGGATTTGAATACCTGCCCATCACCGCCGACCGCACGCAAACCCAGGACATGGTCGCGCACCGCGCCGGCCTTGACCCGCCGCGGACCGGACCATCCTGACGCGACGACACCCCCCAAGGTCGATTCTCCGTCGGTGCCGAACAGCGGGCCCAGAGTCGGCGGCTCGAACGCCATGCATTGGCCGCGTGCCGCAATCGTCTCGGCGATCTCGCGAATGGGCGTACCGGCGCGGGCGGTCAGCACAAGTTCATCCGGCTCGTAGAGCTGGACTCCCGAGAGCGCCTTGGCGTCCAGGCTGGCCTCGTTTCCACCGCTCGGCCGACCGAAGGCCTGCTTGCTGCCGCCGGCACGGACGAAGACCGGCGCGCCCACCGCCGAGCGATCGCGCAGGAACACGGCGATCTCGTTTTCGTCGCTGGGCTGGAAGGACGCGCTGGCAACCATGGAAGCTATGTACTTGGAACCGGCTGTGAAGCCAAAGCCAAAGCACTAGCTCCGGCTCGGCGACTGCTCAAAGCCCTTATTATCTATACCGTCCGTGAGGTCCCCGGGTCCGGCTTTGCCGGTCCGCGCACAAGGTCCGCGAAGCAATCCTCGCAATCGATCAGCGGATCACTCGGGCGATGCGGCGTCGGCGTCCGCTTCGGGCGCGCCCATCATGGCATTGGCGACCAGGCCGGCATTGGCCCGGATCTTCGCTTCGATCGCACCAGCGACGTCGGGATGATCACGCAGGAACTGCTTGGCGTTCTCCCGCCCCTGTCCGATGCGCTGCCCGTCATAGGAGATCCAGGCGCCGGACTTATCGACCACCCCCGCCTGCACGCCGAGATCGATCAGTTCGCCGGTCTTGGAAATCCCCTCACCGTACATGATATCGAACTCGACCACGCGGAACGGCGCGGCCATCTTGTTCTTCACCACCTTGACCCGCGTCTGGTTGCCGACCACGTTCTCGCGGTCCTTGATCGCCCCGATACGTCGGATGTCGAGGCGGACCGAGGCGTAGAACTTGAGCGCATTGCCGCCGGTGGTGGTTTCCGGGTTGCCGAACATCACCCCGATCTTGAGCCGGATCTGGTTGATGAAGATGACGATGCAGTTCGAGCGCGAGATCGAGGAAGTAAGCTTGCGCAGCGCCTGGCTCATCAGCCGCGCCTGCAGACCGACATGGCTGTCGCCCATCTCGCCTTCAAGCTCGGCGCGCGGCACCAGCGCGGCAACGCTGTCGACCACCAGCACGTCGACCGCGTTGGAGCGCACCAGGGTATCGGCGATCTCCAGCGCTTGCTCGCCGGCGTCGGGCTGAGAAATCAGCAATTCGTCGATATTGACGCCGAGCTTGCGGGCGTAGCCGGGATCGAGCGCATGTTCCGCATCGACGAAGGCGCAGGTCCCGCCGGCCTTCTGCGCCGCCGCGACGACATGCAGCGCAAGCGTGGTCTTGCCCGAGCTTTCGGGCCCGTAGATCTCGATGACCCGGCCCTTGGGCAGCCCGCCGATACCGAGCGCGATGTCGAGCCCGAGCGAGCCGGTGGAGACGACCTCGACATCGACGGCCCCCCGGGAACCCAGCTTCATGATCGAGCCTTTTCCGAAGGCGCGCTCAATCTGGAGAACCGCCGCATCGATCGCTTTTTGCTTATCCATGGGATCCTTGTCGTCGACCACGCGCAAAGCAGGACTCGTCATCCGATATCTCCCTTCTCCCACACGCGCCCGTGGCGTGTCCAGGAAGCTATCGTACCTTATTTGTTCCAGTTTGCAACAGAAAAGAACATTCGCGAACTGGGCCGCGAACGCGGTGCCCAAACCTCAGTCCAAACGTTAGTCGTCCCGCTGCGTCCGCTCCAGGCGCTCGTGCCGCTCCTGGGCTTCGAGCGAGAGGGTGGCGATGGGCCGCGCCTCCAGCCGCTTCACGCCGATCGGGTCGCCGGTTTCCTCGCAATAGCCATAGGAGCCGTCCTCGATCCTGAGCAGCGCGGCGCTGATCTTGGAGAGCAGCTTGCGCTCGCGGTCGCGGGTGCGCAGCTCAAGCGCCCGGTCGGTTTCGGCCGACGCACGATCAGCCAAGTCGGGCTCCTGCATGCCGCCGCCGACTTGCAGGCTTTCAAGCGTTTCGGTCGATTCCTGCAGCAGCTCCGCCTGCCAGCGCAACAGTTTCCGCCGGAAATATTCCAGCATCATCGGATTCATGAACGGCTCATCTTCGGACGGCCGGTAATCTGACGGAAGCGTTGTCAATGACATGCGTGTACGCCGAACCAGTGAACGCGAAGGCGGCCGGAGTATAGAAATCGCCCAAGCTGGCCGCAAGCCGCGCCTGCATATGCTTAACACGCTGATTAGGCAGTGCAATTTTGTTTGAGGATGCAAGTCGGTCTGTATCGGCAGGACGACTCGCGTCGCTTTGTCGATCTTGACCGGTGACAGAGCAGCGGTTGCGGCTATCCTGCGGCAGAACCTGGAGGGAGCGGGACGTGACGGCGATCGGCGACGAAAGACCTCATTCGGAAGCGCGTGGCTCCATCGCCGAGGTATTTCTCACCTTCCTCCGGCTCGGGCTCACCTCGTTCGGCGGCCCGATCGCGCATCTTGGCTATTTCCGCGACGCCTTCGTTCAACGCCGGCGCTGGATCGACGAGGCCGGTTTCGCCGACCTCGTGGCGCTTTGCCAATTCCTGCCGGGACCGGCGTCGAGCCAGGTCGGGTTTGCGCTCGGGCTGCTCCGCGCCGGGCCCCTCGGCGGGCTCGCGGCCTGGTCCGGATTCACCTTGCCCTCCGCGGTGTTGATGGTCGCCTTCGCCTATGGTGCGGCGGAATTCTCCGGCCCGACCGGCGCCGCGGTCATCCATGGGCTCAAGCTGGTCGCGGTGGCGATCGTGGCCCAGGCCGTTTTCGGGATGGCAAAGTCGCTGGCGCCGGACCGGACGCGCGCGACGATTGCCGTCGCCTCGCTCGCGCTGATCCTCTTGCGCGGCGGCGCCGCAGGCCAGATCGGCGCGATCATTGCCGGCGCCGTGATCGGCCTCTGGCTCTGCCGGCGGCCACCTGGCGCCGCGCCGCCGCGGCATGCGTTCCCGATCTCGCGGGGCACCGGCATTGTCTGTCTCGCCCTGTTCGGGACGCTGCTGGCCGGTCTGCCGCTGCTCCAGTTCGCCTCCGGGTCGGCCGCGATCGCGGTGTTCGATGCCTTCTATCGCTCGGGTGCGCTCGTCTTCGGCGGAGGCCATGTCGTGCTGCCGCTGCTTCAGGCCGAGCTGGTTCCGCGCGGCTGGATCGGCGAGGATTCCTTCCTGGCGGGCTACGGCGCGGCGCAGGCGGTGCCCGGACCGCTGTTCACCTTCGCAGCCTATCTGGGCGCCGTGCTCAGGCCCGAGCCGCACGCGTTCCAGGGCGCCGCGATTGCGCTGGTTGGCCTGTTCCTGCCGGGAATGCTGATCCTCGTCGGTACGCTGCCGTTCTGGGACGCGCTGAGGGCCCGCCCGGCGGCGCAGGCGGCGCTGCGCGGCACCAATGCGGCGGTGGTCGGAATCCTGGGCGCAGCTTTGTATCAGCCGGCGTGGACGAGCGCCGTAGCGGGACCGCGCGATTGTCTGATCGCGACCGCCGGATTCGTGGCGCTCGTCATCTGGCGGTGTCCGCCCTGGCTGATCGTGATCGGCGTGGTCGTAGCCGCCACGCTGCTCCAGCTTTTCTAGCGGCGCGGGCTGAAGAACGCGCCGATGATCACTCCCGCGGCCAGCGCCGCCAGCGCCGCCAGATGCGGCTTGGCCTCCATCCAGTCATGTGCCGACTTCATGGCGTCGGCCGTCGACCGGGCCGCACGGTCGCTGACTTCAAGCGCCTGATCGGCCGCGTGATGGGCTTGGCGGACCTTGCGCTGGCCGACATCGTGCGCGGTGTCGAGTGCATGATTGGCAGACCGCGCGCCACGGCGGACCGCCCTGCGGGCGTCGGCGAAACTGATTTCCATGATGCTCTCCTGCATGGCGTAAGCCTATGAAGGACAACCGCCGCCGATGGAACTCCGTTCCTGATTCGGGGGCGAACGCGTAGCATCGACCCGTGAAGGGTGCTCGATGATCTACTACTACCTCATCCCGGCTCTGTGGTTCGCCTGGGCCGCCTATTGGATGACGGCCGCCGGCAACGCCAAGCCGGCGCAACGGCGCGAATCGCCCTTGTCTCGCCTTGCCCACCTGACGCCGCTTGGCCTTGCGATCCTACTGATCGCGATACAGCAGCGAAGGCAAGGCCCACCCTGGGCGGCATGGCTGTTCGGCCATTTCCTGCCACCAAGCGAGGCGGGCTTCTGGATTGGCACCGCGATCCTTGCGGCCGGCCTCGGCTTCTCGGTCTGGGCGCGCCGCCGGCTGGGCGGCAATTGGAGCGGCACGGTGACGGTCAAGGAGGATCACGAGCTGATCCGCACAGGCCCTTATCGCTGGGTTCGTCATCCGATATATACCGGCATCCTGGCCGGCTTCCTCGGCACGGCGATCGCGCTCGGCGAGTGGCGCGGGCTGATCGCCGTCGCGCTCTGCCTGTACGCGTTCCTGCGCAAGATCAGGCTGGAGGAACGCTGGATGGCCGAAACCTTCAGGGATAGCTATGCCGCCTACCGCGCCGAGGTAAAGGCGCTGATCCCGTTCGTGCTGTAGGATGGGTAGAGCGCAGCGAAACCCGTGCGGTATCGGGTTTCGCTGCGCTCTACCCACCCTACAATTATCCCTTTGTCTTCAAGAAGCGCACCTGCGGCCACGTCTCGGCCGTATGGCTCAAATGCCAAGCGTTGCGGGCCAGGAAGACCAGCGCGCCGTCGTGATCGTCGGCGATCGCCGGAAGATTGGCTTCGGCGAAGCGCTTCAGCTCCACAGGGCTATCGGCTTCCACCCAGCGCGCCGTGTAAAGCGCGGCCGGCTCGAAATGCACCGGCACTTCGTATTCGGTGCGAATTCGGTCGGCCAGCACGTCGAACTGCAGCGCCCCGACCACGCCCACCACCCAGTTGGCGTCCAGCCGGGGCTTGAACACCCGGGTGACGCCCTCTTCCGCCAGCTGCTCCAGTGCACGGCCGAGATGCTTGGCCTTCATCGGGTCGTCCGGCCGTACCCGCTGCAGCAATTCGGGCGCGAAGCTCGGAATGCCGGTGAAGGTGAGCGGTTCGCCCTCGGTCAGGCCGTCGCCGATCCTGAGGGTTCCGTGGTTGGGGATGCCGATGATGTCCCCGGCCCAGGCCTCGTCCGCCAGCTCGCGGTCGGCCGCCAGGAACATCAGCGGGTTATGGATCGTCATCGGCTTGCCGGAACGGACATGAAGCAGCTTCATGCCGCGGCGGAAATGGCCGGATGCCAGCCGGCAGAAGGCGATCCGGTCGCGATGCTTTGGATCCATGTTGGCCTGGATCTTGAAGACGAAGCCCGAGACCTTGGCCTCGCCGGGATCCACCGGCCGCGTCATGGTCGGCTGCGGACGGGGCGGCGGCGCCAAGTCGGCCAGCCCGTCGAGCAGCTCCTTGACGCCGAAATTATTGACCGCGCTGCCGAAGAAGAGTGGTGACAGGTGCCCCTCGCGATAGGACTGGATGTCGAGCGGCTTGCACAGCACCCGCGCCATCTCCACACCCTCGCGCAGCGCCTCGGCGGCCGCGGCGGGCAGCGCCTCGTCCAGCGCGGGATCGTCGAGCTTGATCGGCACGCCGCCGTCGCGGCCGCCCCGGGCGATCAGCACCAGGGCATCGCGACGCAGATCGTAACAGCCGAGAAAGCCGCGACCGCTGCCGATCGGCCAGGAGGCCGGAGCAATCTCGAGCTGCAGCTGCTGCTCGATCTCCTCGATCAGCTCGAATGGCTCGCGGCCCTCGCGGTCCATCTTGTTGATGAACGTGACAATCGGCACGTCGCGCAGCCGACAGACCTCGAACAGTTTGCGAGTCTGTTCCTCGATGCCCTTGGCCGCGTCTATGACCATCACGGCGCTGTCGACCGCGGTCAGCGTGCGATAGGTGTCCTCGCTGAAATCCT
>CAZVYC010000059.1:0-2879 GCA_964631425.1 uncultured Rhodospirillales bacterium
CGAGGGGCCCCCGCTGGGGCGAGGGCTTTTCTTCATGTCCCTCCCCCTTGATGGGGGAGGTTAGGTGGGGGTGACGGCTCGGTCCGTGGGAAAAGCGTTACCGCCACCCGCCGCGGAAGCTGATCAGCGGCTCCTTCTCAGGATTCGCCACGAAACCGACGAGCCGGCCCAAGGCGATGGCGACGCCGTGGCGTTCGATGATTTCTTCCAGCCGGCAGTCAAGCGCGCCGACCGCGTCGGCGTAGACCGGCGCGCCGGTTGCAAGCGTGGTCCATTTGCCGGGCTCGAAGCGGTCGGCGCCCTTGAGCGGGCTCTTGCCGCTGAAGATGTCGACGATGTCTTTGGCGCCCTGGGGCAGGTAGTTGATTGCGAAATGGCCGCCGCTGGTCACCGTGGCCAAGGCCGAGGTCCGCTTGTCGATCGACACCATCATCATCGGCGGGTCAGCGGTGAGATGGGTGGCGGAAAGCGCGAGGAAGCCGGCGGGGCCTTCGGCGTCCTCAGCCGTTACGATCGCGGCGCCGATCGCGCGGACGCCGATCGCCTGCCAGAAGGTTTTGGGGTCGATCATCTTGGGTTCGGACATTGAGACGGGCCTCAGAGAACGGTCGCGTCGAGCAGGCTGTCGGGCACGCGCCGACGCGCCCGCCAGGACGTGATCATTAGAAGAGTCGCGGCCGCCGCGACAGCTAAAAGCGCGGTGCCGCCGACGGCGGCCCATCCCCCGACCTGAACCAGGCCGCCCGACAGCAGCGAGGCGGTCGCACTGGCGCCGAACACGAGGAAATCGTTGGTGCCCTGCACCTTCGCCTGCTCCTCGGGCCGGGAACAGCCGGCGACGATCGAGGTGGCGCCGATGAAGCCGAAATTCCAGCCGAAGCCCAAGAGGACCAACGTTCCCCAGAAATGGAAGAGACTCTGGCCCGACAGCGCCAGCACGGCGCCGGTCGCGATCATAAAGAGGCCTGCGAGCGTGATCCGCTCCTCGCCGAAGCGGCGGATCAGCCGGCCAGTGAAGAAGCTGGGCGCATACATCGCCAGCACGTGCCACTGGATGCCGAGCGCAGCCTCGTCGACCGTATGGCCGCAGCCGAGCATGGCGAGCGGCGTCGCGACCATCACGAAGGTCATCGTGGCATACGAAACAACGCCGGTGCCGACGGCGGCGAGGAACCGCGGCGTGCGTGCGATCTCGCGGAAGGGCCTGGGTGTGCAATCCGCCTTTATGACCACCGGCTTGGCATTCAATCCGAGGAGGAGCGCGAAGGCAATCAGGATCAGCGCCGCCTGGCCGACGAAGCTGGCAGTGAAGGGGATGCCGGGTACGAGGTCGCGCGTGTGGATCACCATCTGCGGGCCGATCACCGCGGCGGCGAGGCCGCCCAGCATGACATAGGAGATTGCCGTGCTGCGCGGCATCGATCCCGCCGCCACGTCGACCGCCGCGAAACGATAGCTCTGCACGCAAGCGCCGTTGAGACCGACCATGGTGGTGGACAGGCAGAACAGCAGGAAGGAACCCGAATAGATCGCGAAGGCAGCGATGAGGCCGCCCGAGGCACCGACAAGGCAGCCCAGGAGGTAGGTCGGCCGGCGCCCGATCCGGCGCATCAGCAGGGCGACCGGGATAGTGCCAAGCGCAATGCCAACGGTGAGAAGGCTGACCGGCAGGGTGGCCAGCGCCTTGACGGGAGCCAGCATCTGGCCGACCAGGCCGCCCAGGGCCGTAATTACCGGCGGCCCTGACGCGGCGAAGGCCTGCGCGCCGGTGAGCACCCAGACGCTGCGCCGCCCGGTGGCTGTAACCACCGCTTCGCCAGCTTCGGCCACGCTCATTCCACCACCAGAAATCGCGGGCCCTCGACCGCCCGTACGCGAAAGAGAGACCCTAATCGTCAAAAGGCCATCAGATTGTCGCGGAACTGATCATAACCGTATTCCGTGCGCGTCAGCTGCCTTTTTTGCAGCGCCGGCACCAGTTCGTCGACGATCGACGTGACGTATTTCGGCTTGAAATGGCCGGCGATCAGGAAACCGTCGCCGCCGACCTCCTCCATCGTCTCCTGCATGATGCCGGCCAGCGTGTCGGCGGTGCCGACCATCTGCTGGAACTCGCTGGGACGCAGGATGATCTGGCGGAGCGTCTGGGTGGGGTCACCGAAGTTCTTTAGCATGGTCTGCATGCCGTTGGTCTTGATCTCGCCGACCGGGGCGTCGAGGTCGAATTTCGAGAAGTCGATGCCGGAGAGGAAAGACATGGCGGCAAGGCTGTGCTCCATCCGCTTTTCCTTCGTCTTCATCATCATTTCCCGCGTTTCGTCGGCCTCCTGCTTGCTCCTCACCACGGTGGGGACGATGGTGAACATGGTTTTGCAGGTCTTGGGATCGCGGCCATAGGCGACAGCATGCCGGTGCACCTCGTCGCGGTAATCCTTCATATCCTCGACCGTGGCGCCGCCCGCCAGCACGATCTCGGCGTTGCGGCCGCTGAATTTGCGGCCGCGCGGCGAACCGCCGGGCGCGATGAAGACCGGCTTGCCCTGCGGCGAGCGCGGCACGTTGAGCGGCCCGCGGGACTTGTAGTGCTTGCCCGCGAAATGCACCGCCTTGACCTTCGAGGGGTCAATGAAGGTGCCGGTCGCCTCGTCCATGACAACGGCGTCGGGCTCCCACGCCTCCCATAGCTGGCTGACCAGATCGATATACTCGTCGGCCATGTCGTAGCGCAGGTCGTGCTCGAACTGCTTGTCATAACCGTAGTTCTGGGCCGCCGCGTCGCTGGTCGCGGTGACGATGTTCCAACCGATCCGGCCGCTCGAATAATGATCGAGGGTGGCAAGGGAGCGGGCCAGGAGCCAGGGCGGATAGAATGTCGAGGT
>CAZVYC010000059.1:2889-22748 GCA_964631425.1 uncultured Rhodospirillales bacterium
GGTCGTCCTGAAGACGGACCGCTACGAGCACTGGGTCAAGGTCGGCGCCAAGCCGATATGCTTGGTCGCGGCGATCAGGAAGGGCGTCAGCATCACGGGATCGAATTTCGGCGTCATAGTTGCATGCTTCAAATAGAAGTCCATGCTGCCCTTGTAGGCATAAGGGACGGCCGAGGTGTCCTCCAGGATCAGCAGATCGAAGCAGGCGCGCTCCAGCGCCTTGGCCGCGTCGACGAAGATATCGGGCTTGGTCCAGTCGTAACCATGGCCATAGCCGGGCTCGTTCCAGCCTTGGACGGTGATGCCGGGTCCGAGAAACCATCCCAGGTGAAACTTGCTCATGACGCGCTCCGATCACTTGACGCTGAATTCTGCAAGAGTCGGCTTAACATGGCCATGGTGCACCGCGTCATTCAAACTCCCGGCGTGGGCGATAAAAAGAGCACTCGCCCGTCAGCGCGGCTTGCAGTGCGCTGCCCGAGCTCATTCAATGGCCGCCAGACCGTCTCGAAAGGATATTGATGAGCGACCGGCAGTCCATACGTCCGTTCCTGGCCATGCTGGAGCAGGAGAACGCGCTTCTCAGGATCGGCAAGAGCGTCGATCCGGTTTTCGAGCTGTCGGCGTTTCTTTCCGCCGCCGATGCCGGGCCGGCCGTCCTGTTCGAGAAGGTCGCCGGATCGGAGCTGCGGATCGCCGGCAACCTGCTCAACGGCCGGGAGCGGATCGCTGCCGCTCTTGGGATCGGAGTCGACGAGATCCTGCCCAGGATTCATGAAGCGATCCGCACGCCGATCAAGCCGGTGGCGGCCGACGCGCCGGTCCAGGAGGTGGTGATCACCGACGCGCCGCTGGGCGCGCTGCCGGTGCCGCGCTTCTTCGAGCGCGAGGGCCGGCCCTATGTCACGGCGGGCACGATCGTCGCGCGTGATCCCGAAACCGGGCGCGGCAATCTTTCCTTCGCGCGGTTGGGCATCCTGGATGGAACCACCGCGATGATCGGCATCGCGCCCAATCATCATCTGGCGCTGTTCGCCCGCCGCGCCGCCGCGCTGGGCAAGACCCTCGACATCGCGGTCGCGCTGGGCACGCATCCGGCGATCCAGCTCGCGGCCTGCCTCTACCTTGGTGTCGGCGACGACGAGATGGAATGCGCCGGCCGGCTGCTGGGCGAACCGGTGCGGATGGCGCCCGCCCGCACGGTTGACCTGATGGTGCCGGCCGAGGCGGAAATCGTGCTGGAGGGTCGGATCGATGCCAACCATCCGATCGAGGAAGGCTTCGTGTCGGAGTATCACGGCATGTACGAGAATTACGGCCCGGGGTTCCTGACCATTTTCTCGGCGCTGACCCGGCGGCACGACGCGATCTTCCAGGTGATCGAACCCGGCTATCATCGCGAGCATATGTATCTGGGCGCGCTGCCGATCGCGGCCGGCCTGATCAATGCCGTCGCCGCCGTGGTGCCCAGCGTCCGCGACGTGGCCGTCACCGAATCCGGCGCCGGCCGCACCGATGTCGTAGTCCAACTGGCGGAACCTCGTCCCGGCCAGGCGCGCAGGGCGATATTCGCGGTATTCGCCGCCGTCAGCATCGTGAAGCGCGTAACGGTGGTCGACGCCGATATCGATCCCTGGGATCCCGTCGCGGTCGACTGGGCGCGGACCAATCGGATGAAGCTGGAGCGCGACCTGATGCTGATTCCACACGCCGGCACCGACCGGTCGGAACCGATGGAGGATGGCGGACTGGTGACCAAAGTCGGGTTCGACGCGACGGCGAAGCCGGCCGACCGCGTAGAGGGCATCGAACGCGCCCTGCCGCCGAAGGACGTGCGGAACTCGGTGAAGGACTGGCTGATCGCCAACCTGCCGCCTGAGCGGCGCAAGTGGCTGAAGTGACGGGCTACCCTGCGCGGCTGATTCTCATGGCTGGCACCGGCCGAATACCGACCGGGTCGATCGAGAGGTCGACGGCGTCGGCAAAGGCGAGGCGCAGTTCTTCGATCAGTTGCAGGGTGGGTTCGCTGCAGTGTTTGCTGCGCAGGCGCGCGAGGCACATGTTGCGGACGATGCGCGGTTCGCGAATTTCATGCACCGACAGGCGACGACGGTCGCGGCTCTTGTAGACCGATCCCATCGGCAGGATGGTGGCGTAACGCGCGATCTTCACCAGGCTGAGGCAGCCGGCCATCGAATCGACCTCCAGCCGGGGTTGCAGCGGCAGGCCGTGCTCCCGCAGGGTCTGCGCCATCAAGGTCCTGAGCCCGTGGCGGATCGAAGGCAGCACCAGCGGCAGCTGGACCAGCTGCTCCAGCGACACCGGGCCCGGCCGCAATAGTCCCGACGCGGCGTCGACCACCACTGCCATCGAATCCTCGGCGATCGGCTCGAAGGTGAGATCGGGGTCCTGGAAGACGCGATCGATCAAGGCGAGGTCGATCCTGCCCGAGTTCAGCCAGCGCACGAGCGTATTTGAGTAACCCTCGACCACCTGCACCACGGTGTCCGGATAGCCGCGCGACCATTTGTCGAGCGCGGCGGCGAAGCCTTCAGCCATCAGGCTCTCATCGTCCAGTGCTGGAATGAGGCCGACGCGGACCGGGGCCGACACCGGCTCGACCGCGGCGCGCAGATGGCGCAGCGTGGCGTTGAACTCGGCGATCAGCGGCTGGATCAGCGCGTAAAGGGCGTCGGCGCGCCCATTGGCCCTGAGACCATGATACGAGCGGGTGAACAGCGAGCAGCCCGCCTGCTCCTCGATGCGGTGCAGCTGAACGGTCAGCGCCGGCTGCACGATCGACAGGCGCTGCGCGGCGCGGCGGACATTGCCTTCCTCGTAGAGCGCCAGGAACGAACGGCAATGCTTGAGCGACAACGTCTCGGGCTCGGCCTCGACAGCAGGCGCCGCCGTCGCGGCGACGGACAGAGCTTCGATCCCAAGCAACTGGCCGAGAATGCAGCGCAGCTGTTCGGCCAGGTCCGGAAAAGCTTCGGTCGCCACGGTGATCCCGGGGTCGAGCTCGCTCTGCTCCAGCAGGGCACACTCGAAATGGTCGGCGACCATGGAAAGGTTGACCAAGCTGGCGGGCACTAGTGCGCAGAAATTCTGCAGTTGCGCCGCACGGGCGAGCAGTTCATGAAGGCCGATGCCCGACCATTCGAGCATGGCATGCGCACGCTCCGACAGGGCGGTCAGGCTGGCGTGCAGCCCGCCAGGCAGCCTCGGCACCTGGATACGCGTGTCAGCCAGAGCTTCGACCGCGAGCGCGCCGGCGTTCCAGCCGATATTGGCGCCCGCGCGCACGACCACCCAGCGGTCCCGCACCACGGCATCCAGGTCCGGGCGCATGCTGCCGTAGCGGAAGACGACCCTGTCCTCGCTCTGAGCTGTATCGGCATAATGCGGCAGCAGACAAATGTCGGGGATCGTCAGGGCAAGGTCGCGGCCGAGCCGGTTGAAGGCGCCATCGAGCGCCGATCCCGGAAAGCCCGTCGGGATGCGCACGGAGACATAGCGCGGCGGCGTCGCACGCGCCTCGCGGAAATAGCGGATGCAGAAGACCGCGCGAGCCAGCACCGCGCGCAGGCGTCCATAGGCCTCGAGGCCAGCTTGGCTGACAACGAGGCCGCCCTGGATGCGGCTGAACTGATTATGGCCGAATTCCTCAGCAACCAGCTTCGAGTGCGCGCTGACGGTGGAGTGCCCAAGTCCGAGGCGCGCGGAGGCGCGGGCGATCGAGCCTTCTTCCACCAGCGTGAGGAACGTATTGACCTGGGTGAGATTGATCACCGATCGCGGCGCGCGGTCCTTGTCGCTGGGCACCACCATCATCGGAGCCGTTCACCCGACTCCGTAAAGTTGCCGAAAATCGTCAGGAGCAACCGTCATGCAACCAGTCCGATCGAAGCGCAGCCTTGAAGCCTTTGAATGGCTTGAAGAAGGAAGCGTAACACCGGTTTCCCCTACCGGAAAGGGTCTGAAGCGGGCCGAATTGTCTCAGAAGGAAAAATTTTCTCCTTCCGGGAAAACCAAACCCGCAGTCCAGCGCGCCACTTGCGATTATGATTTTCGGTAATCACTATCACCGCGCGGCGGGGTCACCCACTAGTGTTGACCCGTGACCAGGGGAAGCGGCGGAAAACCCCGCCTGATCGGGAAAATCCGGCCTATGGCGCTTGCCAG
The DNA here is from genome assembly GCA_964631425.1 of uncultured Rhodospirillales bacterium. GTDB lineage: Bacteria > Pseudomonadota > Alphaproteobacteria > BOG-932 > Roseiterribacteraceae > BOG-932. The sequence continues at coordinate 7,075 of CAZVYC010000059.1, forward strand.
GGCCCAGGAACTGAGTTCGGCACATGGCTGATTTCGATCTCGTTGTACGCGGTAATATCGTTCTTTCGAATCGCATTATCGAAAACGGCTTCGTTGCGGTGTCCGACGGCAAGGTCGCGCTGGTCGGTGGCGACGGCCCGCCCGCTGCGCGCGAGCGGATCGATACGCGCGGCCAGTGGGTTCTGCCCGGCGTCATCGATGGGCAGGTGCATGCCGGCAGCCAAGCCAATCAGGAAGGAATCGGCTGGGCCTCGCGCGCGGCGGCGGCGGGCGGGGTCACCACCATGGTCGACATGCCGTACGATGACCCGGAGCCGGTGTGGAACGCCGACCTGCTGCGCGCCAAGATCGACCAGGTCGAGCGCGATTCCCATGTCGACGTGGCGCTCTACGGCACGATATCGGAAACGCACGGCACCTCGACCATCCCTGGGCTGATCGAGGCCGGGGCTTGCGCCTTCAAGTTCTCGACGTTCGAAGCTGCGCCGGGCCGTTTTCCGCGCATTCCCGACGACATGCTGTACGAGGCCTTTCGCCTGATCGCTCCGTCTGGCCTGTCCTGTGGCGTGCACAACCAGGACCAAGAGCTGACGCGGAAGAACATCGCCAGGCTGATCGAGGCCGGGGACACCGCCTGGGACGCCTATTGCCGGGCCCATCCGCCGCTGGTCGAGCATCTGGCGACCGTGGGGGTATATGAGCTGGGCGCGCTCTCCGGCGCGCGGGCGCATATCGTGCACTGCTCGCTCGCCCGCGGATTCGAGGTCTGCGAGAGCTATAAGGCGGCCGGGCACAAAGCCAGCATCGAGACCTGCGTGCAGTATCTGATGCTGAACGCCGAGGATGACATGCGGCGGCTGGGCGCCAAGCTGAAGCATTACCCGCCGGTGCGGCCGCAATCGGACGTCGACCTGCTGTGGACCCATATTGCAGCCGGGCACTGCACCTTCGTGTCGTCCGACCACGTGTCGTGGGGGCTGGAGCGCAAGTCCGACCCCAACATCTTCAAGAACGCGTCGGGCGGACCAGGCTTGGAAACCCTGCTGCCGGCGTTCTGGACCGGGTGCGAGCAGCGCGGCATCTCGCCGATCATGGTGGTCCGGATGCTGTGCGACGGGCCGGCACGGCATTTCCTGCTGCGCGACCGCAAAGGCTCCTTCGATATCGGCGCGGACGCCGACATTGTGATCGCCGAGCCAGGGCGGTTCGCCTTCGACGCATCGAAGAGCCTGTCGGCGGTACAGTGGAGCTCCTTCGACGGGATGGAGATGCGGATCCGCGTTGGCGCGACCTTCGTGCGCGGCCAGCTGGTCTATGACGGCACCAAGATCCGGAACGAGGCCGGTAATGGCCGGTTCCTGCGACCGCATGCCGGTCTGGCGGCAGAAGCCGCAGACCCGGCACCTCCGGTCGGACACACCGGACGAGGCAAGCTGGTGGATCTGGATTTCCGAACCTCGTCCGCCGCTTGACGGGAACCGCCATGTCCCTGTCTGCGCGCCTTGGCCCGACGCAATCCGCGTCACTGCAATCCCCCTCCATAGACGCTGACCGGCTGTGGGACGACATCATGGCGCTGGGCGCGATCACCGACCCAGCGCGCCCCTACACGCGGCGCTCGTTCTCGCCGCTGTTCCTCGAAGGTCGTGCGTGGCTGGAGCAGCGCATGCGCGACGCCGGCCTGTCGGTGCATCTCGATCCTGCCGGCAATCTGATCGGGCGGCTGGTCGGCCGCGCTCCAGAGGCGGGGGTGATCATGGTTGGATCGCACAGCGATTCCGTGCCCTCCGGCGGCCGGTTCGACGGGATGGCAGGGGTGGTGGGCGGAATCGCCATCGCCCGCACGCTGACCGAGCACGGCGTTCGGTTGAATCACACGCTCGAGATCGTCGATTTCCTGGCCGAGGAGCCCAGCGAATACGGACTGTCCTGCATCGGCAGCCGGGGCATCACCGGCAAGCTTTCGGCTGAGCATCTGGCGCTCACCAACAGGCAGGACGAGACGCTGTCGGCGGCACTTCAGCGGGTCGGCGGCGTGCCGGACGCGCTGTGCGACGCGCTGCGCACGGACATCAGGGCGGCGTTCGAACTGCATATCGAGCAGGGGCCGGTCCTGGAGGCCGAGGGGATCGACATCGGGATTGTCACCTCGATCGTCGGGATCACGCGACTGGAGGTGACATTCCGGGGCACGGCCGGGCACGCCGGCACCACACCGATGAACCGCAGGCGCGACCCGCTGATCGCGGCGGCCCGGCTGGTGCTGTGGGTTCGTGACATGGCCGAGGCGCTGGCGGCCCGCGGTCTCGGGCTCTTCGTTGCCACCACCGGCATCATCGAGGCTCTGCCCGGCGCGTCCAACGTGATCCCGAAGACGGCGCGAATCGTCATCGACGCACGGAGCGAGGACCGTGCGCTGATGGAGGAATTCTGCGCCGCGCTCGACGCCGAGAGCCGGGCGGCGGCGCTGGCCGCCAATGTCGACCGCATCGGGTTCGACCGCCTGTCCGACAGCATGCCCGCGGCGTGCGACGAGCGGCTGAGACGCCTGCTTTCCGACAGCGCGGACGGGCTTGGGTTATCGCACAAGGAAATGGCGAGCGGCGCTGGGCACGATACGGCGTTCATCTCTTTGGTAGCGCCAGCTGCGATGGTGTTCATCCCCTGCAAGGACGGCCGCAGCCACACACCCGAGGAATGGGCGACGTCGGAAGCGTTTGTGGCCGGGACTCAGGTGATCCTCGAGGCGGTGGTGAGGCTCGCTGGGGCAGGAGTGCTCTGATCCCGCTCGACTGAGGCATCTTCCTCTCGCCCAGCAACACCCCCACCCACCCCTCCCACATCGAGGGGGAGGGCTCATGAGGAGACGCACGTAGTTCATATTCCTCCCCCTTGATGGGGGAGGCTAGGTGGGGGTGATGGCTCGATCTTTCGAGTAAAGCTCAAGTCAGCGCCTATGCGCCTGCGCGGGAATGACGAAATTGGGTTGGGTAGAGATATCCTACGATTCCTACCCGCCAAACTCATATTTCAGCGTGACCTCGAACATCCGCGGCGGCAGGGGCACGCATTGCAGCACGCCGCTGGTGCCTGGCGTGCCGAAGGTGGCGTTGGGGGCGGAATTGAGCACCCCTGCCCCGCCGCCGCCCGAGGTGCCGCTTTCCGGCTGGCAGGCCTTCTTATTGAACAAATTGCTGACCAGGAAACTGACGCTTGCGTTGGTGCGGGCGATGTTTTCGATGTTGAGGCGCAGATTGGTCATCTCGTACCCGGCGGCCTGCTGGATCGGGAAATTGAAGCCGACGAAGTCGGCCAGGAACTTGCTCTGCCAGTACCAGTTGGCGGTCAGCGAGACTGAATCGACCGGCAGGCGCAGCTGCTCGCCCGTCAGCGTGTAGGTTGCGCTGGCGTTCATCTGCCAGGCCGGTAGCGGGAACGCCGTTGCCGACAGGTTGGACGCGCCGGACGCGGGCAGCAAATAGCCGGTCGGCACGGCGTAGCTGAAATTCGTGTAGCGCGCATGCAGGTAGGAGCCGCCATAGGACAGCGTGAGAGGCGGGATCGGCTTCGTACTGAAATCCCATTCATAGCCGTAAATGCGCGCGGAGCGGGCGTTGAGGGTGACGGTGTCGTTTCGCGTGCCGGTGCAAAGCCCGGCGTTGAACGCCGCCTGGGTGCAGGGACCGCCGCCGGGGCCGGTGGCAAAGGTCGTGCCCGGCAGCGCGACCTGGACCTGGATGTTCCGATAATCCGTGTCATAGAGCGCGAAATTGGTCCGGAATGGAACATCTGCGAGCGCCCAGTCGGACTTGATGCCGACCTCGTAATCCTGAACCGTTTCAGGTCGGGCGACGGTGAGCGCCGCGTTGGTGGCCTGGCTGTTGATCGCGCCGGCCTTATAGCCCGAGCGGGTCGTGGCATAGACGAGCGTGTGGTCGAAAAGGTCGTAATCCAGCGCCACGGTCCAGGTCGGACGCTCGAATTGCTTGGCGATCGAGAAGGCGCATTGGTTTGCCGGCAGAAGCTGGCCGTTCGTGCCGATCAGCCCGCATGACGTGCTGTAGCCGTGATAGGTGATGCCGTTGAGTGTGTAGGTGCCGGGATTATAGATACTGTTGGCTACCAGCGCGTTGGTCGCGGGGGTCGCCGGAAAGCGGATGCTGCTCGTGGAAATCTCGCCTTCACGCTGATCGATCGTGTACCGCACGCCGGCAGTCAGGCGCAGGTCGGGCAGGATGCTGTAAGTCCCCTGGGCATAGCCGGCGTAGCTGGTATTGGCGCCGCCGTTGGGCCGGCTGTCGGTCACCGAGATCTGGTGGCCCGCGATCGCCGCCGGTTGCGGGAAATTCGGTATGAAAAGATCCATCAGCAAGCCCGAATCGGGCGAGCTTTCGTTAAAATAGAAGAACCCGGTTGTCCATTTCAGCCGGTCGGCGAAGGCGCTGCCGTTCACCGTCAGCTCCGACGACCAGGCCTGATAGTCGGGCACCTGGAAATGATATTCGACCGTATCGTAAGGCAGCCCGCGGCTGCTCGTAGTACCAACGGAATCGTATGTCCGGTAGCTGCCCAGCAGCTTCGCGTCGATGCCGTCATCGAAGGTCTTGGTCAGCTGGCCGGAATAGGTCTGGTAATGATCGACATCCTCGCCGTCGATCGCCTGGTCGGTGGTCCAGAAATTCCCCGCCTGGCGGGTGACCGAGTTCAACACCGCGTTGTAGGAGCGCGGGTCGGTGTTGAGCGCGCCGGTGGCGACGTTGCTATAGTAGGGTGCGATGACTTTGCCCTGCAGGTCAGTGAAGGTGGTGCCGCCGACCGTATTGCAGGTTCCGGGGATGTTGCAGATTGACGGACGCCCCTGCGAAGGAACCGTCCCGACGAAATAGCCCAAGTCGTGATATGCCGAGCCGGTGTCGTGCTCCTCGCTGAGGTCGGCCCGAAGCACCGCCGTGAATCCGTCATCGTTTTCGTATTTCGCGGCAAACCTGCCGGCCAGCCGGCGATAGCCGAGGGCCGGCGTGCCGTTCCGCGTGCCGGTCCCCGGGTCCCGGTAGAGATTCTCGAGATAACCGCCGCGGTTCTCATAAGAGGCTGCGGTGCGGACCCAGAGCTGGTCGGTGAGCGGGATGTTGATCGCGCCGTCGAGGCGGCGCTCGTCATAATCGCCGCCGGTGGCCTCGATATAGCCGCCGAATTCATGGTCCGGTTCGCGCGTCCGATAGAGGATCGCGCCACCGGTCGAGTTGCGTCCGACCAAGGTGCCTTGCGGGCCCTTCAGCACCTCGATGTCGTTGATGTCGAACAAGTTCGCAGCCAAACCTTGGGTACGGGCGATATAGACGCCGTCGATGTAAACGGCGGTCGAAGTATCGAACTGGATGCCGTTCGAGGGATAGTTCCGCAGGCCGCGGATGGTGATGTTGACCGTGTCCTGCTGGAACTGGTCGGCCTGGATATAGACCGAAGGGCTGACATAGCGGATGTCCTGCAGAGTCCTGATCCCCTTCGCGTCGAGATCCGCCTGGGTCAGGACGTTCATGGAAATAGGCACCTCCTGCGCCAGCTCTGCCCGCTTGCGCGCAGTTACGACGATTTCCTCGAGGGGGCTATTGCCGGACGAGGCCGCCGGGGCGTCAGCGGATTGCCCCGCCGCCGACTTGGCCGACGCGCCAGCAACACAAAGCACAAGCAGGGCCGTGAACGCGCGCCGCGCGGTCATTTCGACCCCTCTTGGCCTGCCGCCCGCTTCCTGTCGCGGACGCTGCTGACAATCCATGGCGCTTCGCCTTTGTCTTAGGCCTGCGTTATAAGCGACGCCCTGGGAAATGGGAAATTCGATCGCTTCGAAGGCAACCGGCCGCGCGCCCAACGCGAAGATCAACCACCGCCGGCGCCAACCTCGTCCCGCAAGAAAAATTCGGACTCGGGATCATCCGCGACCATGCGCTTGATGCGGTCCCAGAGATGCGCGCGCATCTCCACGAATTCCGGGCGTGCGCGCGCGTCATAGGACCAGCGGGGACGCGGCAGATCCACCTCGAGGATCTCGGCGACGCGGCCAGGGCGAAGGTTCAAGAGGATGATCTGGTCGGACAGCAGCAGCGCCTCATCGACGCTGTGGGTCACCAGCACGACCACACTCTTGTGATGCTGCCAGATCTTGGCCAGCTCGATCTGCATGAACTCACGGGTTTGGGCATCGAGGTTGGCGAAGGGCTCGTCCATCAGCAGGAAGCGCGGCTGTCCGACCAGCGCCCGGGCTAAGGCCGCGCGCTGTTTCATGCCGCCGGAGAGCTCCGACGGGTAGGATTCGGCGAAGCGGCGGAGGCCGACCATGTTGAGGTAATAATCGGCGCGCTCGGTGCGCTCGCGCGCAGCGACACCGTGGACTTCGAGCGCGAAGGCGACATTGGCACGGATGGTGCGCCAAGGCATCAGGCGGAAGGACTGGAAGACAAAGCCCATATGCGGGCCAGGAGCCGGCGCCCTGCCGTCGACCAGGATTTCCCCGGCATCAGGCTGGATCAGGCCATTGAGCATCCGGAGCATCGTCGTCTTCCCGCACCCGGACGGGCCGACAATGCTGACGAACGCATTCGGCTGGATGCGGAACGAGACGTTCTCCAGTGCCTTGACGCCACCGCCCTTGGACGCCGGGCGCCGGAAGGTCTTGGAGACGTTCCGAACGACAATCGCCGGCTCGTCGGGATGGGACTCAGGCAGCAGCACGGCGCTCATGGGGCGCGGATTGTCCGCCTATTTCGCGGGGGCCGCAGCCGCCTTGTCATCGCCTAGCGCCTTGAGCACCGTGTCCACATAGGATCGGTCGATCCACTCGGCCGGCTCGACCCGGCGCGGCAGGTCCTTGAAGTCGTCCTGCCGATAGAGCGCGTCGGTGGTGGCCTTGAGTTCGCGGTCGTCGAGGCCGCCATTGACGCTCCATTTCAAGGCATAGGCCTTGGCCAGCAACTCAAGCTGGTCGCGCGGCACGTCCGGCCGTGCCTTGGCCATAGCGTCTACCCAGACCTCAGGATGGGCGGCGAAGTCGCGAGAGGCGAGGATGGTGGCGCGGACGACAGCCTCGATGTCCTTGCGCCTCGCCTTATCGGCCTCTTCGGTCACGACATTGAGTTTGGTGACAAAAGGCGCGGCCCGATAGTAGGCGCCCTGATCCAGCACAACGTCGAGCTTGTCGCGGTCGGGCAAGGTAAGCCAGGTGCCCAGGGAAATAGTGGTCGCATCGATCTGTCCGGCGAGCAGCGACTGTCCGCGCACGGCAGGCTGGCCCACCGGGAGGTAACGCACGGAATCGGGATCGATCCCGAGACCCAGGAGCACGTTGCGGGTCTGGACATAATCGACGCTGCCGACCTGGCCGACGCCGAACACCTTGCCGACGAGGTCGGCCGGTTTGGTCAGGCCCTTGCGGCCGACGATCATGAAGGGCAGCGCCTTATCGGGCGACACCACCCCCTTGAGCTTCATCTGGTCGCGCGCGATCAACTGGATCGCGGTATCGAGGCCGACATTGGCCATATCGCCCTGCCCTGACCGGAGCGCCGCGATCGCCGCCGGCGTCGCTCGCACACGAATCAGTTCGACATCGGCGCCAGCCTTTTCGTAGTAGCCGAGCTGTTTCGCCAGATCGATGACCGAGTTGGGAGCGAGCGGCGTCTCAGGTTCGGTGATGATGATACGGAACGGTTCGGCCGCGGCGGCGGGCGCGACGAGCAGCGCCGCGAGCGCCAGGAACTTCCCCAAAAAGCGCAGCATATTCTGGTGCCTCTAAATCCGGACCGGCGCATACTGCCAGCGTTCCAGAGCCGGCGCCAGAATCCGGCCTCAAGAGCCGGTAAGCCGCCAGCGCATGACGCGCTTTTCGACCAGCCGTACGCCATACATCAGCAGCATCCCCATGACTGCCAGGATGGCGACAATCACGAAATAGGGCGCCATGCGGAAGCTGTTGCCGTAGATCGACAGCAGCCCGCCCAGGCCCGATACGGCCGTATAAAGCTCGGCGACGACGGTGTTGATGAGTGCGAGCGACGCGCCGACCCGCAGGCCCGTCATGATGAAGGGCAGCGCACCGGGCAGCACGATTTTACGGAAGATGGCGAGCTCCGACGCGCCGACCGACCGCCCCATCTCGATTAGCTCGGCGTCGGCCTGAAGCACGCCGGCATAGGCGTTGATCAGGATGGGCATGACCGCGCCCAGAAATACCATGAAGATCTTGGCCTCGTAGCCAAGCCCGAAGAACACGATGATGAGGGGCAGGAAGGCGACCCGCGGCATCGAGCTCAGCGCATCGACATAAGGCGCCATCACCTTGCCCAGCATCCGTAGGCGGCCCATCGCCAGCCCCAGCGGAATGGCGACGATCGCCGCGACCGCGAAGCCGGCCAGAAGGCTGATCACGCTTTCGACCACGGCGAGCCTCAGCCGGCGGTCGGCAAACATCGCGACCGCCGCCTTGGCCGTATCGAACGGCGATGGCAGGAAGCCGCGTCCGACCCAGGTGGAAAGACCCCACCAGCCGCCGATGAAGACGAAGAAGGCAAGTGCGTGCCAAGGCGCGCTGCTGGGCTCGCCTGCCGCGGCCGGAGGCTGGACCGGCACGTCGTCAGGCTGGATATCTGTCGCCATCTCAGTCTTCCGCCGGCCAGCGCTTGACCAGGCCGACGTCGAGATCGAACAGGTCAAGCACCCGGCCGATCGCATGGTCGACGACCTCCTCGATCGTGCGGGGCCGGGTGTAGAAGGCGGGCACCGGCGGAAAGATGATGCCGCCCGCGGCAGTCACGCGCACCATGTTGTCCAAGTGGATGGCGGTCAACGGCGTCTCGCGTACCATGAGCACCAGCCGCCGCCGTTCCTTCAACGTCACGTCGGCGGCGCGCGACAGGAGGTTGCTGGACACGCCAGTCGCGATCTCGGCCAAGGTCCGCATCGAGCACGGCGCCACGATCATGCCCATCGTGCGGAACGAGCCGGATGAGATCGCCGCCGCCAGGTCGTCAATGTGGTGCTCGACGTCGGCCAGGACGCGCAGGTCCCGCGCGGAGATGTCGGTCTCGTGCGCGCGCGTCTGATCGCCCGGCTTGGTGACGACAAGGTGGGTTTCGATGCCCGCGGTTTTGAGGACCTGCAGCAAGCGGACGCCGTAGACGATCCCGGTCGCGCCGGTGATGCCGACGATCATGCGCCGGCGCGGCGGTTCGGTTGGCGTTTCTTCGATCGGCATAAGTCAGCAAGCCGTACGCTGTAGGATGGGTAGAGCGTAAGCGAAACCCATCATTTTCCGGGCCTTCGAGGTGATGGGTTTCGCTTCGCTCTACCCCATCCTACAGGAAGTCGAAGGCGTCGAAATAGAATTGGAAGCGCTCGCGGAGCGCGGCCGGCGTGACACCAAAGTCGCGTTCGAGATGATAGACCACCTGCCCTTCCTTACCGCGCGGATGCTCCTTGAGGAAGGCGGCGACCTCGGCACGCGCGGTTTCCGTCATCGGCAGCTCGGCCTTGGCGTAGATCTTCTCGACCATGGCGAGGTCGTCGGCCATGAACTCCCTGAAAGGAACATCAATGCTTTGCGTGGCCGGCCAGACGGCCCGGTCGCGAACGCAGGCTCGAAGCAGGTGCTCGACCCGGTCGATCCAGTAATCGACGATGGTTTTGGCCTCCACCTTCTTGCGGTAAAGCCGTTGGCCATAGACGATCATCGTCACCGCCGACTGGATCACCGCGACCGGGTCGCGGTGGGTGATCGCGACGGTGGCGTCGGGGAAGACCTTGCGCAGAACCGGCAGCTGTTCCAGATGCTGCGGGCATTTCAGCACCCAGCGCTTTGGTCCTCGAATCCATTGCAGGATCTTGAGCACCCTCTTCATGTACTCGTAATGCGGGGTCTGATCGGTGGCGTAGTAATGGTCGCGCCATCTGGGCACGATCGAGATCCACTCGAAATTGTAAGATGCGTAATCCGGCCCCATCAGCTCGAGCTCTTCATGGATATGGTCGGGCTCCATAGGGTGCATCGAAGCGAGTAGCGGCACAGTCGCCTTCATCAGAGTCCAGGCGTCGGCGCACCGCTGATAACGCGGGTCGGTGCCGTCGGGCAGCATCGGCTCGCCTGGCAGCGGGAGCGGCTCGTAGGATTCCCACAGTGGCAGCGAGCGCAAGCGCCTGTCCGCGGCGATCAGGTTGACGAGGTGCGTGGTGCCCGAGCGCGGCAGGCCGGCGACGATGATCGGGCGCTCGATCACCTCGTCATGGATTTCCGGGTGGCGCTTCAGAATGTCCTGGATCAGCAGCCGGTTGGCGGCATAGCGGGTAACATAGCCCCATAGCGTGAGGCGATGAATGTTGCTGAGGCCATGGTCGGCGTTCCACTCGTCGCACAGCAGGTTGAGACGCTCGCAGAAATCGTCCGGCCCGAAATCGGTAAGGCCGGTGCGCCTGCGGCCCTCGTCGAGAATCGCCTTCTCCGACAACTCGACCGAGGTCGCGTCACCATAGGCGATGGCCGCCTTCTGCGCCTCGTTGAGGCGTGGCTCCAGCAGGTCGTCGATCTCGATTTCCACGGGCATTGCTGGCGATCCGTCCCTTACCGATGTTCCTGCAACGGCACCTCAAATGGCGCGGTAAGCGCTCCGACGATCATGGCCTCCAGGTCGAGGATGAACGGCTCGGTCTCATAACGCCGGGCGGGTGCCGCGTCGCACAGCCGCGAGTAGTCGGCGAGCCCCTGGAACAGCATGATCGCCGCCATGACCAGCCTCAGGCGGAGAACCGGGCGCGGCAGGTTGCGCCCGGCCATCGCCGCCTCCAGCTTGCGGGTCAGCCGGTCGGCGTCCGGCAAGGCGAAGGGCGGCGGGCCGGGCGCATCGGTCGCCAACGTATGCGCAACGACCATCTGGGCATTGAAGCGGATGAACTCCTTGCCGCCGTCGGGATCGGCAAGCTTGGCCGCGACGGGCCGGACGAAAGCGTGGACGACCTCTTCCACGCTGTCGGAGCCGCGCCTTTCTATCTCGTCAAACATGGCGTTGCGCTGTGCCGCGATGGATGGGACATGCTTGTCGATGATCGCCTGGATGAGGCCGTGCTTGTTGCCGAAATGGTACTGGCAGACATTACTGTGGCGCTGATGCGCGGCACGACTGATCTCATTGAGGGAGACGGCCTCAATACCTTTCTCGGCGAAAAGGCGTTCGGCCACGGCGATCAGCTTGGCGCGGGTGACGGCGCTCTTGGGCGTGAGCGCAATGATCCGGGCGCCGTCGGCGAGGGGCTGGCGAGAGGGTGCGATCATGCGAGCACGCTCTCCAGCCTCGTGATCTGGTGCCTGAGCCAACCCGTCTCCCAGAAATTCGCGGCCCCCGAGCGGTCGAGGAGTGCGCGATGCGCGTCGAGCGACAGGCGCAGCGCGTCCTTGTGCGCCGGGTCGTGGGCGAGCGCAGCCTCGCCGAGCAGCGACGCTGCCTCGATCTCCCCGGCGACCAACCGATCCCGGCCGCGCGCGACCACGGCGTCGATGCCGGCAAGCGCCACGAGGTCGGCATGGATCTCATGCGGCTGGGTGGGATAGAGCTCGCTGGTCGCCTGGGCCTTGAACCATCCCATGTAGCTTTCCCAGATCGTCCGGACGGCCCAGCTGACCTTGCCGTAACCCTGACCAACGAAAAGGTGTTCGGGTAATGTGATCTCCCGCATCAAGGTCCAGATGTCCATGCCGGCGTTCATGCCGGCGAGCGTCGTGCGATGGATGTAATCGACCGCGCCTTCGAGGCGATCGAGGCATTCGCGGATCAGATCCCGCCCGACGATCGGATCGAAACGGCCGGTGATCATCATCTCCGGCTCCAGCGCGCGTACGCGGGCCAGCGAGGCGAGGTAGGGCTCGATAAAGCGGTAGCGGTCGCCCCGGATGGTGTTGAAGTTCGGGAAATGCGGGAAGAGCGGGCCGAACATGTTGCCGGTGAAGGCGATCCCGTGGTCGGGCAGCCAGATCGCCAGGCTGTCGATCGTCTCGCCGCCCCGCACCGACAGCAGCGCGAGCCTGAGGCCGCCAAGCTCCAGGTCGTAGCGGTCGTCGAAAATGATGTCGGGCACAGGGACGTCCTGGACAATATTACCGGTTGGATTTCGCATCAGCTTGGCGGTCGCCTCGATCGGTCCTGCGAACCAGATCGCCGCCTGTTTCTGGCGCACCACGGTGATCCGTGCGTCGTCGGCCTGGCAGGCAGCGTTGTTCTGCTGAGCGATCAGTTTCGTGCCTGGCTCGCGGAACAGGCGGACGCCACCCACATGGTCGACATGGCCCTGGGTCACTATGATGTACGGCGTAGGGCCAGGATGGACCGCATCGAACGCCGCTTTATGGAACGGCGCCTCGAATCCCATGCCGGTGTTGACGACGATCCGGCCGGCGTCAGTCGACAGCAGGTAAGCGTAAGACAGGCCCGGCGAGGCATAGATGAAATCAGTGATCCGGATTGCATCGCCCGATTGTGCCGGCCGGTTGGCGAAGAAATCCGGCCGCCTTTCGACCAACTGCCTGACCCTGTCCATGGCGCCCTTCCCGCTGCGGCTGATTAGTGGGCTTATACTAAACCGAGCCTGGACGCGCCAGTGCCTCAGTTCGGGGCATGCCCAAGCCGGGCGAGCAACGCCTGCGCGGCAGCCGGCGCGTGGACTTTGGCGCCGTTGATCATGAAGACGAAGACCTCGCGGTAGGCGGCTTTCGGCTGCGAGTCGGTGACGGTCGGCAGTCCGGACGGCGCCTCCCCCTGGGCCCAGGTGCGGGCAACATCGGCCCAGCGATCGAGGTCGGTCGGGGCATAGCCGGCGGGCTCGTCCTCGCGCGCCTGCTGCAGCCTTGCATAGACGAAATCGGCGGTCAGGTCGGCGATAGTGGGATATTCCGCCTTGTCGGCGAACACGATGGCGACACCTGCCTTGCGGGCGAGCGCGACGAAATCTGGATCGCGAAAACTCTCGTGCCGGACCTCGACCGCGTGCCACAGCCGGATGCCCTCGTGGGCTTCCGGCAGAAGAGCGAAGAAGGCGGCGAAATCGTCAGGATCGAATTTCTTCGTCGGCATGAACTGCCAGAGGATGGGGCCAAGCTTGTCGCCCAGCTCGACAATCCCCTGCCCGATGAACTTGCCGATGGACTCTCCGGCATCCGCCAGCACCTTGCGGTTGGTGCAAAAGCGCGACGCCTTGACCGTATAGACGAAGCCGGGCGGCGCGGCCTTGGCCCAGCCGGCGAAGCTCTTGGGCGTCTGCGACCGGTAATACGTGCCATTGATCTCGATCGCGGTAACATGACTCGCGGCATATTCAAGCTCGCGGGCGTGCGGCAAGCCCTCCGGGAAGAAAGTTCCGCGCCAGGGCTCGAACGTCCAGCCGCCGATTCCGACGCGGATGGTGCCGTGCTTCATCACATCCTCCCGAATTGCCCAGGCGCCATAATAGAGCCGGCCGCTCGCGGCTTCTCAAGCGCGATGGCGGCGCATACAAGAAGTAAGACGCGCGGAGGAAACGGGAATGTCGGTTCGGGCTTGGAGCGCGGGGTATCTCCATGAGGGTTCGGGCCTGGACGACAGCACCCTGGCCGGCGGCTGACCCATGATCATTCCGCGCACGGCCCAAACCGCAGAGTCGGTCGCCCGGCACTACGACACGCTGGACCGCTTCTACCGCGAGATCTGGGGCGAACATGTCCATCACGGGCTGTGGCGCACCGGGCGCGAGACGCCGCTGGAAGCGGTCGAAGCGCTGACCGCGCTCGTCGCCGAGCGGCTGGAGCTCAAACCCGGCCAAGCGGTCTGCGACGTCGGCTGCGGTTATGGCGGCACGTCGCGACTGCTGGCCGATCGCTGGGGCTGCATCGTAACCGGGCTCACTCTTTCCAAAAGACAGCTCGCCTATGCCGAGACGGCGCATCCGCGCACGAACCCACGCCTGATGCGCCAGGATTGGCTGGAGAACGATTTCGCCGATGCGAGCTTCGACGCGATTTTGTCAATCGAAAGCTCGGAGCACATGGTCGACAAGCCGCGCTTTTTCGCCGAGGTCGCGCGGACCCTGAAGACGGGCGGCCATTTCGCAACCTGCGTGTGGCTGTCGTCGGAAAAGCCTAGCTCCGCCGCGATCCATCATCTGCTCGAGCCGATCTGCCGCGAAGGGCGGCTGCCGAGCATGGGCTCGGAAAACGAATACCGTGCCATGATCCGGGATGCCGGCCTGGAGCTGACCAGTTTCGAAGACCTGACGCCCTTCATCTGGAAGACGTGGTGGCTGTGCCTGATGCGGGCCGCCAAGGGCGTGCTGACGGAAAAGAGCTATCGGGATTTTCTCTTTGACCCGGCCAATGGCGACCGGCTGTTTGCGGTGACGCTGCTGCGGATCCTGATCGCCTACCGCACCGGCGCGATGCGGTACGGGCTGTTCGCTGCGAGGAAGCCGAATGAATTGTAGGATGAGTAGAGCGGCAGCGAAACCCATCATTCCCGATGCGATGGGTTTCGCTCCGCTCTACCCATCCTACGCAATTCGATACGGTTACCCCGCCAGCCGCCTCTCGAAGTCGTCCAGCATCTGCGCGAATTCCGGCGGTAGCTTGTCGCCGAACCGGGCAAAGTGCTGCCGGACCTGTTCGAGGGTTTGGGCCCATTCGCCGGGGTCGACCGACAGCAGGATTTCGAGATGTTCGCGCGGGATCGCGAGCCCATCGATCTCAATACCGTCCGGGCCGATGACCGGGACGTATCCAATCGGCGTCTCGATCGCCCGAGCCGTCCCGTCACAGCGGTTGAAAATCCACGCGAGCGCGCGCGAGTTCTCGCCAAAGCCGGGCCACAGGAATTTGCCGTCGGGTCCTTTGCGGAACCAGTTGACGAAGAAGATGCGGGGCGGCTTCGCGCCCTCGCGACGCCCAATCTTGAGCCAATGGGCGAAATAATCGCCCATGTGGTAACCGCAGAAGGGCAGCATCGCCATCGGGTCGAACCGCAGCTCGCCCACCTTGCCGACCGCGGCCGCGGTGGTCTCGGAGGCCATCTGGGCTGCGAGGCACACGCCCTCCTCCCAGCTTTGCGCCTCATAGACCAGCGGCATGACCGACGAGCGGCGGCCGCCGAACAGGAAGGCGTCGATCGGCACGCCGGCCGGATCTTCCCATTCAGGCGCGACCGACGGGCATTGCGCCACCGGCGTGGTGAAGCGGGCATTGGGGTGTGCCGCGGGACGGCCGGGCGCCCATTCCTTGCCGCGCCAATCGGTGAGGCCTTCGGGCGGATGCTTAGTCAGCCCCTCCCACCAGACGTCGCCATCGGCGGTCAAGGCGCAGTTGGTGAAGATCGAGTTGCGCTCGACGGTAGCCAACGCGTTCGGGTTCGTCTCCTTGCCGGTGCCGGGCGCAACGCCGAAAAAGCCGGCCTCGGGATTGATCGCGTACAGCCGACCATCCTCGCCGAATTTCATCCAGGCGATGTCGTCGCCGATGGTCTCGACCTTCCAGCCCGGCAAGGTCGGAATCAGCATCGCGAGATTGGTCTTGCCGCAAGCGCTGGGGAAGGCGCCAGCGACATATTTGACCTTGCCCGAAGGTGCCGTCAGCTTGAGCACCAGCATATGCTCGGCGAGCCAGCCCTCGTCGCGCGCCA
>CAZVYC010000060.1:0-11516 GCA_964631425.1 uncultured Rhodospirillales bacterium
GGCCCGGACCTCGGCCAGGATGCGCTCGAACGGCCGAGTCTTGTAGCCGGTCGCCGACTTGATGGTGTTGCCGTGCATCGGATCCGAGACCCAGCCGACGATCCGCCCCTCGCGCTCGACCGCCCGGATCAGCGCCGGCAGCTTGTCGCCGACCTTGTCTGCCCCCATCCGGGCGATGAGCGTGAGCCGGCCCGGCTCGTTCGCCGGGTTCAGGATATCGATCAGGCGCAGCAGGTCGTCAGGCGTCAGGCTGGGCCCGCATTTCAGCCCGACAGGGTTCTTGATGCCGCGCACGAACTCGACATGCGCGCCATCGGGCTTACGCGTCCGATCGCCGACCCAGACGAAATGCGCCGACACGTTGTACCAGTCGCCCGAGGTCGAATCGACCCGGGTCAGCGCCTGCTCATAGGGTAGCAGCAGCGCCTCGTGCGACGTGAACAGGTCGGTCTCGCGGATCTGCGGGGTGGTTTCGCCGGTGATGCCGCAGGCTGCCATGAAGGCGAGCGCCCGATCGATCTCGTGCGCCAGCGCCTCATAGCGCTTGCCCTGCGAACTCGCGGCTACAAAACCCAACGTCCAGCGATGGACCTGGTGCAGATCGGCATAACCGCCCTGGGCGAAGGCGCGCAGCAGGTTCAAGGTCGCTGCCGACTGGTTGTAGGCACGGATCATCCGCTCCGGGTCCGGCTTGCGCTGCTCGGCGTCGAACGCCAGCCCGTTGACCATGTCGCCGCGATAGCTCGGCAGCTCGATATCGCCCTGGCGCTCGACCGGCTCGGACCGCGGCTTGGTGAACTGTCCCGCCAGCCGGGACATCTTCACTACCGGCATCGCGCCGGCGAAGGTGAGCGCGACCGCCATCTGCAACAGCACGCGGAACGTGTCGCGGATGGTGTTGGCGCTGAACTCGGCGAAGCTCTCGGCACAGTCGCCGCCCTGCAGCAGGAAGGCCTTGCCCTCGGCCACATTGGCCAGCAGGCCTTTCAGCCGCCGCGCTTCGCCGGCGAACACCAAGGGCGGCATCGCGCCCAGGGTGGCTTCGGCCTGGGCCAGCGCGGCCGGGTCGGTATAGACCGGCATCTGCTCGACCGGCTTCGTGCGCCAACTGTCGGGCGTCCAACGCTCGCCCATCTTCGCTCTCCAATCATCCACGCGAGGCAACCAATAAAGGCGCGGAGTATTGCGCCAATCCGCAACAGGGGACAAGTCCAGGACGGAATATGAGCCATCCCGATATGAGGGCACGATATGAGGGCCCGATATGAGGGGAAGCCCATGCCGCGAAATCGCCACACAGGATCACAGAGATACCTTGAAATGTGCAAAGGGCGGCCATGATCGAAGACCAACTTCTGAACAACGGGAAGGGCGGATTGGCCGCTATGTCCCGCGAACAGGAGATTTCGATGTCCTTCGCTTTTCGTCCCTTGCTTGCCGCCGCCGCGATCGCCCTCGCCACGCCGGCTTTTGCCCAGGTCGGCACGACAGCCGCGCCGACCGACAAGACGTTGACTACGCCGGCCCCATCGGCCACTGCCCAGACCGGCGCGACCGCCGACATGAAGACGCCGGCCGTGAAGACCGACAGCTCGGTCAAGACCGACAGCTCGGTCAAGACCGACAGCGCCTCCACCTCGAGTCCGACCGACAGCAAGGTCTCTGCGAAGCCGGACGAAAAGCCGGGCAAGGTCAGCGCCGTGAAGCATCACAAGGCCAAGACGATGAAGACCGCCTCCACCAAGTCCGAGGTGGCCAAGTCCGAGGCGAAGAGCGAAACCACGACCAAATAATCGCGGTTTCGGTTCAAGAAGGGCTCGGCTTCGGCCGGGCCCTTTTTTGTTGTGTCCTGGCGCGATCAGATGTCGGACGACACTGGGCTGCGCATCGTCAGGAACTCCTCGGCCGAAGTCGGGTGAATGCCGATCGTCGCGTTGAACATCGCCTTGGTCGCGCCGGCGGTGATCGCAACCGCGAAACCCTGCAGCATCTCCGCCGCGTCATCGCCGATGACATGGCACCCCAGCACCCGGTCGCTCGCCCGGTCGACGATCAGCTTCATGAAGGTCTGCTGGTCGCGCTCCGACAGACGATGCTTCAGCGGCCGGAAGCTCTGCTTGTAAACGTCGAAGATGATCCCGCGCTCTATCGCCTGCTCCTCGGACAGGCCGACCGTGCCGATCGGCGGTGAGGAGAAGATCGCAGTCGGCACATTCTCCAGGCTGACATGCCGGGACGCACCGGCATAGAGCCGGTCGGCCAACGCGTGCCCCTTGGCCGTAGCCACCGGCGTCAGGTTCAGCTGGTTGGTTACGTCGCCGACTGCATAGATGTGCGGAACGCTGCTGCGATCCTCCTCGTCGACGATGATCGCGCCGTCGCGGTCCGTCGCTACGCCGAGCTCGGCAAGGCCGAGCCCTTGGGTCGCCGGCACGCGGCCGACGGCAAACAGCACGCAATCGACCTCGAACCGTTTGCCGTCGTTGCAATGGGCGAGGATGCCGTTTTCAGTCTTCTCCAGGCGGGTGATCACGGTGTGGAGATGGGTCGGGATGCCGTGCGCCTTCATCTCGGCGACGAGCGCATGCCCGAGCTCAAGGTCGAAGGCGGTCAGGATCGCCATGCCGCGATGGACCAACCTCACCTCGGCGCCCAATCCATTGAAGATGCCGGCGAATTCGACCGCGATATAGCCGCCTCCGACGATCAACACGCGCTTCGGCAACTCCGGCAGGTGGAACACCTCGTTCGAGGTGATGGCAAGCTCCCTGCCGGGGATGTCCGGCACGAACGGCCAGCCACCCGTCGCGAGCAGGATGCGTTCGGCCGTGACGCTGGCGTTGCGGGCAATTTCGACCGTGTGGGCGTCGGACAGTCGCGCCCGGGCGTCGTAGATCGTGACGCCGACCCGCTCCATCACCTGGCGATAGAGGCCATTCAAGCGGAATATCTCGGCATCCTTGTTGCCGATCAGGTCGGGCCAGGAAAAGCTGTTGCCGCTGCAGGTCCAGCCATAACCCTTGGCATCCTCGAACCCGTGCCCGAAACCGGCCGAATAGGCGAGCAGCTTCTTGGGGATGCACCCGACATTGACGCAAGTGCCGCCCATATAGCGCTCTTCGGCAACGCCGACACGGGCGCCATGCGCCGCCGCGACCCGGCTGGCGCGCACGCCACCGGAACCGCCGCCGATGACGAACAGGTCGAAATCATAATGAGGCATGTTTTTTCATTTGCAGGGTGGGCTGAGCGGGAGCGAAGCCCATCATCGGGCGAGCGTCAACAGGATGGGCCTCGCTCCGCTCAGCCCATCCTACGCAATGACTACCGCTCCACCTGGACGCCATGCCAAAAGGCGACATGGTCCTTGATGTTGGCGGCGGCGGGCTTGGGGTCGCGATAGATCCAGGCGGCGTTCGGATTGGTCTTGCCGTCGACCTTCAGGTCGAAATAGCCAGCGGTGCCTTTCCAAGGGCAGATGCTCGTGTGGTCACTCTCGGAGAAATACTCCCGCTTCAGCGCGTCCGGCGGGAAATAGACATTTCCCTCGACCTCCTCGAACCGATCGCTTTCCGCCACCACCATGCCGTTCCAGATTGCCTTGGCCATGCCGAATCTCCATCTCGCGTGCGTGATTGGATGTCATGCCTGGCGCGGGAATTTTCCAGGTCGGCAAGCCAGCCATGCGCTCAGTTGTAGCGCAATCGATTGGTCAGGCCCTCTTTCAGCCCTTGGAAGGCCGCGTCGCCATCGACGGCGTCGCCGCTGCAGAACGAGGTCCATAGCACGCCATTGGCATCGGCTGTCGCGAAGACGATGGCGGGAATATCGGCCTTGAAGGCGGTGCCGCACTCGCCCTGCTCGTGCCGAACCCTGACCGTCTTGCGCGCCTCGCCCTTCCAGACCTCGTCGACACGGAACAGCGTCACCAGGTCGTTCTGCGTCGTCCGCGGCGTCTCGAGCGTCTGCTCGGAATGGAACGGCGAGCCGCCCGGCGGGATCGGCACGCTGATCACCGGACGGCCGCTGAAGATGAACGCGGCCCCGCCGATCCGGTCCTCGAGCGTGGCCCGGGGGCATTCGCAGCCCGCGACCGCGCGGCCGCACACCAACAGCAGCATCGCAAATCCGACCGCACAGAGACGTCCACGCATGGCCAAGCCTCCCGCTCGACGCGATATCTGGCCATCAAATCGCTCTCGAACGCAACGGCGCCGTGCGCATCAGCCGGCCAGACCGCGGCGTGTGGACGGTCTCAAGCCTCGTCGGCTGCGACCAGTCCCTGCTCGACCCAGCTCTTCGGCACCTTCACCGGGAAATCCATCAGCATCTGGGCGTGCGCCTTGCCTTGCGGGTCATAGCGCAGGGAGGCGACGCCGCCGCCGCCCAGCGACTGGTTCAAGATGAAGTTGAAGCCATGGAGCCCGGGCCAGGAATAGCGCTCAACCGTACCCTCGACGACATGGGCCATATAGTCCTTGACCGCCTCGGGCGTGAGCTGCTGGGTCAACACGCCGACAAATTCGGGGTTGCGCGCCAGCACGGCAATGTTGCTGAGGTTGCCCTTATCGCCGCTACGGCCGTGTGCCAGCGCCACCAGCGGAACCGTCGTGGTTTCGCCGCCCACCGGTGCCAAAACCGGCTGGGCCGGCTCGGGCGACGGCGCCGGTACCGCCTGCCCTTCAGTCATCACCGCCACTGGAATGCGCTGCCCCTCGAAATCGATCTCGATCTTGACCCGGCTCTTGTCGATCAGAAACGAATAGAGCCTGAGCACCGGCTGCGTGCTGGGGCGACCACCGGCAAAGCCGGAGATGCCCTGCCCCATGCCGGTCGCCGCCGGCGCGATCTCGCGCGTGAAGATGTCGACGGCGCGCTTGTCCATGTGTCGCACGCCGACCTTGAGGATCACCTCGCGCACGCGGCCGACCCGCGCATGCGGGCCATAGGTCGCCTCGGCGCCCAGCACCTCGATCGAGGTGTCGGCATAATCGGCCAGCCCCTCGCGGGCGAAGATATTGCGGGTGCGCTTCAGGATGGCTTCACCCATTGCCCGCGCCTTTTCCGCGGCGTCGATGCCGTTGACCATCAAGGTCGCGATCGATCGGAAACCCTCAGGATAGGTGGCGCTGACTTTGTAGGTCGGCGTCGGCGCCTTGCCGCGCACGCCCGTCACCTTCACGTGGCTTGGCCCGACCTGCTCCACCGTCACGCCCGACAAATCGCAGACCACGTCCGGCAGGATGTAATTGGCAGGATCGCCGGTCTCGTAGGTGATCTGCTCGGCCACCGTCCGGGTCGAGACCAGGCCGCCGGTGCCGTCTGGCTTGGTGATGACGAACGTGCCGTCCGCCATGCATTCGGCGATCGGGAAGCCTATATCGGCCCAGCCCTCGGCCACCAGCCGCCAGTCGGTGAAGATGCCGCCGGTCGCCTGCGGCCCGCATTCGATCACATGCCCCGCCATCGTCCCGGCGGCGAGCTTGTCGAAATCCTCGGGCTTCCAGCCGAATTCATGAATCAGCGGCCCGAGCGCCAGCGCGCTGTCCGCCGCTCGGCCGGTGACGACGATGTCCGCGCCCGCGGCCAAGGCCGCGGCGATCGGGAACGCGCCGATATAGGCGTTAGCGGTCACGATCTTCGCCGGCAGGCGCGCGCCGCTCTGGATTTCCTTGACCCCCTCGGCGCGCAGCTCCTCGATCATCGGCGCGATGTCGTCGCCGATCACCGCGGCCACCTTGAGGTCGACGCCCTGCGCCGCCAACGCCGCGGCGACCGCGTCGCGGCACGACAGCGGATTGACCCCGCCGGCATTGCACACGACCTTGATGCCGCGGGCCTTGATCTCCTTGGCGTAGGGCGTGATGAACTGCGTGACGAAGTCGGCGGGATACCCCTGGGTCGGGTCCTTGGCCTTGGCGCGGGCCAGCAGCGACATGGTGATTTCGGCCAGATAATCCATGACCAGGTAATCGACCTGGCCGGAATGGACCAGCTGCCGCGCCCCCTCCGGCGTATCGCCCCAGAACCCCGAAGCGCCGCCGAGGCGCACGATCTTGTCGCTCATCGTCAACTCACTTCGCCGTAAACCCGCCGTCGACCGGAATAGCCACGCCCGTGATGTAGGCCGACTCATCCGACGCAAGGAATAAAGCCGTGTGCGCAATGTCCTCGGGCGACGCGACGCGGCCCAGCGGGATCATGCCGATGAAGCGCTTCTGCGTTTCCGCCGCCTGCTCGGGCGTGGCGCCGCGGCCCATAAAGCCGGGCAGCATCGGCGTGTCGGTCAGGCCCGGGCAGATCACGTTGACGCGGATCTGCTCCGGCCCATAGCGCAGCGATAGCGACTTGCCTAAGCCGACCACACCGAACTTGCCAGCCGAATAGAGTGGCGACAGCATCGAGCCGACCAGCCCCGAGATCGAGGCGGTCAGGATCACCGAGCCGCCGCCGCGCTTGCGGATATGCTTCACCGCCTCCCCCACCGTGAGGTAGACCGAGCGGACATTGAGCGACATGGCGATGTCATAATCGTCGAGATCGACATCCTCGACCACGTCGGTGCCGGGGATGCCGGCGTGGGCCCAGAACACATCGATGCCGCCCAGCTTCTCCGCCGCGTCGGCGATCGAGCCGCGGCATTCCTGCGCGTTGGTCAGATCGGCGCGGACGGCGAAGCCGGAGCCGCCGGACGCCCTGATCTCGTCGGCAACCTGGATCGCCGCCGGCTCGTTGATATCGACGATCGCGACCTTGGCGCCTTCCTTGGCGAACAGGAGGCTCGCCGCCCGGCCCATGCCGGAGGCCCCAGCGGTGATGACCGCCAACTTGTTCTTCAACCGCACGTTCTTGTCCCCACCCTTTGGAACTACGCCGCTATTGCGCGTAGGCGTCGGCGTAATTGCCGGTCAGGTTGATGATCGTCGACTTGGTCTCGAGATAGGGTTCCAGCCCCTCGGTCCCGTTCTCGCGGTTCAGCCCGCTGATCTTGTAGCCGCCATACGGGATGTTGTAGCGCAGGTAGCGGTAGGTGTTGACCCAGATCATGCCGGCCTGGATCTGTGCCGCAACTCGGTGCGCCCGGCCGACATTCCGGGTCCACAGGCCCGCGACCAGTCCATACTGCGTGTCATTGGCGATCGCGATCGCTTCATCCTCGTCCTTGAACTTGATCACGCCGACGACCGGCCCGAAGATCTCCTCGCGCGCGATCCGCATGTCGTTGCGGACATCGGCGAAGACCGTCGGCTTCACGAAATAGCCGTCGCCCAGCTCATCGATGCGCCCGCCGCCAGTGACCATGCGCGCGCCGTCCTCTCTGCCGATGTCGAGGTAGCGCAAGGTCTTGGCCAGCTGCTCGCTATGCGCCTGCGGCCCCATCTGGGTCGAGGGGTCGAGCGCATTGCCGATCCGCACCTTGGTCGAACGCGCCGCCAGCTCGTCCACCACCGTGTCGTAGATGCTTTCATGCACCAGCAGCCGCGAACCCAGCGCGCAGCTCTGCCCACAGAGCGCGAAGGCGCTGTGGGTCGCGGCGTTGAGCGCCTGATCCAGGTCGGCGTCGTCGAAAATGATATGCGGAGACTTGCCGCCGCACTCGAACGACAGACGCTTCAGGTTAACGGCCGCGCTGCGCATGATCTCCTGGGCCGTGCGGTGCTCGCCGGTGAAGGAGATCTTGTTCACGTCCGGGTGCGCCACCAGGTGCGCCCCGGCGATGTGTCCCAGGCCGGGAACGATGTTGATCACGCCCTTGGGCACGCCCGCCTGCTCAGCCAGCTTGGCGAGCTCGTAAGCAGTGATCGGGGTCTGCTCGGCGACTTTGACGACCATGGTGCAGCCTGTGGCCAGCGCCGGTGCCAGCTTCCACATCACCGTCTGCAAAGGCGCGTTCCACGGCGTGATCGCGCCGACGACGCCGACCGGCTCCCGCGTCGTGTAGACATGGACCGAGGGATCCATCTGGATGTTGCGGCCGCTGATGTTCGCCGCTAGGCCGGAGTAGTAGTAATAATACTGCGCGTGCCCGGCGATGCCGGCTCTGGCGTCGCGAATCGGCATGCCGTTGTCGCTCGATTCCAGCTCGGCCAGCCGGCCGGCATTGGCCGCGTAGAGATCGCCGAGCTTGCGCAGGATGTTGGAACGGTCGGTGCTGCTCATCTTGCGCCAGGGCCCGCGGAACGCCTCGTTGGCGGCGGCGATGGCGCGGTCGATGTCGGTCTTGCCGGCATAGGCGGCGGTTGCCCATTCCTTGCCGGTCGACGGGTTGATCGACGCCACAACCTCGCCGTCGCGGGGCGCCACCCATTCGCCGCCGATGAACAGCTTTTCATGGCGCAGCAGATCCTCGGACATTCCCCTGTCTCCCGAATGCGATTGCTTTAGGCGATGGCCGATGTTTAGCGTCCTTTCCAGACCGGCGCACGCTTTTCGGCGAAGGCCTTGGGACCCTCCTGCGCGTCCTCGCTGAGATACGCCGCATCGAACGCGGCGCGCCCCGCCTCCAGCGCGGCCGACCGCCCCATATCCGTCGCGAGATAGACCGCGCGGCGGCAGGCACGAACTGTCAAGGGCGCATTGGCGGCGATCTGGTTGGCGAGTTTCAGCGCCTCATCCATGAGGTTTGCGAGCGGCACGACGCGGTTGACATAGCCCAGCTCATAGAGGCGCTGCGCCGTGACCGGGGCGGCGGTCAGCAGGATTTCCATCATTACGCGCTGCGGCAGCATGTGGATCAACGGCGTCGCCCATGGCGAGCCGCGGCCGACCTTGGCCTCGGTAATTGCGAAGGTGGCATGGTCGGCGGCGACGCAGAGGTCGCACATCTGCGAGATCAGGAAGCCGCCGGCGAAGGCGACCCCGTTGACCGCGGCGATCGTCGGCTTGGTCACGTTCACGTTGTCGCCGATGACCGGCACCAGCCCGCGCGGCGGAATCCGGAGCGCGGTCGCGCTCATTTCCTTGAGGTCCATGCCGGCGCAGAAGGCCTTCTCACCGGTGCCGGTCAGGATCGCGACCTGCGCGTCATCGTCCTTCTCGAACCGCTCCCAGGCGTCCCACAGCCCCTGGCGGACAGCGATGCCCAAGGCATTGCGCCGATCGGGCTGGTTGATCGTGATGACCGCCACCTGTCCCTTCATCTCGTACAGGACCGCGTCCAACATATTTCTTCCCTCTCGATGAGCCAGTGGCCGGCGAGCGGTACTCAATAGCGCGTGCCAGCCGCCCTCTATGTTCAGTTTGATGTGCGCTGTCAATCGAGGGCAAAGGACGAACCGCGCTTGCCCACCTGTTATCCGACCTCCCGACGAAAGTCGGGACCCACTTGGCAGTCTTCGCGATGACCGAACCGTGGATCCCGACTTTCGTCGGGACGTCAGGTTCTCCAAATTTGGGGTCAGCCCGTTGAGTTCATCTCAATGGACCAGCTCAGCCGGCAGTGTCGAGAAACGTCCCAACGGCCCTCCGCAACATCGCGCCCAGTTCCGGCAGGCGGGGCTCCATGCGAAACGCGGGACCGGCAATGGCCAGCGAAAGGGGCCGGTCCGCCAACTTCAAGGGCACGGCCACACCCAGCGCCTCAGGCGTGAACTCGGCCGCACCCTGGAACCAGCCGCGCTCGGTCGAGCGTCCGATCTCGACCTCGACCGCCTCGATGCTCATCGGCGTCGTGGGCTGGTAGCGCTCGAACCTCACGCGGGCGAGCAGCGTCTGCCGCTCCGACGGCGAATATTGCGCCAGGATCGCACGCCCGGTCGCGGTCGCATGGATCGGCAGCCTTTTCCCGATCTCGGCGAAATAGCGGATGACCGCGTTCGACTCGACCACGTCGAGAAACACGGCGTTGAGGCCGGCGGGCGCGGCGATATGCACCGTCTCCCCGGTCTCCTCAGCCAGCTTCGTCAGGAACGGATGGAGCGACGGCGGCAACGGCTCGGCCTCGGCGATCCGACGCGCCATCTCGAGCCAGCGCGGGGTCGGGTAATAGCCGGCGCGCGGCTTGGTCTCATAGAGGAAGCCGCGATCGACCAGGGTGCCGAGGATGTTGAAGGTGCTGGACCGGGGCCAGGCGAAATGCGCGGCGATCTCGGACAAGGTCGCGGGCCGCCGCGTCCGGGCGAAGAACTCCATCAGGTCGAGAACGTTGGCAGCCTGCTTTACATACATTGATTTACCATTGATTTTGCGCCGTCGCGTTTCGAAGTTTTCACGCGAATGATAGCGGCGTGCGCCCGAACGGCAATGGCAGTCCAGACCATGAGTGCCATCTTCCCGGAATTTTAAAAACCACCCAAACTTCGCCTCCTGCAAATCTTTCCCGAGTCGACCATGACCGAGGTTACCGCCCCCCAAACGAAGCTCACCCGCGAGGGGTTGCTGAAGTCGCTGCATCTCGGACGAATCCTGAAGATTCCGCCGGATATGCCGGCGGTTCTCGAGATTGCCCAGCGCATGCAGCAAGCGGGCGAAATCAGGCCTTATCCGCCGCGGGGCGAGAACGCGTTCTGCCTGACCGCGCAGGGGCTGGCTGAGGCGGTCGGGCTCTATGGCCCGGTCGTCGCCGAGATCCCGATGGCGACGGAACTCGACCTTGCCATCCCCGATGTCTCCAAGGCGACGGACGGCACGGCCAAGGACAGCCGGCTGGCGGAATTCGCCCGCGCGCTGAGGCTGCGCGTGCCCTATGTCTCGGCCGCGGACGAACTGTCGGACCCGACATCGGTGATCCATGGGGCCGACACCAAGGAGCCGGTTTTCGTGCTGCGCGGCCGCGACATGCTGTCGGGGCAGGTTGTGGGCTGGTGGATCTGGCTGGCGCAGAACCGCGGCGTCGGCGTGGACAAGATCGAGCGCGCCCGCATGCAGCAGGCCGCGCTGAGCCACTGGGCGGAGAAGGCGATCCCGCAGACCGGCCACCGCCCCGAGCATGTCCAGACCGCTGACGAGCAGTTCGCCCTGGCGAGCTCGACGCTGAAGCGCGCACATCCGGACGAGCCGGTCTTCGTGCTGCGCGGCGCCGACGTGCTGGCCGCCAAGACGGTCGAATACTGGGCCTATCTCGCGCACCTGAACGGCTCGGACGAGGTCACCGTCTCCGGCGCGCTCAAGATCGCCCGCGCCATGCGCGACTGGAAGCGCAAGCACATCCCGGGCACCACCAGCCTGAAACGTCTGGTCGAGGCGGACATCGACGGTTAGGCGACCATATCCGGCCTCGCGCCAGTTGCGCTCGGGACCGCTGGAAACCATCTCATATCTAGTATTCTAAGATAAACGGGGCCGCGTGTGGACGTGAGCCCGCTGGGAGTGTCGCCAAGATGTCGGTATCAGTTGCGCGCAAGATCGCGCGCTCGGTCGAAAAGCTTCCCCGGTCTGCGGCGATGGCCGCGCTTGCGCTTGGCGTCGGCCTGCTGACACCCTCGATGGCGTCTGCCGAGAGCCACGGCGGAGGAGGCCATGGCGGCGGCGGATACCATGGTGGCGGCGGATATCACGGCGGCGGGTACCACGGCGGC
>CAZVYC010000060.1:11616-22693 GCA_964631425.1 uncultured Rhodospirillales bacterium
CACGGCGGCGGGTACCACGGCGGCTGGCATGGCGACCGAGATTGGCACGGCGGGTGGGGCCGCCGAGGATGGGGCTGGGGCGGTTGGGGCTGGGGCGGCTGGGGTTGGGGCTGGCCCGGCTGGTACGACGGCTACTATCTCGGCTACGATGCCTACGATCCGTTCTGGGCCTATGATTACGAGGGCGCGCCCGCCGCCTATGGCCCGGCGCCGCCCTATGCGCCATCGCCGGGCCAGTATACCGCGCAGCAGCAGCAACAGACTTATGCCGCCGCGCCCACGGCTCCTCAGAGCTCCGGCATCCCGACTGACAACAGTCGCGGCTTCTATCTCTGGCCGCTGGGGATCCAGGACGGCCATTGCGACCGCGCGTACGTGCAGCAGGCGGCGGTGGGCCTGACCGGAGCACAGCCGGCGAGCATGAGAGCCGGTTCCGTGCTCGGCGGCATTCCGGTCGCCCGCGTGATCGGCGGCCATGTCGGGTCCGGGCTCGACATCACGGACCAGGTCTGCGCCACCGAAAGCCTGGAGCATGCGCGGACCGGCGAGACCATTTCATGGCAGACCGCCAGCGGCATTCCGGTGCGGTTCTGGGTGACCCGGAACTACGAGGAATCCGGACGCCCCTGCCGGTCCTTCGAAGTGACCGTCCAAACCCCCAGTGGCAGCAAGATCTCCAGTGGGGCCGCCTGCAAGATGCAGAACGGCAGCTGGGAGCCGCGCGGATAGGCGTCGCCCCCGCGCCCCAGCGGATTATGGGCGGACGCGCTGACGGTCCTGATCGTCGGCGGATATGGCACCTTCGGCGGGCGGATCGTCGCCCTGCTGGAGGATGAGGCGCGTCTCACCTTGATCGTTGCCGGCCGCTCCAATGCCAAAGCCGCCGCTTTCTGCCGCGGACGTTCTGCGACGAAGGCGCAGCTAATTCCGGCGGTTTTCGACAGGGATCGCGATATCGGGGCACAGCTTGCCGCCTTGCACCCTGATATCCTGGTCGACGCCAGCGGCCCGTTCCAAGCATACGGCGCGGGCCACTATCGGGTCATTGAAGCCTGCATCGCCCAGGGCGTCACCTATCTGGACCTGGCCGACGGTTCGGACTTCGTCGCCGGGGTCGGCGCTTACGACGAAGAGGCCCAGGCCGCCGGAATCTCGGTCCTGTCCGGTGTATCCAGCTTTCCGGTGCTGACGGCCGCGGTCGTCCGCCGCCTCTCTTCCGGCATGGCGAGCGTTCGTGCCATCGTGGGCGGCATCGTCCCGTCGCCTTATGCCGGCGTCGGCCTCAATGTGATCCGTGCAATCGCGGGTTATGCCGGCCAGCGAGTCGCCGTCCGGCGGCACGGCAAGGCCGCGGAGGCGTGGCCTATGACCGAGCAGGTGCGCTTCACGATCCGCCCGCCTGGCCGCCTGCCGCTCAGGAGCACGCTGTTCTCTCTCGTGGACGTTCCCGATCTGCGCGTGCTGCCGCAATTATGGCCCGACACGCGCATCATCTGGATGGGAGCCGGCCCGCTGCCGGAAATCCTGCACCGCGCCCTTATCGCCTTGGCCTGGCTTGTCCGACTGAAATTGCTTCCAAGCCTGTCTCCGCTGGCGCGGCTGATGCATTTCGCGAGCAACCGCTTCACCTGGGGCGAGCATCGCGGCGGAATGTTCGTCCGGGTCGAAGGCGTGGACCGCGCCGGCGCCCCGGTCGTCCGCACATGGCATCTGCTGGCCGAAGGCGATGACGGACCGCTCATCCCCTCGATGGCGGTCGAAGCGCTGGTGCGGAAGGCGCTGGCCGGCAACCTGCCCCAGCCCGGCGCCCGCGTCTCGATCTGCGACCTGGAGCTCGAGGATTATGAGGTGCTGTTTGCCCGCCGAACGATCGAGACCGGCATCCGCGACGAGATTTTCGCGCCCACCACGCCTCTCTACGCCCGAATCCTGGGCTCGGCCTGGCACGATTTGCCGTCCGAAATCCGTGACATGCACGCCGGCGGCGGCACCGCCTACGCCGTAGGCCGGGCTCGGGTCGAGCGTGGCCGCGGTCTCCTGGCCTGGATCGCAGCGGCCCTGGTCCGCTTCCCCGGAGCGGCCGCGGATACCGAGGTGACCGTGTGCTTCGATCGCTCCGGCGAAGACGAGACCTGGACGCGGACCTTCGGCGACAGATCATTCTCGAGCCGCCAATTCGCCGGCCGGGGCCGATCGGAGGGCCTGCTGTGCGAGCGCTTCGGGAACCTGACCTTCGCAATGGCCCTCGTGCTGCGCGATGGGTGCCTGTCGCTGGTCCTGCGGCGCTGGAGTCTTTTCGGCATTCCTTTGCCGCACGGGCTCTGTCCGCGCGCGGATGCCTATGAATCGGTCGACGAGGGTCGTTTCCGTTTCCATATCGAGATCAGCCACGCGCTGACCGGCCTGATTGTGCGGTATCAAGGCTGGCTGCGGTTGGCGCCGCGTGAGGCTTGGGCCGGCGTGGGCCCCGGCCTTCGTCGGGGCAGCAGCTTTTCCAATTCGCTGCGCTGATAAGAAAAGCTAGCTGGCTGGGGCGGGAGGATTCGAACCTCCGGATGGCGGTACCAAAAACCGCTGCCTTACCACTTGGCGACGCCCCATCATCCGGCAATCTGGCGAGGTTCTGAACGATAGAATCCTACCCCCCGGGCGGGAAAGCCTCGCGGTCGCCCTTTTGATCCTTTTCATCGTTCCCTGCAACCCCTGAACCGTTTTTGGGCCGAACCAGCGCGGCCCCCCGTGACAAAGCCGGCGGGATGCGCGATGACTGCGCTCTGCGTCGGCGAAGCGGCCTGAAATTACGCAATCGCGCATGGGGCGCGCATGGGGAGAGCAGAATGCCCAGGATAGCCATCGGCGTTTACGGCCTGCAGCGCTGGTTCGATGGGGATTTCGCCCCCGTCGTCGACGTCGTCAGGCGGGCCGATGAAAAAGGTGTTGACCAGGTCAGCATCACCGATCACGTGGTGATGGGCGAGCATATCGACAAATATCCCTACGGACCGTTTCGCGACCCGCTGACCAGCCCCTGGTATGAGCCGATCACCACCCTGGCCTCTTTCGCGGGCGTCACCAAGTCCATCCGGCTCAGCATGGGCGTGGTCATCGCGCCCTTGCGGCCCGCCGTGCTGCTGGCCAAGCAGCTGGCGACGCTCGACGTCATGTCGCGCGGCCGCCTGGATGTCGGCCTCGGCGTCGGCTGGCAGAAGGAGGAGTACGATGCCTCGGGCGTGCCGTGGGAAGGCCGCTATGGCCGCATGGAGGAGCAGGTCCGCGTCTGCAAGCTGCTGTGGAGCACGGCGCCGGCCGATTTCCATGGCAAGAGCGTGTCGTTCGAGCGCATCCACGCCTATCCGCGGCCGGTGCAGAAGGAGGGCATTCCGATCTGGTTCGGTGTGGCGCCGACCGAGCGCAACTTCGCCCGCATCGCCGAGCTGGGCGACGGGTGGGTGCCGATCCACAGCGACGCCGAGCAGCTGGCGCCGGAGATCGAGCGGCTGCGCGCCGCGTTCAAGGCCGCTGGACGCGATCCGACGAAGATCGACGTGCGGGCCGTCGCGCCCTACGTGTTCCGCGAAGACTTCACCTGCGACCTTGAGGCGACCATCGCCAAGATACCGGCCCTGGTGGCGGCGGGCGTTACGATGGTCGAATTCCACCCGCTCTATCTCTGCGCCGGCCCGAATGACCTCGACGGCTTCCTCGACTCGATCCTGCCGGTGAAATCCCTATGAGCGGCGACGCCGAGCTCAGGCTGATGCGGGATGAATGGGCGATCCGCAAGTTGGCGATGGAGTATGCCCGCGCGGTCGATCGCGGCGACGGCGAAGGCTTCGCCGCCTTGTTCACCCGCGAGGCGTCAATCGTCGGGCCGGGGTTCAAGGTCGAGGGCTATGACCAGATTTTCGGCAACCCCGGCATGCTGAAAGAGATGTATGCTGCGACCCTGCACACGGTGATGAACCAGACGGTGACGGTCAGCGGCGACACGGCCCAGGGCGAGACGTATTGCCTGGCCTACCACGTCAACCATCCGAAAGACGGGAAGCAGACGCGGCTCGACTGGGCAATCCGTTACCAGGACGAATATGTGAGGCAGGACGGACGCTGGCTCTATACCCACCGCGAACTGCTCGTCGAATGGACCGAACTCTCGACTGTGGAGCTGATCGGCGGCTAGTCCTTAATTCTCGGGGGAAGACATGACAGGCAATAACGCTCTGGCGGGCACGTCCGCCTTCGTGACCGGGGGCGCCGGCGGGATCGGCAGCGCCTCGGCCAGGCTCTTGGTGCGCGACGGCGCGGCGGTCCTGCTGATGGGACGGCGCAAGGAGCCGCTCGAGAAAACCCGCGACGCGCTCCTGAACGAATTTCCCGACGCTCTGATCGACATCCATGCCGGTGACGGCTGCGAGGAAAAGGACGTGCGCGCCGGCCTGGACAAGACCTTCGCGCTCCAGGGCCGACTCGACATCATCGTATCGACGGTGGGTGGCGGCGGTTTCAGACCGCTTTTGATGCTCGATGCCGATACCTTCCGTGCCGAGCTCAACGTCAACATTATCAGCGCGTTCCTGACTGTGCGCTACGGCGTGCCGATGATGGAGGGCGGGTCGATTGTGTGCATCTCATCGACCGCGGCCACCCTGCCCTTCGCCTATCTGCCGGCCTATCACACCTCCAAGGGCGGGCTGGAGAATTTCGTCCGCGCCGCGGCGGAGGAGCTGGGCTCGGCCGGCGTGCGCGTCAATGCCGTGCGCCCCGGGCTGACCCGCAGCGACGCCACCGGCCCGATGTTCGCCAGCCCGGAAATCCTCGACCGGTTCATCGCCGAGTTCCCGCTGGGCCGCGCCGGCGAGCCTGAGGATATCGCCCAGGCAGTACGCTACCTCGCCGGCCCGGAATCCTCCTGGGTCACCGGGCAGAGCTTCGCGGTCGACGGCGGAAACGAGATCCGCAAGAATCCCGACCTGTCGGACATGATCGCGCTGATGTTCGGCCAGGAAGCGCTGGACATGGTGAGGCGCGGAAAGTCGCCCGTATGAGCGACACGCCGATCTGGTCGAACGTCAAGTTCGACTATGCCGGCCGCCACGTGCTGGTGGTCGGCGGCACCACCGGCATCGGCGCCGGGATCGCCCGCGCCTATCGGGACGCGGGCGCCATCGCAGCCATCACGGGCCAGCGCGCCAGCGCCGCGGACTATGATCTCGACCTCGCCGGCTTCAGCTATTTCAAGCTCGACGTAACCGGCCCGTCTGACATGTACGCCGTGGCCGACGCCCTGCCCAAGCTCGACATCCTGGTCAATAGCGGAGGCGTCGGCTGGGTCGGCGGCGGGATGGGCGTCCACGAATATGAGCCCGAGACGTTCGAGCGCGCCGTGCGCATGCACCTGACCGGCCCTTATCGGACAGCCGATGCGTGCCACGCCAAGCTGGCGCAGAGCACGCTTCCGGGCGGCGGCAACGTAGTCAGCATCGCCTCGATGGCTTCGTTCTTCGGCATCGAGACCGTGCCGGGCTATGGCGCGGGCAAGGCCGGGCTGGTGCAGATGACCAAGACCCTGGCCATCCATTGGGCCAACAAGAATATCCGCGTCAACGCCGTCGCCGCCGGCCTGACCGAGAGCGCGATGACCGCCTGGATGCTGGATGTCCAGGAAGCGATCGGCCCGACCCTGGCGCGCACGCCGCTTGGCCGGGTCGGCAAGCCCGAAGACGTGGCCGGCGCAGTCCTGTTCCTCACCAGCGCCGCCGCGCAGCACATCACCGGCCAGACCGTGATCGTCGACGGCGGCTATTCGATCTTCGGATAAGGGTTCGACCCGACGTCCCGGCGGAAGCCGGCACCCAGCCCGCGGCAAGGCGACGGCCTCAAAATGGGTCCCGACGTCCGTCGGGACGTCGAACCAGTTTGAATTGTGTGTGCGGACACGACGAGAGCGAGGGGAAGCAAATGAACACCGATAAGCCCTTGGACGGCATGACGGCGGTGGTCACGGGCGCCAATGGCGGCATCGGCACGGCCTCGGCCAGGATGCTCCTCGAAGGCGGCGCAGCGGTGGTCATCCTGGCCCGCCGCAAAGACACGCTGGAGGAAACCCGCGCGGAATTGCTTGCAGCGGTCCCGCACGGGCATGTCGAGATCTTCGTCGGTGACGGCATGGTCGAGAAGGACGTCGAGACGGCGTTCGCGCAGGCCCACGCCATCTCGGGGCGGCTCGACATCGTGGTGGCCACGGTGGGCGGCGGCAATGGGTTCAAGCCGATGCTGATGCTCGACGCCGACACGTTCCGCGCGCAGTTCGACCGCAATGTGGTCAGCGCCTTCCTCGCCATCCGCTACGCCACGCCTTTGATGCAGCCCGGCGGATCGATCGTCTGCATCTCATCGACCGCGGCCACGCTGCCGTTCAACGGCCTCGCCGCCTATCACACGGCCAAAGGTGCCCTGGAGAACCTGGTGCGCGCCGCCGCCGAGGAGCTGGGATCGGCCGGCGTCCGGGTCAATGCCGTGCGCCCTGGCTTGACCCGCAGCAAGCGCGTCAGCTATCTGTTCGAGGATCATGCGATCTTCGGGCGCTTCCTCAAGGAGTTCCCGCTGGCCCGCGCCGGCACGCCCGACGATATCGCCCATGCCGTCCGTTACCTCGCCGGGCCGGAATCCGCCTGGGTCACCGGCCAGAGCTTCGCAGTGGACGGCGGGCAGGAGCTCCGCAAGAACCCAGACCTGTCGGAAATGATGGCCGATTCTATCGGGCGTGAGGCCATGGAGACCGTCAAGCGCGGAAAAATTCCCTGAGGCGTTTCGTTTTCCCGGGCTAATTTAGGGAAAATTGCATCGTTTGACAGTTTGATACTGGGGTGTATTCTCGATGCCAGGGAGAAATACTGAATCGTAGGTCAGCCAGACAGGATCTTTATTCGTGGTGAACGGGAAAAGCGGAATGATTTACGATCCCGATATGCGCGCCCTGCTCAAGGCCTTACGGGCGTCGGCGCGGTCGCCTGCCGACTCGATCAACATCATGCGCGGAAAGGGAGATGCCGGGCAGGTGGCGACGCCGAATAAGACGCCCGGCCATCAACCGGCCGGAACCGAGGGTGATTCTTCGGACGACTGAAAGCAGGCAATCAGACCGCAAACAGATTCACCCGGATCGGCTGATCGAACGTGCCGCCATGGGCTGCATGGGCTTCGGCGAAACGCCGCCGCACCTCGGGCGACAGCACGTCGGCCTCGCTATAGCCGTTGAAGCGCATCCCTTCGATCGCCCGCGCCGCGAAGGCGTCGAAATTGGAATAGGTCCGCCGCTCGCTGTAGCGGAAAATACGTTCCTCAGCGAAGGCCGGCGCCGCGTGGGCCGCGAGCGCGTCGATGGACGCCTTCTGGACCGCCGTTTCATCATGATAGGGCTCCATCACGTACTGCCCGGGACCTTCCGCCACAGGCTCGACCACCACCAGCCTGCCGTTGGGGCCGAGCAGTCGGCGCGCCTCGGCCATGGCGCCGGCAAGCTGCACCTGCGGCACGTGGTGCAGCGAGAACACGAAAAGGACGAGATCGACCGAGCCGTCCGGCTCGGGGATCGCATCGGCCGTGGCGTTCTTGAGCTGATAGGCGCCCGGGCCGGCCGTGACTCGCTGAGTTGGCGCGATGAATGGATCATAGCCGGTCACGTCGGCGCCCTGGGCCGCCAGCGCGCGCGCCACCTCGCCTAGGCCGCAGCCGACATCGACGACCCTGAGGCCGGCGACCGGCCCCAGGACGGCCATCAGCCCCTCGATCCGCGACAGGACGCCCAGCTCGACAATCGCGCACGCCGCCATCTTTTCCGCTCCTTGGACCCGCGACGATCGACTGTACGGCAGGCCGATGGCCGCCCTATCATTCAATCTGGCGAAAGGGACGATCAAAACAGCGGAACGGTCCGGCAAGAAGATCACGGGATATGAGCCAAAGAGACGCGCCGCACCAGGTATGGTCTGGGCAGGAGCAGCTGGGCGACGGCGTCGTTCGGACCCGAGGACAGCCCGCCGCGGGACATCCTCAAGGCGTGGATCGGCGAGAGCTATTGCGCCATCGCACCAAAGAAGCTCGCCGCCACGCTGGCGGCGGGCTAAAAGACCTGAGGTCGACACAGCCAGGGTAGGATCATGAGCCGATATCCCGACGAGCAGCCGGAAACCCACGGCACACTTGCACCGGCCGTCGACGCGGTGGTCGTGCCGCGCGCCAAGGACCTGGGAGGCTTCACCGTCCGCCGGGTACTGCCGGCGCTGGAACGGCGCGCCGTCGGCGCGTTCGTCTTCCTCGACCATATGGGGCCGACCGAGTTCCCGGCGGGCGCCGGCATCGACGTACGCCCGCATCCGCATATCGGGCTCGCCACCGTCACCTACCTCTTCACCGGTCGCATCATCCACCGCGACAGCCTCGGCAGCGTGCAGCCGATCGTCGCCGGCGACGTCAACTGGATGACCGCCGGCCGCGGCATCGTCCATTCCGAGCGCTCCGACATGGCCGACCGCGCCCGTCCCCAGCGGCTCCATGGGCTGCAGCTCTGGGTCGCCTTGCCCCAATCGCATGAGGAGACTGAGGCGACCTTCGCCCATCACGAGGCGGCGTCTCTGCCGCTGCTCGACCGGCCGGGCCTCCAGGTCCGGGTCGTCGCCGGCTCGGCCTTCGGCCTGTCGTCGCCGGTCCAGACATTATCGCCGCTCTTCTTCGCCGACGTGACCCTCGCGGCGGGCGAGACTCTTACCCTCGACGCGCCCTATGCCGAGCGTGCCGCCTACATCGTCGAAGGCGGCATCTCGATCGAAGGCGTCTCGTTCGCCGCCGGTCGCCTGACCGATTTCCGACCCGGCGCCGGCGTTACCGTGACCGCCGAGGCCGATACCCGGCTGGCCTTTCTCGGCGGCGAGCCGCTGGACGCGCCGCGGCACCTCTGGTGGAATTTCGTATCGAGCAGCAAGGACCGGATCGAGCGAGCCAAGGCGGAGTGGAAGAACGACCGCTTCGGTGTCCAAATCCCCGGCGAGACCGAGTTCATTCCGCTGCCGGAATAGCGCCCGCCGGGCGCGACCTCAGCCTGCCTGCCCAGCGTAGTGCCTCCGGTAATCAGCCGGCGTCACGCCCACATGCCGCGCGAAGGCGCGGCGCAGAGTGTCGGCGTTGGCGAAGCCGCATTGCACGGCCACCTGCTTGGGCGCGGCATGGCCGCTCTCGAGCAGGCGGCGGGCGGCCGATACGCGCGCTGCTTCCACCCAGGCGGCCGGCGTAACGCCTACCTCGCCCTGGAACAGCCGCGCGAAATGGCGTGGGCTCAAGCCTGCCCGCGCCGACAGACTGGCGACACTGTGGTCCACTGACGGGTTCGCGGCGACGAAGCGCTGCACCTCCTGCAGGATGGACCGGCCTGTCGGCAGGGACTGGCCCTCCCGGCTGAACTGCAGCTGACCGCCGGGACGCTTGAAGTACATCACGAGCTGCGACGCGATCTTCATCGCGATGTCACGCCCCAGGTCCTCTTCGACGAGCGCCAGCGCCAGATCGAGACCAGCGGTAACACCCGCGGCGGTGCGCAGTCTGCCATCCCGCACATGGATGGCGTCGGCGTCCACGCTAACCGACGGGTACGCCTCCGCCAGTCGGCCTGCCACCGCCCAATGCGTCGTGACCCGCTTGCCGTCGAGCAGTCCGGCCTGGGCGAGGAAGAAAGCGCCGCTGCACACCGACCCGTACCGCCTCGTCGAAGGTGCGGTTTCGCGCAACCAGCGGACAACGGCCGGCGCAGCGGTGACCTCGGCGGCGTTCGGACAGCCTGCGACCAGCAGCGTGTCGATAGCCTCGTCCGGGTGGTCCCCAATGACGCGATCCGGCACCAGCCGGGTCCCCGACGAGCTGATGATCATGCCCGGCGCGCTGGCCATGACCAGCAGGCGATAGCCTGGATGCCCGGCCTGGACATTGGCCTCGGCGAAAACGTCCAGCGGGCCCGATACATCGAGAAGCTGAACGCCCGGCATCGCGAGGATGGCGATCGTCCTGGTTGTCGTCTTGCGCACCGTCATGGCCCATCCGGACGTGTAATGGCAGGATCTGACGTATTCCGTCGATTGAGGCCACAATACGCATCCACATATCCTCCTGCAAGATCAATCGGCAGGAGAAATCTTATGCATACCACCCTGGACGGAATTGCTGTTCCCGACAGCAAACTCGCACGCGAAATAACGGAAGTGGTAAAGGACACGGAAACTCCGCTCCTCTTCCATCATTCCAGCCGCGTCTATTACTGGGCGGCGCTCGCCGGAAAGCGTCGCGGCCTCGAATTCGATCCGGAACTGCTTTATGCCGGCGCGATGTTTCACGACATGGGGCTGACCCACCGGCACAGTACCCCGCTCGAGCGCTTCGAGGTCGATGGCGCCAACGCCGCGCGCGACTTTCTGCGCAGCCACGGCATCGCCCAGCAGGATATCGATACGGTGTGGATGGCGATCGCGCTCCACACGACTCCGGGCATTCCGCAGCACATGCACCCGCTCGTGGCACTGCTTACGGCCGGCGTCGAAATGGATGTTCTGGGGCTTGGCTATTCAGGGTTCAGCGACGCAGAGCGCGAGGCGGTCGTGCGCCTTCACCCTCGTAATGAACAATTCAAGGAAGAGATCATCCAAGCTTTCTACGACGGTATCAGGGATAAGCCCGAGACGACCTTCGGCAATGTGAAGGCCGATGTGCTGGCGGACAAGGATCCGGCCTTCAGGCGGATCAATTTCTGCAACGTGATCCGCGGCTCCGCGTGGCCGGGATCGAACACCGTCGCCATCCGCCACAAGCCGGGGCTGATCGAAGTCAACGCCTGACGAGGGCGGAAAGCCGAGGAGTTCGTCATGTCCACAACGAAGCGATTCACCAACGCCACCGGCGCGCCGGTGGCCGACAACACCAATATCCTGACGGCCGGCCCGCGCGGGCCGGCGCTGCTCCAGGATATCTGGCTGATTGAAAAAATGGCGCATTTCGACCGCGAGGTGATTCCCGAGCGGCGCATGCACGCCAAGGG
>CAZVYC010000061.1:0-22497 GCA_964631425.1 uncultured Rhodospirillales bacterium
GCTGCGCCAAATCCCGGGCAGCAACCAGCGTCAGGCCAATGACGCCGGCTTTCGACGAGGCATACGGCACTTGTCCCACTTGCCCCTCATAGCCTGCGATCGAGGCCGTTAGAACGCAGATGCCGCGCTCCTCGCCTTCGGGTTCCAGTTTCGCCATGCGCGCGGCAGCCAGGCGGAGCACGTTGAAGGTGCCGACCAGGTTCGTTCGAACGATGGACTCGTAGAAATCGAGCGCGCCGGGATTGCCCTCGCGGTCGACGATGCGCAGCGTGCCGCCGCGTCCCGCGCAATGGACGAGGATGCGCAGGGGTCCGAGCGCGTCGCCCGCTGCGAACACCCGCTCCATATCGTCAGCGCTCGCGACGTCGGCCTGGACGAAGCGCGCCGGTTCGCCGAGCTGCTCGATCGCCTTGGCGCCGTTCGCTTCCGACAGGTCGGCGATGACCACGCGAGCGCCCCGCCCGATCAACGCTTCCGCCGCGGCGAAACCCAGGCCCGAGGCGCCGCCGGTCACGACGGCGACCGATCCCGTAATGCGCATGTTTGCTAAAGCCTCTCGATGATAGTGGCGTTGGCCATGCCGCCGGCCTCGCACATGGTCTGCAGGCCATAGCGGCCGTCGGTGCGCTCGAGCGCGTGCAGCATGGTCGTCATCAGCCGTGCCCCGGATGCGCCCAACGGATGACCGAGCGCGATCGCGCCGCCACACGGATTGGTGCGTTCGGGGTCCGCGTCGAGTTCACGGGCCCAGGCGAGCGGCACCGGCGCGAAAGCCTCGTTGACCTCATAGTGGGCAATATCGCCGATTTTCATCCCGGCCTTGGCCAGCACGCGCTTCGTCGCCGGGATCGGCGCGGTCAGCATTAACAACGGGTCGTCGCCGACCACGTCGAAGGCGACGAAACGGGCGCGGGGCCTCAGGCCCAGCGCTTCCGCCCGCGCACGGCTCATGACCAGGAGGCCGGCGGCGCCGTCGGTGATCTGCGAGGAATTCCCGGCGGTGATCTTCCAGTCGATCTCGGGAAAGCGCTCGACCATGTCCGGCGTGCCGAAGACGGTCTTGAGCTCGCCCAACTTTTCCGGCGTGGTTCCGGCGCGGATGGTTTCATCGGCGGCGATTTCGCCTGCCTCTATCGCGACCGGGACAATCTCGGCCGTGAAGGCGTTCTGTGCAGCCGCCGCCCGGGCATGCGAGGCAGCGGAGTAGCGGTCGAGGTCGTCGCGCGTGAGGCCCCATTTTTGCGCCACCAGCTCGGCCGCCATGCCCTGCGAGACCAGGCCCGGTGCATAGCGGCGCGTGACGGACGGGCCCATGAAGTCCATACCGATCCGCGCCGCGCCCATCGGGATGCGACTCATCGATTCGATCCCGGCGGCGATGACGATGTCGTAGACGCCGGCCATGACGCCCTGTGCCGCGAAATGCACCGCCTGCTGGCTCGACCCGCATTTCCGGTCGATGGTGGTGGACGGCACATGCGCCGGATAGCCGGCTGACAACCAGGCCATGCGGCCCGGCGTTCCGGATTGCTCGCCAACCTGCGCGACGCACCCGACGATCAGATCGTCGAGCGTGGCCGGATCGAGGCCGTTGCGGTCTACAAGAGCAGTGAAGATCGTGGCCAGAAGGTCGGACGGGTGGACGGTGGACAATGCCCCGCCCGCCTTGCCCTTGCCCATCGGGGTTCGGACGGCGTCGACGATGACCGGTTCGTTCTGCATGGGAATCAGCCTCGATAGCGAAGATGGGCTACCGAAGCACTTAGAGATCGGAAAAGTAACCGCACCGCGGAATTTATCGTGAGGACGATGCGCGATAATCTTTCCTCTTCCCGCTCGCGGGGCGAGGGGCCATTTTAACGCTTCTGCAGGATGCTCCGGCCGATGATCTGGCGCATGACCTCGCTGGTGCCGGCAGCGAGCCGCGCTTGGCGGGCGTCAGCATAGGCGCGGGCGATCGGCATTTCCCACATGTAGCCCCAGCCGCCGAAAAACTGGACGCACTCGTCCACCGCGCGACTGAGCAGCTCGGTCGTCTGCAGCTTGGCGATGGCGGCATCGGTGGCGTCGAGCTCGCCCCGCACATGGATCTCCAGGCAGCGGTCGACATAGGCGCGACAGACGGCGATGGCGGCGTGCAGGTCGGCCAGCTTGAATTGAGTATTCTGGAAATCGGCGACGGTTTGGCCGAAGGCCTTGCGCTCGGTCGTATAGTCGATCGTCCATTGCAGCGCCGTCTCGGCCGTGGCGAGCGACTTCACGGCCTGGACCAGCCGCTCCTGTGCCAGCTGGGCCATGAGCTGGTAGAAGCCGCGCCCCTCGACCCCCAGGAGATTGGAGACCGGTACGCGCACATCCGAGAGGAACAGCTCCGATGTGTCCTGCGCCTTGCAGCCGACCTTCTCCAGCAGGCGGCCGCGGCTGAAGCCGGGCCGGTCGGTCTCGACCAGGATCAGGCTGATGCCCTTATAGCCGCCCGAAGGGTCTGTCTTGCATGCCAGCACCACCAGGTCGGCGCCCTGGGCATTGGTGATGAAGACCTTCTGTCCGTTGATCACGAACGCATCGCCGTCGCGCACGGCGGTAGTGCGCATCGCCTTGATGTCGCTTCCGCCCGAGGGTTCGGTCATGGCGACGCAGGCGAGCGCCTCGCCGGACGCCATGCGCGGCAGCCAATGCAGCTTCTGCGCCTCGGTCCCGTAATGGACGAGATAGGGGGCCACGATGTCGGAATGGAGCGCGAAAGCCGGCCCATTGGTCCCGGCCCGCGCCAACTCCTCGATGACTACCGTGGAGTGCAGGAAGGTGCCCCCCATCCCGCCATACGTTTCCGGCACGGCGCAGCACAGCAGCCCGGCCTGGCCGGCCTTGCGCCAGGCGTCGCGCGGCACGACTCCCATCTTCTCCCATTCCGCATGGCGGGGCACGATTTCCTGCTCGACGAAGCGGCGCACCGAGCCGCGGAAAATCTCATGCTCCTCGTCGAAGATGGTTCGTGGGATCATCACAGTTCCTCCGCCAGCCGATCTATCGTGCTGTCCTCCACCCGGCCACGCGCCGCCGCCAAACATCGCCACCACGATGGTCCGGCCGCGCGCGTTCCAACCCCCGTGCCGCCGGACTAACAATTCAGTCGCCATGATGCAGGGAGCGAGAGTGGGCAAGGCATGCTGGGGAACCCCGACGGATTGATCCAGATTGCCGGCTCGGTCCGGCGCAATGCCGCGCGCTTCCCCGACCGGGTGGCTTACATCGCGGGCGGGCGCCGGCTGACCTGGCGCGCGGTAGACCAAGCGAGCGACCGGCTGGCTTGGCGGCTCAGCGCGCTCGGAATCGGACGGCGGGACCATGTCGCGATCTTCGGCAACAACAGCCCCGACTTCATTCTGACCACGTACGCCCTGTTCAAGCTCGGCGCCACGGCGATCATCCTCAACGCTTCGCTGAAGTCGCGTGCGCTGGCGGCCCAGCTGAACCATGCGGAAGCGAAGGCCGTCATCACCGGGGACGGGTTGCAGCCGGCGGTAGACGCGGTCCGCGATACGCTGACTGCCCGCCTGCTGATGACCTGGGACGCGAAGGACCGGACCCAGGGCGTGGTCAATTTGGCGCCGGTGCTGAACGACCCAGCCGTGCCGCAGCCCTTCCCGATCGCGGCTGTCGAGCCGGACGACATCGCTTGCCTGGTCTTTTCTTCCGGCACCACCGGCACGCCCAAAGGCGCGGTCAATTCATACTGGAACGTGCTGGCCAAGACCTTGAGCCTCGCCTTCAGCCAGGAGCTCACCGCCGGTGACATCGGGCTCCTGGTAACGCCGCTTTGCATGGGCGGCACTCAGTTCATGAGCATCCATCCCTATGTGCTGCTCGGCATGACGGCAGTCATCATGCCGGCCTTCGACGCCGGCGAGATGCTGCAGGTGATTGAGACGGAGCGGGTGACGACGATGTTCTGCGTGCCGACCATGATCAACGCCATGGTCCGCCATCCGGATTTCGCAGGCCGTGATCTTTCCTCGCTGAAGCGCATCATCTCGGCGGGCGCAGCGCTGCCGCTTGAGATCTACAACCGCATCCGCGCGCGCGAGATCGGCCTGCTCGAGTGCTACGGCACCTCCGAAAGCGGCGGCGGTATCATGATCTCGGCCGAGGAGAAAGCGGCCAATCCCAACAGCGTCGGCCGGCCAATGGTAGGATTCGATGTGAGGGTCGTAGACGCGGCCGACCAGCCGCTTCCGGACGGGGAGATCGGCGAAATCGTAATGCGCGGTGATCCGATCGCCCGCGGCTACTACAAGCAGCCTGAGATCGAGGCGGAGATCTTCGCCAACGGCTGGTTCCACACCGGCGACCTCGGCCGCTGGGACGATGCCGGCTATCTCTATTTGGCCGACCGCAAGAAGGACATGGTGAAGACCGGCGGGATGAACGTCTATCCCAAGGAGATCGAAGAGTTCCTCTACGAGCTGCCGGGCTTGGTTGAGTGCGCCGTGGTCGGCCTGCCGCACGACCATTGGGGCGAGGCGGTGACCGCGTTCATCGTCCGCCAGCCGGACACCGCGCTCGATGCCGACGCGGTGCTGGCGAAGCTCAAGGAGAACCTCTCGAACTACCAGATCCCCAAGGCCGTGGTGTTCGTGGACGCGCTGCCCAAGACCGTGTTCGGCAAGCTGTCCAAGGTCGATCTGAGGCAGCAATACGCGGAGTTCTACACGACGAAGATCTGAGAAGGCGGCGCGATCACCCCCACCCAACCCTCCCCCATCAAGGGGCCCATCAAGGGGGAGGGCTCTTTTTCATGTCCCTCCCCCTTGATGGGGGAGGTTAGGTGGGGGTGATGCCGGCACAAGGCAGATAGGAGAAAAGATGACCAGCCTTTACCCCAACTACACAAGCCTTAAGTTCGACTATCCGGCGCCTCGCGTGCTCCGCGTCACCTTCGACCGCGGCAAGATCAACGCGATGGATTTCGAGCTCCATCACGATATCGCGACGATCTGGCCGATCATCGACAAGGACCCGGACGTGTCGGCGGTGATTCTGACCGGCGCGGGCCGCGCCTTCTCCGCCGGAGGCGACTTCGAGATGGAGAAGCGGGTGGTGGGCGAATACGACTTCCGGGTCGCGATGTGGAAGGACGGGCGC
This sequence comes from uncultured Rhodospirillales bacterium, assembly GCA_964631425.1. Lineage (GTDB taxonomy): Bacteria > Pseudomonadota > Alphaproteobacteria > BOG-932 > Roseiterribacteraceae > BOG-932. The sequence goes on from CAZVYC010000061.1 coordinate 5,146, forward strand.
GATCTGGTGCGCAACCTGGTCGATTTCTCCAAGCCCCTGGTCTCCGCGATCAACGGCGCGGCCGCGGGCGGCGGCCTGGTGGCGGCGATCCTGTCGGACGTATCGATCGCCGGCAAATCGGCCAAGCTGGTCGACGGTCACACCAAACTCGGCGTCGCCGCCGGAGACCACGCGGCGCTGATCTGGCCGCTGCTCTGCGGCATGGCCAAGGCCAAGTATTATCTGCTGACCTGCCGACCCTTGACCGGCGAGGAGGCCGAGCGCATCGGGCTCGTATCGCTCTGTGTCGAGGATCACGAGCTGCAGGAAAGGGCGCTGGAGATTGCCGTCGAGCTGGCCCAGGGCGCGCCGTCGGCCATCCGCTGGACCAAATACGCGCTCAATAACTGGCTCAGGCAGGCCTGGCCGATCTTCGACAGCGCGTTGGCCTTGGAAATGCTGGGCTTCGGCGGTCCGGAGGCGCAGGAGGGGCTGGCTTCACTGCTCGAGAAGCGCGCCCCGAAATTCGACCCGACAACGGAGGCTTGAAGACTCCTTCGCGCGAGCGTGCGGCCAGGACGCGGATAGTTTCAAGCGTGGACGCGCTTAAACCTCGCCCCAGGCCAGCGTCTTCGATGCCTTGCCGGAGGGGACGCCCAGTACCTTGGTCTCCAGATAGCTCTCGAACCCCTCGATGCCGAATTGGCGGCCGATGCCGCTATGCTTGTAGCCGCCGAACGGTACGTCCATGTGCATCCACACCCCACCATTGATGCTGACCGTGCCGGTGCGCAGCCGGTTTGCGAAGCGGATCGCCTCGTCGTCGGTCGCCGCCGCCACTGTCGCCGAAAGGCCGTAGATCGAGTTGTTGGCGATGGCGAGCGCCTCCTCCTCGTCTTCGTAAGGAATGGCGGCCAGAACCGGGCCGAACACTTCCTCCTGGGCGATGTGGTCGTCCGGCTTCACGTCGGCGAACAAGGTCGGCTCGACGAAGAAGCCCTTGTTGAAGCCGGACGGGATTCGGCCGCCGCAGACCAGCCGATTGCCTTCGGCCACGGCGCGGTCGATATGGGCCATGATCCGGTCGCGATGATGGCGGCTGACGACAGGGCCCATGTAATTGTGCGGGTCGCGCGGGTCGCCGTAGGTGATGGACGACATAACGGCCGCGGCGGCCTGGACACCTTCCGCATAGCGTGCGCGGGGCAGCAGTAGCCGGCTGCGGGCGACGCAGCCCTGGCCGGCATTGGTGCAGATGAGCTTGGCGGCGATCTCGGCCTGGCGCACGGCGTCGGCACTCTCCAGGACGACATAGGGCGACTTGCCGCCCAGCTCCAGAATCAGCCGCTTCAGCGTCTTGGCCGAGACCTCGGCAATCCGCCGGCCATTGGGCGCTGAGCCGGTGAAGGCGATCAGGTCGACGCGCGGATCGGAGGTCAGGATCTCGCCCATCAAATTGTCGGACGAGGTCACGACGTTGAGCACGCCGGGCGGCAGGTCGGTCTCCTCCGCCGCGATGCGGCCGAGGATCGTGCCGGCCCAGGGCGCGTCCGGCGACGGCTTCAAGACGACCGTGCTGCCCGAACCAAGGCCGGCGCCGACCTTGGTCAGGTTGTCGCCCCACGGACCGTTCCACGGCGTGATCGCCGCCACGACGCCCATGGGCTCGCGCCGCTGGAAACGCCGGCTGGCGGTGCCTCGGAAATCGAGCTCCGGCAGCTCCTTCTCATAGGGGTACGCGCTCGCCAGCTTGGCGTAATCGGCGAGACGCGCGATCGGCACGTCCAGCAGCGTGTCGCGCGTCAGCCAGACCGGGGTGCCGACCTCGCTGACCAGCAGGGCCCGGATCTCCTCCTTATGACGCTCCAGCGCATCATGCAGCTGCATCAGGCAATGGGCGCGGAAGGCGTTGTCCGTCGACCATTGGGTGGTGTCGAAGGCGCGGCGCGCGGCCGCGATGGCGCGCCTGAAATCCCCCGCTGTGCCGTCGGCTGTGACGCCGATCGGCTCCTCACTGAAGGGGTCGATGTTCGAGAAGACCTGGCCGGAGGCGGATTCGACCAGCGTCCCATCGATATACATGCGCCATTCGGCGATGGCGGGATTGGCCGGCTGCTGCATCGGGTCAACTCCATGAAGAAAGATCGCGGTCCTTCAGTATCAGTCCGGCCGGCGTAGCCTCTATCCGCACGCCGTTCGCGCGCGGGTATGACCGCATCCACGATATCGGCAATCCGCGCCGCCTCCGTATCATGGAGCCGATGACTGGGCGCCGTGAAGGGGCGCACCTTTGCTTGCCCGTCCGACAAGCCCATCATCCTCCGGCACGACGACAGGATAGGAGCACGCGTTGTCCCTCGACATCAGGCCGTTCCAGGTCCGGGTATCGGTTGCGGAGATCGCCGACCTTCGTGATCGCCTGGTCCGCACCCGCTGGCCGGACCAGATCGAGGGCAGCGGCTGGGATTACGGCACCGACCGTGGCTATCTGCAGTCGCTCTGCGATTATTGGCGCGACGGCTTCGACTGGCGCGGCTTTGAGGCGCGGCTGAACCGTTTCCCGCAGTTTCTCACGGAAATCGATGGCCAGCGCCTGCACTTCATCCACGCCCGCTCGCCCGAGCGCGACGCGCAGCCTCTCATTATCACGCATGGCTGGCCCGGTTCGGTGGTCGAGTTTCTGGAGGTGATCGGCCCGCTCAGCGACCCGCGCGCGCATGGCGGCGATCCGCGGGATGCCTTCCATGTCATCGCGCCCTCGATGCCGGGCTTCGGCTTCTCAGGTCCGACGACCACGCGCGGCTATCGCGGCCGCCACATCGCCGCAGCGTTTGACCGGCTGATGGGGACGCTCGGCTATGGCCGGTATTTCGCGCAGGGCGGCGACAAGGGCACGCTGATGAGCATTCTGTTGGGGGCGACCTATCCCGAGCGGGTGAAAGCGATCCACCTCAACCTGATCAACGCGCCGCCGCCCGATCCGGCCAACCCGCATGAGGGCCTTGACACGGAGGACATCGCGGGTCTGGCGAAGACGGCCCAGTTCGCGGAGCGCGAGACTGGCTATCAGGCGATCCAGCGCACCAAGCCGCAGACGCTCGCCTACGGCCTAACCGATTCGCCGGCCGGGCTCGCCGGCTGGCTCGTCGAGAAATTCCGCACCTGGAGCGATTGCAGCGGCGATATCGAGCGGAGCTTCAGCCGCGACCGGTTGCTCGACAATATCAGTCTTTATTGGCTGACCGGCACCATCAACTCCTCGATGCGGAGCTATTTCGAGGAGAGCGGCCCGGGACGACAGGAACCGGTGCCTGGCGTCCAGGTCCCGGTCGGACATGCCCAGTTCCCGGCCGAAATCATCCTGACGCCGCGGCACTGGGCGGAGCGGAAGTTCAACATCACCAGCTGGCACCGCATGCCCCGCGGCGGCCATTTCGCCGCAATGGAGGTTCCTGACCTCTATGTAGAGGAAGTTCGCACATTCTTCCGCGCCTATCGCTGAGCGGCTGGCGCCGCATATCGGCCCCCGGTGTGCGTGGCTGCCCGGCGTCCGTCGCAGGCAGCGATAGATGGCGTCGATCAGAACTATCAGATGCTCAGCGAGCGCGATAAAGTTCCGGCCTCCGCATCCGTCCGCAAGCTCGCGCGCAAAATGGCCAAAAGACACAGTTTGCTTTCATTTTCGAGGTTCTCGCCGCCAGAAGGTGGTGATCCGACTGGATCAAAAACGTGAGCGGGTCGCTTTTGCGGGCGGTCGCGCAGGCTGACGATCATATCTTCATCAAGACCTCCGACGGACGGACGATCACCTATGGCGATTTGTTCAGCCTGTCCGGACGGTACGCCAATGTCCTGCGCACGGCGGGCGTGACCTTCGGCGACCGCGTCGCGCTCCAAGTCGAGAAAAGTCCCGAGGCGATCCTGCTCTATGTCGCCTGTCTGCGGTTGGGCGCCGTCTTTCTGCCGCTGAATCCGGCTTATACCCTGGCGGAACTGGACTATTTCATCGGCGATTCCGAGCCGCGCATCCTGGTCTGCGCGCCGGAGAGGGTAGGGGAGATTGCCTCGTTGGCGGTTCGGCTCGGCGTCGGGACGACACTGACCTTGGGCGTAGATGGCAAAGCGGGAACGCTGATCGAGCGGGCGAATACGGCGGCATCGAAATTCGAGGATGTTGCCTGTTCCCGCGATGACTTGGCGGCGATTCTCTATACCTCCGGCACCACCGGCCGGTCGAAGGGCGCGATGCTCAGCCACGGCAATCTGGCCTCTAACGCCGAAACGCTGCGGCAGGCTTGGCGCTTCACCGGTCGCGATGTGCTGCTGCACGCTCTGCCGATCTTCCACACACACGGCCTGTTTGTCGCCACCAATGTCACGTTGATCGCGGGCGGCGCGATGATCTTCCTGCCCAAACTGGATACCGATCAGATATTCCGCTTCCTACCGGAGGCGACCGCGATGATGGGCGTGCCGACATTTTATGTGCGCCTGCTGCAGGATGCCCGGCTGACACGGGAATCGACTGCGCATATGCGCCTTTTCGTTTCCGGGTCCGCGCCGCTGCTGGCGGAAACCCATGCCGAGTGGCAGGCACGCACCGGGCATGCCGTGTTGGAACGCTACGGCATGACCGAGACCAACATGAACACATCCAACCCCTATGACGGCGCCCGTGTGCCCGGCTCGGTGGGCCCGCCGCTGCCGGGGGTCGAAATCCGCATCAGCGATCCCGATACGGGCGCGGAATTGCCGCAGGGCGAGGTCGGCATGATCGAGGTGCGCGGACCTAACGTGTTCGTCGGCTATTGGCGCATGCCGGAGAAAACGGCGGCGGAGTTCCGGCCGGACGGGTTCTTCATCACTGGCGACCTCGGGCGGATCGACGAGCATGGTTATGTCTGGATTCTCGGCCGAGGCAAGGACTTGGTGATCAGCGGCGGCTACAATGTCTATCCTAAAGAAGTGGAGAGCGAGATCGATGCGCTGCCGGGAGTCGACGAGTCCGCGGTCATCGGCCTGTCGCATCCGGACTTTGGCGAGGGCGTGACGGCGGTCGTGACGCTAAAACCGGGTGCACGGTTGACCGAGACCGAGGTGCTGGCGGCGCTCGCTGGCCGGCTGGCCAAATATAAGCAGCCGAAGCGGGTGCTATTCGTCGATGCCCTGCCGCGGAACACAATGGGTAAGGTGCAGAAGAATATTTTGCGCCAAACCCACAAGGACATCTATCGGCTGGAGAAGGCCGGCAGCTAGCTGGTTCGCTCTCGGCAATCGTTTCGAACCGGCGGATGATAAATCGGCAGCTGGTACACGGTTCTGTGCAATGCACACAAAAACCGCCCGTAGAACAGCCACAAGGATAATGGTCCATTCCGGTCTGATTGCGATAAGTCTGTGGTTCGCCGGCTTGTTCGGCTTGCGCTGTCACCCAGACGGGGGCTTCATGTCGGTTCGAGCCTTGGCCGGGCGTACGAGCTTGCTTGCGGGTTCATTCTGCGCCGCTTGCCTTACGGTCGCCGGAGCAGCGTCGGCGGAGCGGATTTTCGTTTCGAATGAGAAGGACAACACGATCGCGATGGTCGATGGCAAGAGTTTGAGCCTGGTCAAGACCATCCCTGTCGGTGCACGGCCGCGGGGCATCGTGCTGTCGAATGACGACAAGTCGCTCTATATCTGCACCAGCGACGCCGATCATATCGAGGTGCTGGATCTTGACAGTCTGGAAGTGACACGGACGCTGCCGAGCGGTCCCGATCCCGAGCTGTTCACCCTCAGTCCGGACGGAAAGATACTGTATGTCGCCAATGAAAACGACAACATGGTCTCCGTGCTGGATATTGGCGAAGGTCGGATCGTGACCGAGATTCCGGTGGGAATCGAACCGGAAGGCATGGGCATAAGTCCGGACGGCAAGACGCTGGTGAACACTTCGGAAACCACCAACATGGCGCATTTCATCGACACGACGACACACAAGGTGATCGCGAACGTGCTGGTCGACAGCCGCCCGCGTTTCGCCGAATGGACGGCCGACGCTAAGCAGGTGTGGGTCTCGTCGGAGATCGGCGGCGACGTCGCGGTCATCGACGCAGTGCAGCACAAGATCATTACGAAGATCCATTTCGCTATACCGGGCGTGGAGGCCGAGGCGATCCAGGCGGTGGGCATCGCGCTCAGTCGCGACGGCAAGCTGGCTTTTGTGGCGCTCGGCCCGGCCAACCGGGTCGCGGTGATCGATCGGCAGACTCTGGAGGTCAAGAAATATTTGCTGGTCGGCCAGCGCGTCTGGCATCTGGCGTTTTCACCGGACGAGCAGCGCCTTTACACCACCAATGGCGTCAGTAACGACATTTCCGTGATCGACGTCGACGATCTCAAGGTGGTGAAGTCGGTCCCGGTCGGCGCCGAGCCCTGGGGCGTGGCGGTCGCGCCGTGATCGTCAAGCTGCGCATCAGCTTGGCGGCGCTCGCCGGCTTGTGCCTGGCAGCTCGAGGCTTTATCGCGTCCGCCGCCACCCCGACGCAAGACCCTGACTGGCCCTGCCAGCAAAGACTGGTTCCGGAACTGACCGCCGCCGGCTACTGGACGGGAGCGGCGATCCCGAAAGGGATCGACTGGCGTTCCAACCCCCGCGTTGCCGGCCTTGTGGAAGAGGTAACTCCGCGCGATGTGCCGGTTGACGCCGGAACGGCGAAAATCCGGGCCTTTGTCGAGACGACGAAGCACGAGGGAGAAGGCGGGCTTCTACCGGCGGCATTTGCCGGAATTCTGGACGAAACCAATCGGCAGCGGGACGAGATCATCGCCCGCCTTAAGGATTTGATGCGACGGCAACGCGGAATTGCCGAACAAATCGCCAAAGCGAACGACGAGGCTAATGCAATTCCGGCCGATGCCAAGGGTGAGGATGCTGACCGGCGCGCGGAAGCGCTGGGCCGACAGGCATTTCTGACCCGTACCTTCGATGAGACACGCCGCACGATGCAGTATGCGTGCGAGGTGCCGACCCAGCTCGACGCGAGGCTCGGCGCCTATGCCCGCGCCCTGCAGAACATGCCGTGATCAGGCCTTCAGTACGCCCGACTGTTTCGCAATGAACGTGGAGATATAGTCCATCAGCGGCGGCGACAGGCAATCGTAGGGTTCGAGGCCGATCTCGCGCAGGCGGGCGCGGACCGCACCCATGTTCGCAGGGTCGGCGCCGGATTCAATGATCGAGGAGACGAAGGCGGCAAAGCTGGGCGCGGCCCAGCCTTTTTCCGGCGACAGCTCTGTATGCACGAAATCGAGTCCGTAGAAGGGATGCTTCGTATTCTCGATCCGACCATACATATGCACGCCGCATCCCGTGCAAGCGTGGCGCTGTATTGTGGCAGCCGGGTCTACGATCTTCAGCTTGTCCCCGTTCTCGGTTACCGTAACCTTGTCCCGCGACGCCACGGCGACGACCGCGAACAGTGCGCCCTGCGGCTTCCAGCATTTGGTGCAGCCGCAAGCGTGGTTGTGGTCGGTCTGGGTGTCGATCCTCACCTTGACCGGTCGATCGGTGCAGTGGCACACAAGCTGGCCGCCAGCGAAGCCGGGAGAGGCGGGTGCGATTCCGTGATCGACTGCAGGATGAATCGCGATTGGCTGTGCCATGTTTTCCCCCCGTTGCTGGAGCGGCTGAAGACGCTTGCGGTCGCGTGTCGGCAGTCGGACTCGAGGATAATTCGTCGCGTTGATCGATGCGGGCATAAGCCGCGCATCGCCACCGGGCCAATCACTTGGGTACGTCCGTCCCCGAATAGAGTCCTCGAACGTCTCGACTGTCGCACGGACTGCCGTTACATCTTCAGGAACCGGTTAGCGGGTGAAAATTGTACTTTCGTACTATTCGCGCCGGAACCGAGCCGCCACTGGTTCGTTTTATTACTCAAATGATCGAGATAAGATCACACGCGATTCCCGTAAACGGGGGCGGCGCGTAGGAAACGTGGGAGGCGGACGGAGATGAGGAAAGTCATTATCGCTGACGACCACCCGATCATGCGGGGGGCGTTGACGCTTGCCGTCGCGTCCACGTTCGGACGAATAGAGATCGTTGAATGCTCCGATCTCGCCGAGCTGATGGGGAAGCTCAAGGAAGATGGCGACGCCGACTTGGTTCTTCTCGATCTCAGGATGCCGGGAACACACGGTTTTGAAGGTGTGCTGACCATCCGGTCGAGTTTCCCATCCACGCCCGTCATCGTCATCTCGGCGCTTGAGGATCCCCGGTTGGTATCCGAAGCATTGGCGCTTGGCGTCGTCGGATTCATTCCAAAATCGACGCCGCGTCCGGAAATTGCGGCCGCTCTCCATCTCGTGGCCAGCGGCGGCATCTACGTCCCGCCGATTGCGACCAGCACTGCCGGCGAACCACAGCAGCAAACCGATGCCGACGCCGAGCTCGTCCTTCGTGCCTCGACCCTCACGCCGCAGCAACGACGCGTGCTGCAGCTCCTCGCTACCGGCAAGCTCAACAAGGAAATTGCTTACGAGCTCGCCATCGCCGAAACGACGGTCAAGGCTCACGTCTCCAGCATCCTGCACAAGTTCAAGGTTTACAGCCGCACCCAGGCGGTCGTCATGGCCCAGCGCGTGCACCTCGATACGTTCGGTGACATCCAGGAGAGCTGATCGGCCGAGGCTAAGCCAGGATGCTCGATAGCAGCGACCGAAGCTGGGCGGGTTTCAAAGGTTTTTTCAGTAGCCACAAGCCATGCTGTTCGACGATCTGTCGTATCGCCGGGCTGTGATCGGCGGTGACGATAATGCCTGGCACCTGGCAATTCATCGCGTGGCGGATGCGATTAATCTCGGCTACGCCCGTCGCGTCGCCATCCAGATGATAATCTGCGATGATGACGTCGGGGCCAGGGGTAAAACTGGGCAGCAGATCGATTGCCGCCTGCCCCGACGTAGCGGTCCACACGGTGCATCCCCAGCCCGTCAGCAGCGCCTGCATTCCGGTGAGAATGCTGTGCTGATCGTCGATCACCAGAAAAGCCGCGCCCGCCGGATCGATGCCGGCACGGTACGGTGGCATCGGCTCTGTCGCTGACCTTGGCCGGGCACCCCGCTGCACCGTCACCGAGAAGACCGATCCCTTGCCGATGGTCGACCGCGTGTGGATCGGATGGTCGAGCATCTTGGCCGCCCGCTTGACGATGGCGAGGCCGAGCCCAATGCCGCGTCCGCCGGGGTCATTGTCGGGGTGCAGCTGCCGGAACTCCTCGAAAATTTCGTCGAGCTTGTCCGCCGGGATGCCGGGGCCGCTATCCCAGACCTCGATCCTGACTCCATCACGGCAACGCCGGCAGCCGAGCAGGACTCCACCGCTCTGGGTATAGCGGATCGCATTCGAGAGAAAATTCTGAACGATACGCCGCAACAGGCGAATGTCGCTTCGAACCACCGCATGCGACGGCACATAGCGGAGCGTGAGTCCGCGGTCCCGGGCCTGGACCACGTGCTCGGTGGCGAGCGGGCCAAGCAATGTCGCGATTGGAAAATCGACGATCTCGGGTGATACCGCGCCAGCATCGAGCTTCGAGATGTCGAGCAGCGTACCGAGCAAATCCTCGACCGCGTGCAACGAGGCGTCAACGTTGTCGATCAGCGTACGAATGCGCGGCGCGTGCTTGACGTCAGCCAATGCCGATACGAACAGGCGAGCCGCGTTCAGCGGCTGGAGCAGGTCGTGACTGGCGGCCGCGAGAAACCGCGTCTTGCTGAGGTTGGCTTGCTCGGCCTCGCTCTTGGCGACGTACAGGGCCTTTTCGATCTCGCGCCGTTCGGCGATCTCCTGCAGCAGCTGCTCGTTCAGCAACGTGAGCGCAGCGGTGCGTTCGGCAACTCTGCGCTCCAGCGTCTCGTTGGCCTCCTTGAGCGCCGCATCGATCCTACGGCGCTCGGTGATGTCCTGCATCAGGGTGAAGAAGCCGAGGATTTCATCCCCTTCACCCAAGTGCGGTACGAAGTTCACATTTGCGTAACGCGGTTCTTCGATGCCCGATGGCGTAAGCTCGACTTCGAAATTCGTCACCTGCCCGGCAAGTGCCTGGTTCACGAATTCCTTTCGTCTCGCATAGAGCTCCGGACTCAGAACCTCACCCATCGGACGTCCGACAATTTCGTCGACCGGCAGGCCGAGCCAGCGGCGGTAAGGCTCGTTGACGAACTGATAACGCTCGTCTGCGTCGGCATAGGCGATCAGCGCAGGCATGGCGTCGGTTACCAGCCGGATGCGTCGCTCGCCGTCGCGCAGTGCTTCCTCGGTCTGCTTCCGTCGCGTAATGTCCGTGAACAGCAGGATGAAGCCGCCCCCCGGCATAGGGTTGCGTTCGATATCCAGCACACGGCCGTTGGGCCAGGCATGCTCGAATTTCAACGGCATCGGGCCACCGGCTGGATCGAGGAAATCGGGGTGCCGGATACCGTGCTCCCCGAGCGTGGCGTTGAACTGCTGGAAATCGGCGAATACTGCCTCCCGCCGGACGCAGTGGGAGGGCAGTTCGAGCAACCGGACGAACTCGTTATTCCAGGCCGCCAGTGCCAGTCGACCGTCATAAACCGCCACACCCTGGAAGATGCTGTCGAGCGTTGCCTGCAGGAGATGCGATTTCTTCGCCAGCTCGGCTTCCCTGAGCTGGGTCTCCTGCCGTTTCAGGCTGGTAATGTCGGTGTAGACGCCGACGGTGCCGCCATCATGCGTTCGTCGCTCGTTGACCTGCATCCAGCGTCCATCGCTGAGCGCATGGATCGACGGGCCGAGGCATTCGGCATGCTGGCGAGATCGGCGGCGCACCCAGTCGTCCGGGTCGCGATAAGCGTCGAGAACGCACTTGTGGTCGACGGCAAGGCACGCGATTTCGGCGAAGCTCATACCGACATGGATTTTATCAGCGATGTCAGGCCAGAATGCCAGATAGGTCTGGTTGAACAGGATCAGCAGATCGTCGGAATCGAACAGCGCGAACCCCTCGCTGATCGATTCGATCGCTGCCAGCAGCCGCAGCCGCGCGGTCTCGGCCTGTTCGCGTGCGCGCGCCACTTCCTGATAGGAGTTCTCAAGGTCCGAGAGCGTGTCCCGAAGATCGCGTGTGCGCGCCTTGACTTGCGCTTCGAGGACGCTGGCCGTCTGAAACAGCGAGAACGCCGAACCTTGGCCATCCATGTCGCGCTCGACCCGCCGGGTGAGGGCCTGCCGGATCCGGTTGAGCTTCGAGACCTCGCGCTCGAGCTCAATGATGCGGGTCGCCGGGTCCAGGGCCGAATGCTGCAGTGCGGTCACGACACACCGATGGCCACGCCCGTAAATGTCTGATTGACGTGCATCGACATATATTGCTCCCCATAGGTGCAAAAGCCGACAACCTTGTGCGCCATGAACAGTTCCGATACGGCTGTTTTCAGTTGTCGCTGCTCCAGTTCGATATTGCGCAGCACACAATCGTAGCCGATGATCGCGTCCGCTATCCCGACCCTCTGTTCCAGCCGGCCGAACAATCCGCGCAGGTCTTCGAGGATATCGACGCCCTCGGCGAGGGTCAGGACCAGTCCTTCGTCGACCGCGCAGAAAAAACTGAGGCTGTTGTCTCTGTTCACGCGCTGGATGGCGCGTACATGGTATTCGCCGCCGACCCGCACGACGACCGGGTGTGCCGCGAACGTCCGCGGTGACAGCGCCGCCCCATCGAGCCCCACCAAACGCGCATATTCGAGCGCAGCCGGCTCACCGTTCAGCTCGAAAACGCGGCGCCGATTCATGTCCGCCCCGGTCACCACCATCTTGCAGTCGGTCGGTACGAAATGCTCGGTCTTGAAAACTGAAAATCGCCTGTGGGTTCGGATCAGCAGAAGGATTGCCGCGTCGGCGACGAATTGACCGCCATGGAAGACGAAAGTCTTGCGGAATTTGAAGCCGTCGCCGGCCGAGCCGCCGACGATGGGCACGCCATTCAGCGTATTGCTGATCGCGCTGACCAGTTGCTCCTCCCGGAACGACAGCCCATCCACCAGCAGCAGGCCGAATGATCGCCCCGGATCGCGGTAGTTGCTGGCGGCTTCGGGTCCGGCCGCCTCCCACCGGGAAAGGAGCTGCCGCACCTGCTCCCGGGCCGATGCGATCTCAAAGCGGGCCAGCGGCGCGAAAAGTGTCGAGGCGACCGTGAACTCGCCTGCAGGAAAGGCGATGCCGCTCAGACCGTTGCTGATATAGCCGAAGGGGGTGATCTCGCCTGCGGTCGTGCAACCGAACACCGGGATATCGCCGAACTGTTCCCGGATCGCGGCCGCGATGTCCGATCGGTCATAGCTCGGCGAACAGAAAAACAGGACGAATGCCGTGCCAGGGCCGCCGATCTGGCGATAAAGCTCTACTACGGCCGCTCGTGGATCGGCGGCCTCGGAGCCACCTCTCAGCAGCCGTGTCATCGGCATCAACTCTCCCTGCCTACCTTTCGCGCCGGAAATCTCACCGAGCGAGGGGGCTAAATTATAGAGGGAGCACATGACGGCGTTCAACCAGAACGGGAGTTTAGCGGTCTGCTACCAAAGTCGAATATGCGACGAGGCCGGCTATTCGAGGAAAAACACCAGGTTACGCCATGCACTCGTTCTTTAGTCCTATTGCGCAACAGGGCCGATCATTTTCAGCTAGCCGGAGTGAAATTCGACTGGGCGTCGCCCAAATCGGCTGACGTCCGGACCTGTGCCTGAAGAAAAAATAAATCGAGTCATGCACAGGACAGCGGATGCGGATCGCATTCAGCCCAGAACGAAGCCAAGGGAGGAAGTGTGATGAATTCCAAAAGAACTCGGGTGGCGCTCTGGCTCACTTTGACCGGCGGATCGGTACTGCTTGCCGGCTTACCGGCATACGCGGATACGACGGATGAGCTGCTGCTGAAGCTGCTGCACAAGGGAATTCTGACAAAGCAGGAATATAACGAGCTGAAGAAGCGCAAGTCGACGGAAGCGCCCCCCGCGCCGCCGCCCGTGGTTGCGGCCGCGCCCGCGGCGCCGCCTGCACCGGCGCCCGCTGCCCCGTCCACCGTCGCCGCCGTTCCAACGGAATCCGGCGGGTTCGTGCGCATGATGAACAAGGGCATCGGGCTGCATATCGGCGACGTCGATCTGTCCTTTTCGGGCGAAATCAACGGCTTCTATGCCAATAATTCGCCAGCTTCCCCCGGACCGACCAAGGTCGTCAACGGAGGCTTAGCGTCGGTCGGCGGCAATGACGATTCATCTGTGCGCAACGGCCTGCTGCCCGGCGATTTCAATATCGACCTCAAGACCGTTCAGGAAGGGCTCGATGTCGGCGTTCATTTCGGCTTCTACCCCGGCCTCAACAACGTAAGCCAGGTCGGGGGTGCCAACTCGCCCGGCGCGCCCCAAGCGCTCGGTACCACCGGCATCGATTTCCGCCAGCAATTTGTGACGGTCGGCCGGTCGGACATGGGCACTTTCAAGATCGGCCGCGACATCGGATTCTTCGGCGGGGAGGCGATCCTGAACGACTTCACGCTGTTTGGCGTCGGAGCGGCGTCAGGCAATATCGCGCCCTCGAACACCTCGCTGGGCCGGATCGGCCTCGGCTATATCTACGCGGACTGGATTCCACAGATCGACTACACCACGCCGAGCTTCTTGGGCCTTACGGCCTCAGTCGGCGTGTTCACGCCGTACAACGCGGTCAATTTCTCAGGTGATTCGGCTGTGCTTTCGGCCAACAACGAACCGCAATTCCAGGCCAAGCTGGTCTATGACCTGCCGACCAAGCCCGACGATCTGCTCAAGTTGAAGCTATGGACGAATATCGTGACCCAGGACCTGAAGAGCCGCGGGCCCGGCTCCGGCGACACGCTGCCGGCCGGAAAGAGCAACCGCGGCTGGGGCTGGGACTTCGGCGGCAAGTTCGATTACGGGCCGGCCGAGCTGGTTGGCTACGGCTATGTCGGCGAAGGCATCGGCACCACCGGGCTGTTCTTCGATGCCGTGAGCAAGAACGGGGGAAGCCGCAGTTCCTACGGCTATTATGTCCAGGGAAGCTATACCATCTTCAAGAAGCTGACCATCTCCGCGAGTTATGGGCTGAGCCATCTGGACCTGGCATCCGGCGAGGTCGATCCGCTGCTGGTCAGGGACAATGATTCTTATTCCTTTGGACTCAAGTACGGACTGACCAGCTGGGTCAACCTGATCGGCGAATACACCCACACGACAGCGACGGCGCATGGCGGCAACCAGGCGGAGGACGACACGATCGCGGTCGGTGCGATCACCTTCTTCTAGGCGAAAACACGCCGGTTCGGAGCGACGGCCGCCCCTCAGGCGCCGTCGCGATGGCGGTCCTGCCCGGGGAGAGATCCTGGGACAGCTCGGTCAGGAAATGCCGAGTGATCTGTACCGCGGGCATCAGCCGACGCTCGCGCAGATGCACGACATACCACTGCCGGACGATCGGCAGACCCTTGACGTCGAGCGTCACGAGCCGGCCATCCTCGATCTCCGCCTCGACCGTATGCCCGGAGATGAATGCGATCCCGAGCCCGGCCATGACGGCCTGCTTGATCGTCTCGTTGCTGCTGATCTGCATCCCGATTCGGGGCGCCACGCCGGCATCCGCGAAGAACCGCTCCATCAGGCCGAGCGTCCCGCTTCCCGGCTCGCGCACGAGGAAGGTCTCGGCCGTCAACGAAGCGGGATCGAGATGCTTTTGGCCGGCGAGCGGGTGATCTGGCGCCGCGACGATCAGATGGGGATGATCGCCGATCGGCGTCGCGACCACATCGAGCTCCGCCGGCGGCCGCCCCGTGATCGCGATGTCGAGCTGGAAATGGGAGAGTCCGGACAGGATTTCCGCCCGGTTGCCGATCGTCAGCTTGAGCTCGATGCCGGGATGGGTGCGCGCGAACGCCACGAGCAGCCGGGGCGCGAAATATTTAGCCGTGCTGATGACGCCGACGGAAACGGTGCCGCGCTCGGATCCCGCAAGGGCGTCGAGTACACCCCTGCTGTCGGCCAGAATCGCCTCGATCCGCTCGATCGCCCGCAAGACCTCGCGGCCGGCCTCGGTCGGGATCATGCCGGCGGGCGACCGCTCAATCAGCGGCAAGCCGACATGCTCCTGCAGCAGCTGCATCTGCAGCGTTACGGCCGGCGGTGAGACATGCAGCAACGATGCCGCGCCCGTCACCGACCCTGTGCGTACGACGCCCGCAAAGGCCCGCAGCTGTTTCAACGTAATGTCGCGCATCTCGAGATTAAGTTTTTCTGAATCAGAGTAACAGATCATTCAAATTTACTTATAGCACAGTTCGGGCATGATCGAATCGGGGATTTGGGATGACCAAGAACACCCAAACAGGGAGGACGGCGTGATGGAAGAGGAAGGCTTGGTGCTCGACGATTATCTGGCAACGTTCGGAGGTCGCGACGAAGACATGGGCGTAGCCCAAATCGTCTCAGCCGTCGCCGCCGCCGGCCTGGTCCTGAGCGATCTCGTCGCGGCCGGGCCGCTGGGCGGCAATCTGGCGGCAATCCGACGCGAGAGTGGCGCTGGCGATTTTCAGAAAGAACTCGACGTTCGTGCAAACGAGCTGATCCTCGAGGCTCTGGCCGCCGCGCCGGTGGCAGCGGTCGCCTCGGAGGAAATGGACGAGCCCGCGATCAACCAACCGGGTGCCCCGTTCGCCGTCGCGATCGATCCAATCGATGGCTCCTCCAACATCGACACCAACGCCCCGGTCGGCACGATCTTTTCGGTCGTTCCGGCGGGGCCGCATATCGAATTGGATCCTTTGGGCCCCTTCCTGCAGAGCGGACCGCCGCTCGCTGCCGGCTTCATGGTCTACGGCCCGCAGACCGCGCTGGTGCTGACTCTGGGCAAGGGGACGCACATCTTCACCTATGACCGTCGGCGGCATGAGTTCGTCATGACGGCGCGCCACATCCGGATTCCGCGGCAGACCCGCGAATACGCGATCAACGGATCCAATTCGCGGCATTGGGACGAAGCAATCCGTCTCTATGTCGATGACTGCCTCGACGGGTCCGGTGGGCCGCGGGGCGCGGATTTCAACACGCGCTGGATCGCCTCGCTCGTGGCCGAGGCGTTCCGGATCCTGATGCGCGGCGGCATCTACCTCTATCCGGGCGATGCGCGGCCCGGCTATGCACGCGGCCGGCTTCGCCTGGTTTATGAGGCCAACCCGATCGCCTGGATCATCGAGCAGGCCGGCGGCGCCGCGACCGACGGCAGCTGCCGCATTCTCGACTTGGCGCCGAGCTCACTGCATGAGCGGGTCCCGTTCGTCTTCGGCTCGATTGAAGAGGTCGAGCTTGTGGCGCGGTATCACGCCAATCCTGACTGTCGGGGCGCGCGCTCGCCTTTGTTCGGTCAGCGCAGCCTGTTCCGCGCATAGAAGGCGTGATCAGATCATGTCCGTGAAACATCCCATCATATCCGTGACCGGATCATCCGGAGCCGGAACCACCTCGGTCAAGGATACGTTCGCGCATATTTTCCGCCGCGAGAAGATCTCCGCCGCGTTCATCGAAGGGGATGCCTTCCATCGTTATGACCGCGCCGCGATGAAGAAGCAGGTGGTGGACGAGGCCGCGTGCGGAAACCACCATTTCAGCCATTTCGGTCCCGACTGCAATCTGCTGGCCGAGCTCGAGGCGGTGTTCGCGGAATACGGAAGGTCGGGCACCGGCCGGACGCGTTACTACATTCACGATCCAGCGGAGGCGGAAATCCACGGCGCCGAGCCTGGAACCTTCACCGATTGGCACCCCCTGCCCGAAGACACCGACCTGCTGCTCTATGAGGGGCTGCACGGAGCCTTCGTGCACGGCGACATCGATATTGCCCGACACGCCGACATAAAGATCGGCGTCGTCCCGGTGATCAATCTCGAGTGGATCCAGAAGATCCACCGTGACCAAAACACGCGGAAGCATTCTACCGAAGCAGTGATGGAGACCATCCTCAGACGGATGCCGGATTACGTCCACTACGTCTGCCCACAATTCACCGAGACCGATATCAATTTCCAGCGCGTGCCCACGGTGGATACTTCGAACCCTTTCATCGCACGCTGGATACCGACGCCGGACGAATCGATCGTGGTGATCCGCTTCCGCAACCCGCGCGGCATCGACGTCCCGTACCTGCTGTCGATGATCCACGGCAGCTTCATGTCGCGGGCCAACTCGATCGCGATCCCGGGCGGCAAGCTGGAGCTCGCGATGCAGCTGATCCTGACCCCGCTCATCCTCCAGCTCGTAGAACGCAAGAGGAGGGCCGCATGACCGATATCCTGATCACCGACCGCG
>CAZVYC010000062.1:0-3753 GCA_964631425.1 uncultured Rhodospirillales bacterium
CCGGGTGCCGCAGCGCCTGCTCGGCCTCAGCCTTGTGCAGCACTGCGAGATCGAGCCGAATCAGCTCGATCAGCGCGGCCGGAATATGCGGCTGGTCCCAGAACTTTGCGCAGAGCTCGCCGAACATGCCAGCGATGGCGCCGGCGGACGCCAGATGTGCGTCGATATCGAAGCTGGTCACCGTCGCCATTGCATCTTCCCGCATCGTAATTCTTTAGAGACGTAAACAATAGCGTACCAAGGTGGGACCGGAGCGGCAATCGCCGATTTTTTTGGCCTAGATTTCGGCTTCGGCGGGTGCCACCTGCATGCTATGGAAACGAACCGTAAATCCCGAGCGCCTCACCCCCGATGACTGCCTACGATTTCATCATCATCGGCAGCGGCCCCGCTGGCCGGCGCGCCGCGGTCCAGGCCGCCAAGCTCGGCCGATCGGTTCTTGTCGTCGAGAAGGGCCGCCGGGTCGGCGGCGTGTCGGTCCATACCGGCACCATCCCGTCCAAGACCCTGCGTGAGACCGTCCTCAACCTCACCGGGTGGCGCGAGCGCGGCTTCTATGGCAGGGCCTACCGTGTCAAACAGGACATCGAGGCCCGCGACCTGATGAGCCGGCTGCTGATGACGCTCAACCATGAGGTCGACGTGCTGGAGCACCAGTTCGCGCGGAATGCGGTGAAAACCGTCCACGGCGCCGCGCGCTTCGTCGACCCGCACCATGTCGAGGTCACCGGCCCGACCGGCGAGCAGCAGATATTCGAGGGCCAATGCTTCCTGATCGCGGTCGGCACCCGGCCGCACCGCCCCGCCGACATCCCGTTCAATGGCAGAACCGTCGTCGACAGCGACGAACTGATCGAGAGCGACCATCTGCCGCGCAGTTTGGCGGTGATCGGCGCTGGCGTGATCGGCGTCGAGTACGCCACGATTTTCAGCGCGCTCGATGTTGCAGTTACGCTCATCGAGCCGCGCGAGAGCATGCTGGATTTCGTCGACCGAGAGCTGATCGCCGATTTCATGCATCAGCTGCGCGACCGTGGCGTCGGCATCCGGCTCAACTCCAAGGTCGACAAGATCACGTTCGACGGCGACCACCCGCTGATCGTGCTCGATTGCGGCAGGCATGTGCGTGCCGAGATGCTGCTCTTCACCGGCGGCCGCGACGGCGCCACGGACACGCTGAACCTCGAGACTGTTGGCCTCTCGGTCGACAGTCGCGGCCGCCTCAAGGTCGACCCGCACTCGTATCAGACCGAGGTGCCGTACATCTATGCCTGCGGCGACGTGATCGGCTTCCCCAGCCTCGCCTCGACCTCGATGGAGCAAGGAAGGTTGGCCGCCTGCCACGCCTTCAACGTCCCGATGCCGCCTCCGCCCGAGCATTATCCCTACGGTATCTATTCCGTGCCTGAAATCTCCACCGTCGGGATGAGCGAACAGGAGGTGCAGGAGCGCGGCATCCATTACGAATGCGGGATTGCCCGTTTTCGCGAGACCTCGCGCGGCCACATCATGGGCCTCGATCAGGGCATGCTGAAGATGATCATCTCGCTGAAGACACGCCGCGTGCTCGGCGTCCACATCGTCGGCGAAGGCGCCACCGAACTGATCCATATCGGCCAGGCGGTGGTGAACCTGAAGGGCACGCTCGATTATTTCATCGAGAACACGTTCAACTATCCGACCCTGGCCGAGGCCTACAAGATCGCCGCGCTCGATGCCTGGAACCGCATGCCGCGTTTCTGACCGCGTAGAGTGGGCTGAGCGTAAACGAAGCCCACCGCTTTAGGCGCAACCCGTCGACGGGAGATGGTGGGCTTCGCTGCGCTCAGCCCACCCTACATTGAAGGCGGTCAGAAGGTCAGCCGCGCCGTCAGGATCCAGTTATGCTCATAGGTCGGGGTCTGGACCGGCTTTGTCGTCAGGGATGGGGTGACCGCGAACTGGTACGCGCCGCCGACGATGATTTTGGCGCGCTGCCCGACCTGGAATCGGCCGAAGACGATGCCGGGGGTCAGGAAGGTCTGATTCTTGCCCCCGCGCTGGGTTCCGTCGATCCAGTACGTGTCGTTGATCTCCAACTCGGGCCAGAAATACGTTGCGACGTGGTACTGGAAGGTCACGTTGGTGACCATGGAGGTGCCGATCGTCGATTCATAGCTGAGCGGCAGCGGGAACCCGACGGTGGCCTGGATATCGAAATCGCCCCAGCCCTTGCCGGCCGCGAGCGTCGGCGTCACCACCCACGCACGGTTGGTGAACGCGGTGGCGCCGATCGGCGCCTGCAATCCCAGAAAACCGGTGACGATATAGTTGCCGTTATCCTCGTTGGCACTGAGGAACCGCTGCTTGACCGTGAGGAACGGCCAGTCGTTCCAGCCGTAGGCCGCCTTCTTGACGCTGCGTTCCTGATAGGGCGGCAGGTTGATCAGCACCTCGTTGGTCGTCGTCGGGATCAGCTCCAAGCCTTTGCCCGCATCGAAAACATCCAGGCTGGCGCCGTTCCCCTGATGCTCCCAGTACTGGTCATAGCGGAACTCCTCCTCCAGGCGCGGCGTCACCGTGGCGACGGGCGTGATCCAACGCGGCTGGCTGCCTTGGGCCGCGTCGACCCGGTCGTACCAGGTGTCGAAGTAATTGGTGATCGCTGAGCCGCCTGAGTCCTGGGCCCGCGCCGGGCTTGCGTCCGACAGAGCGGCAACGGCAAGCAACAAACCCAGGCTTATTCCCGCCCGACAGTACATGATCATCTCCAGGCTGCTGACCTCGTTATATTCCATGAAATATAACGATTGCGGCGGCGCCGCAATCCCGACTACGCGGATCGTCGATCCCTCAGTGCCCGAAGCTTGCGGTACTGGCGGCTCCAGCCGCAGTCGGCCGGAACAGCCTTCCCTTCTCGGTGATCAGCGCCACCGCGAATCCGCCCAGTCCGAAGCCGGCGAAGCCCAGCGTCAGCGGGATCACCGTGCCGTTGAACTGCTGTCCGATCCAGAACCCGAACAACGCCCCGCCGATCGTCGTGATAAAGCCCTGGGCCGACGCGGCCGTGCCCGCCAGATGGCCGAGCGGGTCCATCGCCATTGCGCCGAAATTGGATACAACCAGCCCGAAGCAGAAGAACTGGAATGCCAGCATGATCGCGAAGACGGGCAGAGACTCCGTCCCGCCATGGGCCATGATCGCGTGGGTCACGGCACAGACGATATAGGCGGTCAGCGCGCTGTGCGAGAGGATCCGCGTCCCGAACCGCTCCACCAGCCGCGCATTGGTCAGCGAGGCCGCCGCCATGGACAGCGCGATCATGGCGAAAATTCCGGTGAATATCCTTTGCGCGTGGAACGCGTCCACGAATACCTGCTGCGCCGAATTGATGAAGCCGAACAGGCCGCCCAGCAGGATCGTCATCGCGATCGTGTAACCGATCGAGAGCCGCGTGGTCACCACGATGCCGAAGGAATGGACGACATTGCCGACCGAGATCGGCGTGCGGTCCTCGGGATGCAGCGTCTCGGGCAGACGGAACCAGACCCAGGCCATCACCACAAGCGCAAAAGCCGCGAAGAACACGAAGATGAACTGCCACGGCGCGAACAGCACGATTGCCTGCCCGATCGAGGGCGCGATCACTGGCACGGCCAGGAAGACGATGAACGACAGCGACAGCACCCGCGCCAGCGGCCGGCCCGAATAGCAGTCGCGCACAATCGACACCGACAGCACCCGCGACCCGGCCGAGCCGATCCCCTGCAACGC
>CAZVYC010000062.1:3853-22378 GCA_964631425.1 uncultured Rhodospirillales bacterium
TTCACCGCCATGAGTGCAGCGATCAGCGCGACGAACTGTCTGAATCCCATGCTCGGGTGGGGATGCGCGGAAGTGACGGCCGCGGGGGCCGACGCAATGGAAGTTGAACTCATAAATGTCTCATTTCGCCCCGTCGTGATCCGACGAGGGCAGCTATGCGTGCGGGGTTTAGGGTCTGGGGGATATTTCCTATATGCTGATATAGGTCGGACCCCGCGCTGTACAGCGTCGGGGCTTTTTTGTTTGATATGTCGATCGGCGTGCGATGCCCTTTCCTTCCGTCAATGAATCCCTGCAGTCCGCGCTGGCGGAACGCGGCTATATCGACCCGACCCCGGTCCAGCTTGCCGTGCTTCAGCCCGACACGTTGGAGAAGGATTTGCTTGTCTCCGCTCGCACCGGATCGGGCAAGACGGTCGGCTATGGCCTCGCCATGGCGCCAACCCTTCTCGGCGAAGCCAGCCGATTCGAGGCTGCGGACGAACCGATCGCCCTTGTCATCGCCCCAACGCGCGAACTGGCGCAGCAGGTCCAGCGCGAGCTCGACTGGCTCTTCGCGCCCACCGGGGCGCGTATCGCGTCCTGCGTCGGCGGCATGGATATCCGCCGCGAGCAGCGCGCGCTGGCCGGCGGCGTGCATATCGTGGTCGGCACGCCCGGCCGCCTCCGCGACCATCTCGAACGCGGCAATCTCAGGACCGGCGCGCTGCGCGTTGTCGTCCTCGACGAAGCTGACGAGATGCTTGACCTCGGCTTCCGCGAGGATCTCGAGGCCATCCTCGACACCACGCCATCCGAACGTCGAACGCTGATGTTCTCCGCCACCCTGCCACGCGATATCATCGGCCTTGCCCGGCGCTATCAGCGTGCAGCCGTCCGCATCGCCGCTACCGCGATCGACGAGCCGCATGGCGACATCGAATATCGTGCGGTAATCGTGGCGCCGCACGAAATCGAACGCGCCACCGTTAACGTGCTGCGCTATTTCGAGGCGCCCGGCGCGCTCGTCTTCTGCGCCACCCGCGAGGCGGTGCGGCGCCTGCACGGCAACCTGCTGGAGCGTGGCTTCAGCGCGGTAGCGCTGTCGGGTGAGCTCAGCCAAGCCGAGCGCAGTCACGCGCTGCAGGCGCTGCGCGACGGTCATGCCCGAGTCTGCGTCGCGACGGACGTCGCCGCGCGGGGGCTCGACCTGCCGGACCTCGGCCTGGTGATCCAGGCCGACCCACCGCGCGACGCCCAGGCCCTGCTCCACCGCAGCGGTCGCACCGGCCGCGCGGGCCGCAAGGGCATCTGCGTCCTGCTGGTCCCGTTCAGCCGGCGGCGCGGGGCGGAACGCCTGTTCGCCAACGCCAATATCCGCCCGGAATGGACGCCGCCACCGCCCGCCGACCGCATCCGGGCTCGCGACCAAGAACGCCTGCTGCGCGAGGTTGCCGAGGCCGACGAGCCGACGGCTGAGGATTTGACCGCCGTCCAAGCGCTGCTCGCGGAGCGCACGCCGGAAGAGCTGGCCATGGCGCTGGTGCGCCTCTATCGCGCCCGCCTGCCTGCCCCTGAGGAGCTCTCCGAACCCCCGCCGCGGCTGCACGCCGAACGGCAGGGCGATCCCCTTCGGCCCCCCCGCCGCGCGCCTGAAATCTCCGGCGGTATCTGGTTCCGCATGAATGTCGGCCGCGCCGCCAACGCCGACCCGCGGTGGATGATCCCGATCATCTGTCGACGCGGCGGTGTCACCAAGGGCGATATCGGCCAGATCCGTATCCAAGAGCGGGAGACCTTGTTCGAAGTCGCGCCGGGCGCGGCTGAAGCCTTCGCCGCCGCCGTACGCCGCCCCGACACGGTCGACCCGCAAATCCGCATCGCTCCCGCTTCCGACGGCGCGCCGGCGCACTCTGCGCCGGCCGCGGAACGCCGCTACGACAAAAAGCGGCCATTCCACCAAGCAGGGTCGAAACACGGCGCCCGCAAGCCGAGCGAAGCAGGTGAAAAGCCGCTGACCCGCAAGAAATCGACGGGGCCGAAGAAGGGGCGGTAGAGCTCTTCTACCCAAAGCCCCTCACCCTCCCGCTGGCCCGGGTCCCTCCCTCTCCCCGTACGCGGGGACAGGGCCGAGGTGAGGGGCCTGCCGGGTGAGGGGCTGCTGGCCAACGATCACCGCGACAGCAGGCACTCCGCGATCTGCACGGCATTCAGCGCCGCCCCTTTCAGCAACTGGTCGCCCGCGACGAACATGGCAATCGATCGTCCAGAAGGATCGCTCACATCCTGGCGGATGCGGCCGACGAGAATATCGTCCTGGCCCGAGGCGTCGAGCGGCATCGGGAAATAGTTGCGCTCGACATCATCCACCAGTCTCACCCCCGGCGCGTCCGCCAGCAACGCCCGTACTTCCGCCGGCGTGATTGGCCGTTCGCACTCGAAATTGATCGAGACCGAGTGCGCACGCAGCACCGGCACGCGGATACAGGTGGCGCTGACCCGCAGGTCGGGCTCGCCGAAGATCTTGCGGGTCTCGTGGATGACCTTCGTCTCCTCGTCGTTGTAGCCGGTCGCCGGGTCCACCTTCGTGTTGTGGCTGAACAGGTTGAAGGCGTAGGGGTGGGGCAGCACCGTTTGCGCATAACGCTCGCCGGCGAGATAGGCCTGTGTGGCGAGCCTCAGCTCCTCCATCGCCGCCGCGCCCGCGCCCGATGCCGCCTGATAAGTCGACACCACCAGCCGATCGACGCGGTTCACCTGATGGATCGGCCACAAGGGCGTGATCGAAATGATTGCCGCGCAGTTGGGATTGGCGATGATGCCCGAATGCCGCGCAATCTCGCCCGGATTGATCTCCGGTACGACCAGCGGCACGGAAGGGTCCATGCGGAAGGCCGAGGAATTGTCGATCACCACAGCGCCCTCCGCCACCGCGATCGGCGCAAAGCGCTTGGAGATGCTGCTTCCGGCCGAGAACAACGCAATGTCGACGCCCTCGAAGCTGGCCGTGGTCAGCTCCTCGACCGGTACCGGCGACCCGTTGAAATGCATGACCTTGCCGACCGACCGGGCCGACGCCAGAAGGCGCAACCCCGATAGTGGAAGGCCGCGCGTTTCCAGGCAATGGATCAGCTCGACGCCGACGGCGCCGGTGGCGCCAACTACGGCGACCACCGGCTCGCTTCGGCCGATCCGTGCCTGCGCGGTTTGCGGAAGTATCTGGTCAGGGCACATCGCATGTCTCCATCGTTCTTGACCGGAGACAACGAGGCAAAAGAAAAGGCCCCGTCGCAACCGGCGGGGCCTTGAAGAGGTCTTTGTTGACTGGGTTCAGCAGGCAGCAGACGTCTTCAGGACCCCGCTTGGAGTCTTGACCGTCATAACCCACGTCTTGCGCCCAATCTTGTTCATGAAAGCTGTCTAACGGGCAAAAGACAGCCTGTAAATAAACTTTTGCGCGTATGTGAGCAGTGGCCGCGACCTGTGGCTTGCGCGCCACTCTACCACCGGCTTCTCAACTCTCGCCGCGCGTGCCACCCTCGCCGCATGAAGGAAATCCGCGCGCTTACATCGCTCCGCGGGGTCGCTGCGATCTGGGTGCTGCTCTTTCATCTCGACTTCGAAAGAAAGCCGTTCCCGCCGCTCGTACGCGACTGGCTGGCGATCGGCCGCGGCTATGTCGCAGTCGACCTGTTCTTCGTACTGAGCGGCTTTGTTCTAGCGCTCACCCATCGCGGGGCGTTCTTCGAGCAACCCTTCGCCGCCGCATATCCCGATTTCCTGCTGCGCCGCGTCGCTCGCGTGATGCCGCTCAACGCAGTGATCGTGGTGGTGCTTGCCATTTCCGTGCGGCTTGCGCCCGGTCTGGCCGGAGACAGCTTCGCTGCCGCGCGCAATCCCGGGACCGCGATCGCCAACCTGCTGCTCATCCAGGACTGGGGTATCGCGCCCTCGATCAACAAGCCGGCCTGGTCAGTCAGCATCGAGATGGCGGTCTATCTCGCCTACCCGCTGCTGCTGATCCTCGCCTGGAGCCGCCGTATCTGGCCTCTCCCCGCGCTTGCAAGCGTCGCGGCGCTCGCCTGGCTGGCGCAGAACGGGCACGGTATCGTGAGCCAGGGCCTGGTGATCGGCGACGTTATCCGCGGCTTCGCGGGATTCACCTTCGGCCTGCTCTGCTTCCGCGCCTTCGCCGGCGGCCGGGTCCCGCCGTTCGCCCGCCGCTTCGACGCCGCCGTGCTCGCCGCGTTCTGGGCGGCCGTGCTGTTCTCGCCAACCGACCTCCTGCCGATCCTCCTCTGCCCCATCCTGATCCTGGCTCTCGCCCAGGAGCACGGCCCCTTCGCCCGCCTGCTGGCCTGGAGACCCCTGCATTACCTCGGGCAGATTTCCTATTCGATCTACCTGATCCATTTCTGCGTGCTGGGCAGCCTGAACCTCCTCGGGATCGGCTCCCCGGCGCTTTACGCGGCGGCCGCCCTCGCGCTCACTCTTGCTATCTCCTCCATAACCTACCGCTGGATCGAACGCCCCGCCCGCCGCTGGGTGACGCAGGCCCCCACGATCGGCAATGGCAGGCTCAGGTCTGAGCCATGAAAAGCACACAATCACGGCGGACAATCGTCGTGGCGAAGGCCAATATCGGCGACTGGGGCGTCTCCAGCCGCACCGAGGATGACCGCTATTGGGTCGTCAACGGCTTTTCCGATCTGCATCCCGGCCGCGCCTATATCTATGACCGCAAGGCGAAGACGCTCACGAAATTGTTCGACACACGACCCGAGCTGGTCGGCGCGCCGCTGGTGGCGATGCACCCGGTGACCTTGAAATCCCGCGACGGACTCAGGCTCGTCTCCTATCTGTCGCTGCCGAAGGGCAGCGATACGAAAAAGGCTGGCCGGCCCGACGCGCCGCTGCCCATCGTGTTGCTGGTCCATGGCGGCCCGTGGGGGCGCGACGGCTTCGGCTATAACAGCGTGCATCAATGGCTCGCCAATCGCGGCTATGCGGTGCTGAGCGTCAATTTCCGCGCGTCCACTGGCTTCGGCAAAAGCTTTCTCCACGCCGGCGACCTGCAGTGGGGCCGTAAGATGGACGACGATCTGCTGGACGCCGTCGCCTGGGCGGTCAAAAGCAAGATCGCCGACCCGAAGCGCATCGCCATCATGGGCGGCAGCTATGGCGGCTATGCTACCCTCGTGGGGCTGACGCGCGACCCGGATACCTATGCTTGCGGCGTCGAGGAATTCGGTCCCTCGAACCTTGAATCCTTGATGACCAAGATGCCGGCGTATTGGGCGTCCCAGCGAGCGGAGCTGTTCCACGGGGTCGGCGACCCCACGACCGATGCCGGCCGCGCGTTGCTGAAGGAACGATCGCCGATGTTCCAGGCCGAGCGGATCACCAAGCCGCTGCTGATCCGCCAGGGGACGAACGACGTGCGGGTCGACCGGTCGGAGTCCGACGGCATGGTGGCGGCGCTGAAGAGCAAGAACGTCCCCGTCGTCTATGTAATCTATCCCGACGAAGGCCACGGCTTCGCCCGCCCGCCGAACAACCTCGCGTTCCGAGCGATCTCCGAGCAACGCGGCGCAGATGAAAGCATTCCTCGCCGGCTATGAGCTGAACCGGGACCCAGGCGCGTCGTACGAATATTCCAACCTTGCCGTCGGCCTGCTCGGCTATGCTCTGGCCCAGTCGGAAAAGACGACCTATGGCGATCTGGTCGCCCGGAAAATCTTCAAGCCGCTCGGCATGACGATGAGCGGTATCGGCTACACGAACACGATGCGCGCCCATCGGGCGCCTGGATTCAACCAGGAGAGCGGGAAGAACGAGACATGGGACTTGGCGGCATTGGCCGGAGCCGGCGGCATCCGCAGCAGTGTCGCCGACATGATGCGCTACCTCAAGGCAAACATGGGGGTGACCAAAACGCCGCTCTCCGCTGCAATGAAAACGGCGCAGGAACCGCGCCGCGCCATAGGCAACGACACGAAGATCGGCCTGACCTGGATGACGCGGTCGAAGCCCGACGAAGGCGGTGCTATCGTCTGGCACAATGGGATGACCGGCGGCTATGCGAGCTTCCTCGGCTTCACGCCCGATGGACATCGCGGCGTGGTCATCCTGACCAATATCGATTTCAGCGTCGACGATCTGGGCTTCGCTGCCTTGCTGCCCAACGCGAAGCTGGGGCCGGCATACAAACCAGTCACGCTGCCTGCTGCCATGCTCGACCAGTATGTCGGGACCTACAAGCTGTCGGAGAAGATAAACCTCAAGATCAACCGCGGCGGCGATCATCTGATCAGCCAGGCCACCGGCCAGAGCCCGTCCCCGATCTTCGCCAGGGCGCCGGACGAGTTCTTTGCCAAGGGCGTGCCGGGGACTCTCAGCTTCACGCGCGGCGCCGACGGCTCGGTCACCGGCCTCGTCGTGCATCAGAAGGGCGATCACGCCGCTCCGAAGCTCGGGCCGGCCGACCTGCCCGACGAGCCGAAAGCGATCGCAATCGACCCGGCCACGCTCCAGGATTATGTCGGCAAGTTCGAGCTGCGGCCCGGCACCTTATTCGACGTCACCCTGGCCGACGGGCAGCTGGCCGTTCAGTTCACCGGCCAATCGGTATTTCCGGTCTATCCCAGCGCCAAAGACAAGTTCTTCTACAAGGTCGTCGACGCGCAGATCGATTTCGAGCGCGATCCTTGCGGCGCGGTGACGGCGCTGGTCCTGCACCAGGGCGGCCGCAATCTGCGCGCGCCGCGAAGCATGCCCTGAAACGCACCTTCTATCTCGGCCTTTTCCCTGCTACGTTTCGCGAAATTAAATATTCGGGAGGCATGAAAGATGGAAACACGGATCGCGCTTGCGGCATTGGCCGCCTCGGCCCTGCTGATGAGCGGCACGGCCGGGGCGGCGTCGTATGAAGGCGAATGGGTGCTGAATGTCGAGCAGTCGCACTATCCGCCCGGCGTTCCGGAGATCAAGGACCATCACATGACCGTCACCAAGGATGACGGCACCAACCTCAAATACACCGACAATTTCGTCATCGCCGGCCAGGAGAACCACGTCTCGTTCGACGGCACCTATGGCGGCAAGCCGTACACGACGAGCAACGGCCAGATCATGCATGTCTATCACACCAAGACCGGCTTCCGGGACAAATGGACCGCGCCCAACGGATCGTCCGGCACCGACGTGTGCAACTTCTCACCCGACGGGAACACGATGAACTGCACGGCCCGCTTCAAGGGGCCCGGTGCTGCCAAGGAGATGGTGGCGCACGAAGTCTGGAATCGCAAAACAACCTGATCAGAGGGAGAACAACTGATGCGTAACCTTGCTTTTGCCGCGGCCGCCTGCGCGCTGCTCGCGGTTCCGGCTCTCGGCGACACGCCCGATGCCGCCGCGCTCAAGGCCGGCATCGGCAAGTGGCGGTGGAGTGAATCCGAGTCGAACTACTCGAGCGGCGTCTATGCTAAAGAGCAGACGATGGCGATCACGAAGAACGACAAGACCGGGATCACCGTGTCGCAACACGTCACGCTGAAGGACGGCAAGACCTTCGACTGGAATATCGACGCGCCCTACGACGACAAGATGCGCCATGCCTCGCAATGGATGTCGTTCGCGTTCAGCCGCATCAACGACCATCAGTTCCATGACCGCTACATCATGGATGCCGACGGACAGAAAGGCGCCGAGACATTCACCATCACGCCCGACAGGATCACGATCCGGGGCTCGTCGATCCAGAACGGCAAGGAGATGCCTTACGTCGAAGTCTGGGACCGGGTTGAATGAGCGACATCGAACGCAACAAGGCAGTGGCGCGGCAATTCCTCGACGACATGTCGAACGGCAATGTCCAGGCGATCGTCGACGCCTATGCCGAGGACGGCCGCGTCCATACCATGGGGCAGACGCTCATCTCCGGCGTCTTCGACAAGGAAACGATCAAGCAGTTCGCCGGCCAGGTGCTGGGCGCGTTCCCGCAGGGCATCAAGTTCACGATCAACCAGCTGACCGCGGAAGACGACCGGGTGGCGATCGAAGCCGAATCCTATGGCATGCACGTGTCGGGCAGGCCCTACGCCAACAAGTATCATTTCCTGATGCGGCTGCGCGACGGAAAGGTGATCGATTTCAAGGAGTACATGGACACCGAAATGGTGACCGACATCCTTTGCGGCGGGCAACGGCCGGCCAAGGGCTAAACCCGGCGGCCTCCCAGCCCCCGGACGGCCGCCGCGCGTGCCAGCACGACCACGGCGGCCACGGCCGCCAAGTGCAACCCAAGGTCGATGAAGGTGACATCGAACGGGTGGAAGAATTGCAGCAGGAACGCCGCGATCGAGGCGACGCCCAGCCCCGCCATCGTCGCCACCGGCGCCGGGGCCAGCGGCCGCGAGCGACGTAGCGGCACGAACAACCCGACGGCGAGCGGAATCCCCAGCCCGACGATCCAGGCAAAACAATGGGGCCCCTCGCCCGCCTGGTAGCCATCTGGACCATGGACGACCCAGTGACGCCAGCAGCTGAAGGAGCTGCTGCCGACCCAGAGCAGGAACGATGGCACCGGCAACAACGCCCAGCCGAGCGATCGGTCCGGCAGCGACAACACAAAGGCCGCGACCACTGCCAGAATGCCGGTCACGAGCGTACCGACAAGTTCGGCTATCACCTTGGGGTCGGTGGCGCGGCGCGCAAACACACCTATATCGGCAAAGCCCAGAACCAGCACCAGCGACAGGATCGCCACCGCCCCGAGCCAGAGAGCCGCACGCAGCAGCGGCGGCTGCAGCCGCTTCACCGGCCGCAGATGGCCGGCCAACGTGCTGATGAGGTGCTCAGTCCCGTCCATTCTTGCTGTCTTCACGCCCGAGAATGTTGCGAAGGGCCCGGATCGCGCGATGCAGGCTGACCTTCAGCGCCCCCACCGACTGACCTGACTCGGCCGCGGCCTCCGCCAGCGATAACTCCCTGAGCCTTAGCAGCTCGACCGCCTGGCGCTGCCCCGGCGGCAAGGCGGCAATCGCCTCACTCAGCACGGCCGCGTCCTCCTGGCTTGCAATCTCCTTGTTCGCGCCAGGATCGGCATAGGTTTCATAGGCGATGGGGGAAAAGGTCTCGACCGAATCGGTGCGGGCTTTCCGACGGAGAGCATCGATCGAGCGACGATGGGTAATCGCAGCCAGCCAATTGGTGAAGGGTCGCGCCGGGTCATAGGTGTGGCGCACGCGATGGATGGTCAGCAGCACGTCCTGCGTCACGTCCTCAACGCGGTCCGGCGAAGCGTGATGGCGGCGCACGATGGCGCGTACGAACGGCACGATTTCGCGCAGCAGGCGGCGATAAGCGGCAGCGTCGCCCGCTTGCGCGGCCGCCATCAGCCGTCCCCATTCCTCGCCGACGCCGGCATTCATGACGGCAAAACGCCTCCGCGGTAGTCCTGAGCGCGGCGTAACCTTCCCGGACGCCGCACGAACACATATCGCGTCCGCCCCGGATCGCCAATGTCGGCGGGGGCTCAAGGAGATGGCGATGAGAAACTGGATCGCGGCCATGGCCGCAATCGCACTGAGCGCAGGCGTGGCGAAAGCTGACACACGGCCGGTTGTCGTCGAGCTCTTCACATCGCAGGGTTGTTCGTCCTGCCCGCCGGCCGACGCGGTCCTGGCGGAGCTTGCGGCCCGCAACGACGTGATCGCGCTCGGTTTCCATGTCGATTATTGGGACGGCCTCGGCTGGAAGGACCCGCTGTCGGCCGCAGGCTCCACCGAGCGACAGAATAATTACGCCGCCGTGTTCGGCCGCAAGGAAGTCTACACGCCGCAAATCGTGATCGACGGCCAGCGCCAAGCCATAGGCTCGCACCGCGCAGACGTGCTGGACGCGATCGCCGGGGCGCGGCCGGAGGCGGCGGCCCCGATCAGCTTCGCGCCGGACCGCCGACAGGTCACTATCGGCGGTGGCGAGGGCACGGGAACGGTGACCCTGTTCGGCTTCGTCCGCAACCGCATGACCGAGGTCCGCCGCGGTGAGAATGCCGGCCACACCGCCCGGGACGTCAATGGCGTGGTGCAGCTGGCCAAGCTCGGGCCATGGACCGGCGCGGCCGAGAGCTTCCCGATCGACCCGCCCGATGCCGAACATGGGCTTGCCGTTCTGGTGCAGGCGCAGGACGGTCGTATCCTGGGCGCTGCCGCGCTGCAGGCCCAGGCGGAATGACGCGCCCCCGCTTCGCCACATTGTTGCCGTAAATGAGGCACCCTCTATAGTTTGGAGGCGCGCCGAGACCGTCTCGTCGCGCGAACCGACAAAAGGAGTGCGTCAATGGACGGGGGAAGATTTATTGTTCTGTTGCTGCTTATAATCGTGCTGGCAGGCGGAAGCGCCTACTATGCATACTCGCAGACTGACCAGCTTCAGACTGAGATCGCCGGGCTCCAGGCCAGGATCGGAACGATCCAGACCAATGCGGTGAATGCCGCGGCCGTCGCCAACCAGGCGAAAACCGCCGCCGATGCCGCCACGGCTGCGGCGGCCAAGGCGACCGACGCGGCCAACCAAGTTAACACCGCGCTTACCGCCGAGAAGGCCGCGATGGATAAGGCCGCCGCGGAAAGGACAGCCGCCGCCGCCGAGAAACCGGCAAAGCACCGCTAAGGTCAGCGATCAATCCACGCCCCAGCGGGATCGATCGCGATCCCACTGGGCGCGGATCCAGAGCAGCATTGCGATCGTCGGAGGCGCGATCGTCGCCACAATCAGCAGCCTGGCGCCCCCTGCTCTATCCCCCGGGGGAGCTCGAACCGGACGAGATCCTGGATCAGCTCGACCAGACCGCGCGCGGCATGCCCGACAAGCAAGGCGCCTAGCTCCGCCGTCGCTGCGGCCGCGTTGCCGACCACCCCCGCCGGGTTCAGGTCCTGCGTCTGCCACCCATAGCCGGTTCGCCCTGTCGCGCGCAGCTGCGCAAAATCCGTCTCCATCCGCTCGCCGTATGACGGGAATACGGCCATCGCGTCGCGGCGCACCAGATCCGGCCTCAGATGCAGCATCATCGCCGTCTCCTTCAACCCACCATGCAATCCGTGAACGGCCTCGTGAGCGTCGATGGCGCCCTCGGGCGTGCCGAACGCGCCCGGGCTCGCCCATGCGACGATCAGGTCGAGCCGCGCGCGGAGGTCGGTGGCGACGATCTCGGGCAGGCCCGCCTGCCCGCCATGAGTGTTGAAGATGACGAGCTTGCGCAGGCCCGCGCGATGCACCCCCTCGCCCACCCGTGTCCACGCGGCGATCAGCGCGACCGCATCGAACGACAGGGTACCGGAAAAAGCCAGATGCTCATGCGAGGTACCGATCGCCTGCATCGGCAAGATGACGAGCGGCAGCCCGGGGGCCAGCGCCGAGGCAGCATCGATTACGCCTTGGTTGATGATTGCGTCTGTTGCCAGCGGCAGGTGCGGCCCGTGCTGCTCGATCGCCGCCACCGGGAGGATCGCAATCGCGTCCTTCAGCGCGGCGTCAGCGAAATCCGTTGTCGCAAGCTCAGCCCATTGCACGGGAAAGCGGATCAAACCAGATACCTCTCCAGCCCAGGCGAGGTCCTCGCCTTGTCAGCGTCGGGCTGGCATCGTATGTCAGCCCCCTCCACCATCTCGCCGGAGTGATAGCGATCCGGCAGGAGTTCTGTCCATGTCCATCGACCCCCTCGACGACGAAGATCAGCCCGAAGCGCCCGCCAAGACGACGCAGGCCGACGAGCGTCCGCCGAACATGATCGAGAACA
Organism: uncultured Rhodospirillales bacterium; assembly: GCA_964631425.1. Classification (GTDB taxonomy): domain Bacteria; phylum Pseudomonadota; class Alphaproteobacteria; order BOG-932; family Roseiterribacteraceae; genus BOG-932. The sequence continues at coordinate 15,633 of CAZVYC010000062.1, forward strand.
ATCTATTCAAATCGCGCACGGTCCTGCTGTTCGGCGAGATCAACGACAAGGTGGCGCGCTCGACAACGGCCCAGCTGATCGCGCTATCGTCCGAAAGCGACAGGCCGATTCGCATGTTCATCAACTCGCCAGGCGGCCACGTCGAGTCCGGCGATACCATTTTCGACGTCATCCGCTTCGTGCGTGCGCCGGTGCAGGTGGTGGGTACCGGCTGGGTCGCCAGCGCCGGCGCGCTCATTTTCGTGGCGGCGAAGAAGGAAAACCGTTTCTGCCTGCCCAACACGCGCTTCCTGCTGCACCAGCCGAGCGGCGGCACGATGGGCAAGGCCAGCGACATCGCGATCGAGGCCAAGGAGATCATCCGCATGCGCCACCGCCTGAACGAGACGTTCGCGCGCGAAACCGGCCAGCCGATCGAGAAGATCACCCGCGACACGGACCGCAATTTCTGGATCTCGGCGGAAGACGCCGTCACATACGGGCTCGTGAGCCGTGTAATCACGCAGGCAACGGAAATCGACTAATCAGCCCCTCGCCTGGCCGGGGTGAGAACCTGCCCTGGATCAGGTCCGGGGCAGGCTCTCTTCCCGCTGCAGCGAGGGATTCGAAGCCGGCTCGTGCTGCGTAATGCAGTGGATTCCGCCACCGCCGATCACGAGATCATCGACCAAAGGTTGAATGATCTTTCGCTCCGGAAACAAATCCTCGAACACGCGGAAGGCCATAAGGTCGGCCGGATCGCCGAAAGACGGGATGATCAGTCCGCCGTTGACGAAAGCGAAGTTGACGTAGGATAGCGTCAGCCGTCGGCCGTCATTCTCCCGCCGGGCCGGCTGGGGCACCTCGACAATTTCGAGAGGCCGTCCTTGCGCATCGTGCGCGGCACGGAGCCGCTCCAGATTATCCCGCTGCGATAAATAATTGGCGTCGTTGGAGTCGGCCGTCGCCTGGAACAGGATGGTCGCCGGCTTGACAAAGCACGCGATCTCGTCGACATGGCCGCGGGTCTGGTCGTCCTGATAGCCGTGCCCGAGCCAGATCACCGTCCGGATTCCCAGGTAATCGGCCAGAACGGCCTCAATCTCGGGCTTGTCGACACCGGGGTTGCGGTTCGGGTCGAGCAGGCATTCCTCGGTGACGAGCAACGTCCCTTCCCCGTCCCCGCTGAACGCGCCGCCTTCGAGCACGATCGGCGCCGCAAACCGCGGATGTTCGCCGAGCCTCAGTATCTCGGCAGCAACCCTCGCGTCGTCACCGAAATCATCGTGCAGGCCGCCCCAACCATTATGACGCCAGTCGACACCGGCAAGCCCGCCCGCGCAATCGGTTACAAAGGTGGGACCAATGTCTCGCATCCAGCCGTCCGACAGCTTGATCGGCACCAGATCGATCCCGGGACCGCATTTCAGCGATACCTCGGCGATTTCGCCGGGGCTGCACACCATGGTGACCTTCTCGAAGGCGGCGATCGCCTGGGCCACCTCGACATGCGCCGCCCTCGCCGCTTCGATGCCGCCATGCCACGTAGCCGCGCGCGCCGGCCATGCCAGCCAGGTGCGGGCGTGGGGCGACCACTCGGCGGGCAGGGAAAAGCCCTGCACCGCAGGCGCGATCGGGTTCAGGCTCGTCATACAGTCAGTATGCAATGGGGCAGGAGACGGTTCCAGCGCTACGGCCGCCCTCTTTAAATTCGCCGCCTCCGACGCAAGCTGTTCCGGATGACTGCCCTTCACATGGAGCACTGCAAATGGACGTCGGATTCGTCGGGCTGGGACACATGGGCGCCGCCATGGCGCGCAACCTGCTGAAAGCAGGCCACGCCGTCACCGTCTATAACCGCACACGCTCCAAGGCCGAGGAACTGGTCAAGGACGGCGCCGAAATTGCCGAGACCCCGGCCAGGGCAGCTTCGTGCGGCATCGTGTTCACCATGCTCGCGGACGACCATGCAGTGAGTGAGGTTGTCGAGGGAGCCGACGGCATTCTCGCCGGCCTGCCCGCGGGCGGTGTCTTGGTGAACACCAGTACCATCTCGGTCGATACGACGCGGCGGCTCACCGCCGGCTTGAAGGGCGACGGCAAGGATTACGTCGCTGCGCCAGTCTTCGGGCGGCCAGACGCGGCAGCGGCCGGGAAGGTGTTCGTCGTCGCGGCCGGTTCGGCCGACGCGCTGACCAGGGTAGAGCCTCTACTGGAGGCGATCGGGCAGAAGGTGGTCAAGTTCGGCGACGACCCAGCCCATGCCGCCGTGATCAAGATTTCCGGAAATTTCATGCTGCAAGCGGCGATCGAGGCGTTGGCAGAAGCTTTGGCACTGATCCGCAAGCACGGCATAGACCCTGCCAGCTGGCTCGATTTCATGACCGGCACCTTATTCAGCGCCCCGCTCTACAAGATCTATGGCGGCGCCATGGTCGAGGAACGGTATGAACCCGCCGGCTTCGCGATCCCGCTCGCACTCAAGGACACGCGCCTTGCGATCGCCGCGGCCGAAGAAGTCTCGGCGCCCCTCCCGCTGGCCGATCTGATCCGCGACCGGTTCCTGATCGGATTGGCCCGCGGCTGGGAAAACCTCGACCAGGCCGCTCTTGGAAAGCTCGCTGCTGAAAATGCGGGGCTTACTGACGCGTAACCTGTCGCGGCTGGTTAGCCAATTCCAGGACGCGGTCCAGGACGGTGTCCCGGCCCTGGGCGTAATCGGTGAAATTCCACCCGAGCGTAATGTCGGGTGAAAGGTCACCGGCAGCCACACCATAGATAAACTGTGCTGGGTCGCAGTCTGCGATTGACCAACACCCATGGACCCAGTCATGGGCGAAATAGGCGTGGCCGATCGCGATATCGGAATTGCGCAGCACCAGACTGGCGCCGCCGGTGACCCAGAACCGGTCATGGTCGCCGACCCGCTCGCCGACGATGCGCGTGCGAGCGGGCCCGAGAAAATAGCGGACCCTGGCCGTGACGATGATCGCGGCTGAGAAAGTGGCATTGCCGACCAGGACCCAGGCCTTGCCGCCCGGGGCCAGCAGATCCGGCACCGCCCGGCTGAACGCCATGGTCGCGAATTCGTCGCCGCCATCGTTGAACCGCAAATCCAGCACCATGAAGCGCCAGCCGCCCACCGGCCGCAGTGCGGCCACATCAGCGAGCTGACGGGCGAGCGGACCGTGGTCATCATCCCTGTTCGCGTTTATGCGAACATAGATCCCGCCCTTATCCAAGGGCGCCGAAAGGGCGACGCGAAACGGCTCCTCGAGAGACAGCGGAAGTTTCGGCGCGGCTGACAGTACGCCTCGCCAGCGCTCGTCTTCAGCTTCGGGCGCTGCCGAAATTGTGAGGATCGGCCGGCCCGAAAACGGGTCGAACCGGGGCGGCAACGCTGCAACGCTGTCATCGGCATCGCCCGAGTCTGTTTCGGTGGTAATCGACAGGTGGACTCCGTCCGTCTCGGGCCACAGTGCTTGCAGCAGCGCGGGGGATTCGAGAAGCGGCGGGCTTTCCGCCTTTGCCCGCTCCGCCGTCCCGCTGAAATAGGGCGCAATCGCTGCCAGCGCGGCCTCGACCGACCGCCCGTCGATCGACAGCACCCGGCGGCCGAGCAGACCCGCGAACGGCTCGGTCGCGCGGACGATATGAAGGCCATCAGCGAACCAGGCGAAACGGAGGGGAGCCCGGTTGAACGAGTCTGCGCGCTGGGCCAAGTCGATGCTGGTGTGCGCATTGCCGGCCAGCGCGACCAGGCGCGAAACCGCCATGGCGAAGCCCGCCGGCGACAGCCGGTCCGTCTCGCCGCTCAACCGATCGATTTCGTGCAGGAACTTGGTCCGCGCTTCAGGCGAGAAGCTGCGATCCACTGACGGAAGGATCCGTAGATCCGCCAAATCCTGCCGGCGCGCCTCGGCGACGTCCGCCGGCGGCGGACGGCTGGGCAGCCGCAATGGCGCCGGGCCCGGCGCAAGCATGACCTTGAGACCGATGAGCCCGGGGGTTGCCAGGAAAGCGACCAGCAGTACGAGGACAAGCAGGGAACACAGGAAATAGGCGCGTCTCAGATGCCCTGCCCTCCGCCGATGCTATCGCTTCTCGACCGAGCCGCTCCCGTGGATGGCGCTGGTCACCCGAGGTTCTCCCACATATTCGATCCGGCCGCTTCCATTAATTGTCGCGATCAGTGCGCGATCGGCCTGCACGACGGCGTCGCCGCTGCCGTTGATCGTGACGACCGCCTCATCGCTCTTGAGACTCGCGAGGTCGGCTGTGCTGGAGCCGTTTTCGGTCAGCGCGACGTTGCCAGCGTGACCTTCTGCTTTCGTTGTGCCCGATCCGTTCGACACGAGCGAGAGGTTCGCGCCGTCGAGGCCCGTCAGCACCGCATCGCCGCTGCCCGATCGGCTGAATCCGTCGAGCGACGGCACCGCGATATGCGCGCTCAGCCTGCCGGCATGCCCGAAGTCGAACAGGGAGTGCACCAGCGAAACGCGCAGCTCTCCGTCCACCACCTCAGTCTTGACGCGCGCGATCGTCTTCTCGTCACCCTCGATCACCACCGACTGCGGCTTGCCGACGGTGACATCGACGCTCCATGCTCCGCTGAGCGAGACGGCATGGAAGGGCGGGACACCGCGTGCATCGGTATCAGCCCAGGCCGGGCGCAAGGCCGCGAAGCCCATGATCGCGGCTGCGAGAGTAAGTCGGATTGCGTGGTTCATTCTTGCCATTGTCATCCCCGTTAGCCTGCCCCCTTAGCGCTGCGAGATCTTCGCCCTGGCGAAAGCGGGACGCCGGCAGGCCGGCGTCCTCCTTCTGGCGGAGTGAGGAACAAGGCTCAGCCCTTCCCGCCGAGCAGCGCGCCGGTACGGGCGTCGGTGATCGTGCCGTCAGTGGCGTGCACCAGCACATGGGTGTAAGGCAGGCCCTGAACGGTGACGACTTCGACTTTCACGTTGCCGGTGCCGTCGAACTCGGCCTTGCCCGCGCGCAGGGTGCTGCCGTGGCCGACGGAGGCGATCCAGTTGGTGACGCTCGCCTTGGCAGACGCCAGGGTCAGGGGCTTGCCCGGCTCCTCCGCAATCAGCGTGGTCGTCGGGTTGGCGGCGAATGCGGCGTTGGCCCCAAGCACGAGCGCGGTGGAGGCGATGGCGGCGATGACGATGCGGTTCATTGGAAACTCCCTCTCTGAGATTGGCTGGCGGATGTCGATCTCGACCATCCGATCGGCCCCATCAGGCCGACGCCCCCCTTAAGCATGGCCTGTGCCAAACTTGTGTAGAAGCGCCCGTCGAAAGCTGGGAAGCTAGTGTAACCTACTGAATCCGGAGGGTTAATTTTTATCAGCGAATTGCCACCCTAATCGGTTGCCCAGTTCCAGCCGCTATTGCACCCAAAACAGGAATGAGAATTTCACTTATCCAGGTAACGAAATTTCTCACCGGTCAGTATCAAAATCCCTTCAGCGCCAGCGTCGCATGCTCCACCTCCGGCGCTCCAGCGAAACAGTGCGAGACAAGGGTGCGCCACGCCTCGAAATCCTCCGAGTTGCGGAAGTCGACCGTATGGTTCTCCAGCGTCTCCCATTGGACGATCAGCCGATAGCGTCCGGGATTTTCGATCGACCGCAGCAGTTCCATTGACCGGCAGCCCTTGGCGCGGGCGAAGAGCGGCTTTGCCTTCGCAACGCCAGCCTCGAACTCCACCTCCATGCCCGGCGTCACGGCGATCTGGGCGATTTCAAGAATCATCAATCTCCTCCAGTGGTTTGCCGGTATCGAGGATGATAGGTTGGCCGGCCAAATTGTCCGGGGAAGGAACGAGATGAGCAATCGGATGTCGAGAGGAATCTTCTTCAGCGTGGCGCTGGCGCTGGGTGCGGGCCCGGCTGCTGCGATCTGCTTGCAGCCGCAGCCGGTCCGCGTCTGTACCGAGTTCTTCCACAGCGAGGATGTGCTGGTCGCCAAGATCCTTTCGAAACGGCAGATTCCGAACACGCCCGACCCCAACAATGTCGAAGGCTGGTTCTACAAGGTACAGGTCACGAAGACATATCGCGGCGACGGCAAGCTGCCAAACGACGAGATCTATACCGGCAACGACGAGACCAAATTCGACGTGGCGGTGGGAAAGACCTACCTCCTGTTCCTCAACAAGAACCAGCAATCCCGTCCCGCGCCCGACACGTGTGGCAATTCGGGCGAGCTGTCGAAGGCCGGCGACTCCATGGCTGCGATCGATAAGATATTGCAAGCAGCCAAGAGCGGCGGCGGTGGAAATATCGCCGGCCGCGTGATGCTGCCGGTTGCTGGCAGCCAAGCCATGTCCGACTCCGGCGCCCCCGGCATACCGCTCGTGGTGAAGAACTATGTCGGCCGCGACGAGCCGGTCACAACCGACCAGACCGGCCGCTTCGACATCCACGTTCCGGCCGGGCATTTCAGTGTGGTCGGCGCCTCAGATAAATGGGACGTGGTCCCGTATGCGCTGTCCTATATGAAACCGACGGATTTCGAACTGCCGGATGGAGCGTGCGCTGATCTGATGTTCCTGGCGGAGCCGAAGTAGGTCGACGGTAGGGCGGAAAAGCGCAAGCGCATTCCGCCGTATTTTCGGTCGCCATGAGTAAGCGGCGGAATGCGCTGCGCTTTTCCGCCCTACAAAGGTGCCACAATTAATTGCTCCAGGGTCTCCAGCCGGTCGGCCTCGACCGGGGGCTTGTCCCAGCGGATGCGGTGGATGCGGGGAAAACGCATGGC
>CAZVYC010000063.1:0-5097 GCA_964631425.1 uncultured Rhodospirillales bacterium
AGACGGGCCGGCAATCTGGCTCAGGTCAGGCAGGGTCGCAGAATGCAGGCCGAGGCGGCCGAGCTGGAGAATCAGTCCTCCCCGAAAAAGAGCTAACCCCGAACTTCGATTCCGCTGCTGCCGGCCGCTACCGTGCTGCCACGGCAGCCACCAAGGAACGCGCCCAGACCTACGGCGCCGAACCTATCCGGGGCATCCTCCGACGTCAGACGAAGGAAGGGCCATACGCTCTCGGCGATACTGCGGTTGCGCGTCGTTTCTGGGGGACGGGCGCCAACGCCTATGACAACGTCCAAGCCTATCTAAAAGCCGCGGGCAACACTCCTGAAGCCAAGGCCGCTTTACGCGACCTGGCGGCCGAATCCCTGCGCCGGGAAGCCGGCAATCCCGATGGTACGATCGACCCGGCCAAGTTCACTCGTTGGCAAGTCAAATACCGCGATGCGCTCCGGGCCTCTCCCGATCTGACAAAGGGCTTCGGAACAGCGGCCAAGGCACAGACAGCCGTGGAGAGGGCCATAGCGGCGCGCAAGCAGGCCGTAGATGCGTTCCAGGGCTCCGTCGCCCGTCGCTTCCTGGGGCAGGAGCCAGTCGACGCCGTGGGCCGCATTCTGTCCGGTGGCCATGCCAAGCAGGAATTCCGGGAACTGCGGCAAATGCTCCAGGCCAATCCCGACGCTCTGGAGGGCGTACAGCGTGCCGTCGTCGATTGGATGAAGGCTAACCTGCGCAGCACGGCAGAGGCTGGGGAAAGCGGGATCAAGCAATGGAATGCTGGTCAGTACATCCGATTCCTGGGTAAGCGCGGCGACGCCCTGGCCGAGATCATGAATCCCGATCAGGTCGAGATGATGGGACGACTCGCCAAGGATATGGAGCGTTCGAACCGCTCGATCGTTGGGACCAAACTGCCGGGCAGTCCTGGCACGGCGCAAGACCTGACCGCGCTGAAGGCGCATGGCGCCGGGCACGAGTCCGGCCTGGGCAAGCTGATCGGCGCCGGACTGATGGGCGAGATCGCAGAGCACCTATCCGGCGCTGAAGGCCTCAAGGCCTTTCTGGTCAAGGCGCTCGCCGCTGGCGGTACCTTCGTCGCCAGCGCCATGCGCACCCATGGTCTCGAAACCGTCAACGATCTCGTGGCAGAAGCCCATCTGCGCCCGGAGCTGGCGCGCGAGTTGCTGCAGAAGGTGCCCGACAAGCCGCCTGTGCTCTACGGCCGCCGCCTGGCGCACCAGATCAACCAGACCACGCTTTCAACCGCATTCCAGGCGGCAAATCGCCGTCGCGAGCAGGACCAACAGCAGGAGGGCAGATATGCCAGACAGTGAACGCCACCTGACGATGCGGGAATTCTCCCGCGCAACCGGTCGATCAATCAGCCAGGTCAAATCCATGGTGCTCGGGGGCGACCTTCCGACCGTCGACGGTCATTTCATCGGCCGCGATGATCTCGGCCGTCCGCAATACGCGCCGCTGATCCCGGAATCGGCCGTGTCAGGACATTTCGACAGCGAGGCATATGAGGGGCGGCGCTATGTCGATCCCCGGTCCCGGAGCGAGGAAGTCCGCAAGCAGGCCGCGGCGAAGCGGGACCAACAGGTTGCAGTCGAAGCCGACGACCCGGAAGCTCGGCGCGCTGCCGCAATGGCTGATCTGGAAGCCGCCAACGCCCAGGCGCAAGCCGCTCTGCGCGCCATCATTGGAGTCTGACATGGTTGATGTAGATCCCCGCGCCGTCGCGCAGTATGCCGCGCAGCACGCTACGGCGGTGGTCCGGCAGGAATTGAACAACATCGCCGTGCACCACATCCTGAGCAACGAATTTCCTGACATCTATGCGGACGTAACACTGACCGGTGCCCTGGGGCATCGGCTGTCGCAGCTGAAGACCGCGGCATTGCAGCAGGGCGCGCCGCACAACGATGCCGAGCTTCTTCGGCAGGCCGGACGCGAGTTCCGGGAGAAGTACATCCATCCGGCTCCTGCCGAGCCTCAGCATATGCGGGAAACGGCTCCGGTCCAGGATGCGCCCCGATCGCTTCGGGATACGCCGTCGAGCGGCAACCGGCCTGAGAGCGCCAGCACGTATGTCGATCCCGAGCAAGAGAATCGGTCGCGTGCGGTGCAAGACATCATGCGCCAGCGCCGGCAGATCTGAGAGGATATCCCATGGCTGCAATCACATCCCGTCTCGCCAAGCTCGAGGGGCGCATGGGAACCGGGGGCGACGCTCCAAGCCCGGCCGAACTGGCGTGGGCGCGGGACATTCATCGCCAGTACGGCCCGCTTATGCTCCGCGAGATGCTCGTCAAGTTCAACTGGGACAATGGCCGTCAAATCGAGCTCAATTACACTGACGAGGAGCGCGCGTTCCTGGCCGAATGCGACGCCGGGATGCTGGCCAAGGCAGATGCGATCATCGAGCGTGATGAGAAGGCCAGGGGCGTGTGGAAGACTCCGGAAGAGCAAGAGCGCGACCGCCAGGCCGAGATCGATCGTATCAGGGGCTATGCCGAGGAATACCGCGCGCGGCCGACGGTCGAGACGTCGCTAAACTAGCGGGCGAGTAATGGCACGGTTCCAGCCCGGTGACCCTAAGCGCGGCGGCAGGAAGGCGGGTGTTCCCAACAAGGCGAACCTGTCGGCCCGGTTGCGCGTCGAGCAGGAAGCGGATCCTGTTGGCGTGCTCATAAGGGCGGCGAACACAGGTAAGGTGACGATCGGCGGCGAGGAAGTCGCTCTCACGCCCGACCAGCATCTGAACGTCGTCCGCGAGCTACGGCGCATCGCTGTACCGGATGCCAAATCGGCGACGGTAAGGATCGATCTGCCGGCGGTGAAGACGGCGCCGGACGTGCTGGCGGCCATTGGAAAAGTCGTTGCCGAGATGGCCAGCGGTCAGCTTGCGCCGGATGAGGCCGCGGCTATTGCGGCCGTGCTCGAGGGCAAGCGTAAGGCGATTGAGACGGTGGAGATCGAGGAGCGGCTAGCACGGCTGGAAGGAGGAGTGCAGACATGACAACGACTTCAACGGTGAACGGCAGGACCACGGTGAGAACCACGCCCGGAACCATCCTGAGCATCACGATCAATTCGGTCCCGGCCAACGTCAAGGTCAGCCTGCATGACTGCACCGATCCCGGCCAAGTCGGCATTCATAATATGGTCTGGCCTACCAACATGGCGACGCCGCATAGAAGCGGAGCCCTGACGGTCAAGAACGGCATTGTCGTTCACGATACCGGGAGCGATGGCACTACCGCGAATGTGACTGTGGTGCATCAATAACCGGCCGGCTTAGGCCAGAATCGACGCTAGGGCCATTTTTCGTGCCGCTGATGCGTTCTAACCTCTGGAGGCTGTCTGACACGGTCCAAGAGTTTTACCCTTATGGGCGGGCTTCCTTTGCGGCCGGGTGAGTCGGGGAGATCAGGCTATGAGCCTGCGGCCTTGACCCCCGGTCCGGGCATGGGCGGTTTCGCGGACGCAGCCGGTTCCGCTTGAGCACCGGCCGTGACCGGAACCAGCGTGATGTTGATCGGGCTATCATATTTGTTGTCGGCGCCAGAGGCGGAATCGACAGCCCAGCCGATACCACCGCCGAGAATGATATTACCGAACGTGGCGCCCGCCGCACCCGAGTGGTCCAAATAGGTAGCCTGCATGAAGCCCGTTTTGTCGCACAGGACGGTGATGTCGTGCTTGGTCTTCTTGATCAGGACCGAGCCAGGAGTTTGGCTGATGGTGCCGATCGGTTGGCCCTCGCGCATGAGCGTGCATGATGCGCCGGCCGGATTGGAAACTACTTCGATTTGTTGGGAAGTGCCCTCAATGACCGAAGAGCAGCCAGCGCAGGGCAAAAGTGCTGCGATAACGAGTACGCGCTTGTCCATGACATCCCCCTACGGATTACTTTAAGGGGGTTATCGCACATTGAATTTGCAGTGACGAGTCGGATTATTTCCTCAGCCTCACCCCAGCCCCGCCGCCGTTCTCCGGGATGAATTCGACGCCGGCCGCTTCAAGGGCGGCGCGCATTCTTTCCAGGTTGGCTGCATAGGGACTTCGAGCTCCACGCTCGAAATCGACCACTGTCTGCCGAGCCACGTCTGCGGCATTTGCCAATTCGGTTTGGCTCCAACCGAGCATGGCGCGTCCACCTCGGCACTGCGCTGCCGTAAAAGTATGCATGGGGTACTTCAATCTTTTTGATTGACCTATGGGCTCTAGTTCTATCAAAATGATTGAGCTTCATCAAGCTAGAAGCAGCCGCGTGGAATGCTGGAACACCCCACGCGGCCTAACCTCAAGCTGATCAAGGAGGATCAGATCATGGCTGACGGCCAATTTAGCACAGAACTACCCGCATCGAACCTCATCGCGTTTCCCGACCCCGACGACATCATTCCCACCATCACGGGCATCGACTTGCTGGACGCAGATCCCGCGGTGATCGCTCGTCGGCTGCGCCGCGAGTCGTGGGAGGATCGCGCCCAGTTCTTCAACAACATCGTGGTCAGCAGCATCCAAACCATGACGAAGATTCTGGACTACACGCGGGACCAGCGAGCAGGCGCGGCGCTTTTCTCATGGGGGCTGGTGGAAATGACGCGCCAGATCGGGCGCACCCTGGACCTCTGGGACGATGCCGAGATTACCGATGTTCACTCGGCAATGCTGTTCAGCCTGTCCCTCAACCCCGACCATCAGACGAGCGCCCGCTTGTGGCTTGAAGCCCACATGACGGGCGCTCCCCCGCTGCCCTTCGACGAGTTCTTTGACTGCCACGTGCAGCATCATTGGAAGTCCATGGCGGTGTTCTACCGCATGATACGAATGTCCAACGCCACTGCGGCCGAGGCTTGGCGCTGCGGTGGCGTGGGCGGTTGGGATGATGATTGGCTTGATCCCGACAAGGTGGCCGCGCTGAGGGGCCAGCGTGACGACGCGGACCGGGAGCTCGACGCATGAGCACCAAGGGACAATCCTTTGGGCGCCGCCTGTTCCTCAGCAGGGCAGCGAGCGCGACAGCCGCGGCGGGCGCTACGGCTGCGGCGATAACCACAACGCCAGCTGGCGGTGCCGTGGTGCCCG
>CAZVYC010000063.1:5107-22214 GCA_964631425.1 uncultured Rhodospirillales bacterium
AAGTCGATTGCCATGGTCAATATCGACGGCAAGCGGGTTTTCTATGACCAGGACGATTGGCGTCTCGGCCGTGGCTGCAGGGCCGTCGTCCTGATGGGTGACACAATCCAGGTGCGGGATTTGTCGAGGGAAGAACGGGGACGATTGGCTTGGGTGGAAGTGCCGCCGACACCGCCCGTTGTTCGCTGCGAACGAATGGTCAATATCCTCGGCCGGGTGGTCGAGGAAATCCCGATCGCGTAGCTCGGGCTCCCAAGCTCCAGCTTCTTACAAGCCGCCGCCTCGTCATTGGGGCGGCGGTTTTCTTTTCAGAGGCATCATATGGGGGAGACACTACGGTGCCCTGGCGCCCAATGGTGCGATTTTGTCGCACGGGGATATGTCGGATGCTCGCCCACATTCGTCGACAACCGGCCCTAGCCGCCGCGCGGTGTGGGACGGAATGTGGGACGCAACTCCAAAAATTCAGAATCGTCCAATAATATCAATACGCAATGGCGGATGGGGTGGGATTCGAACCCACGGTGGGCTCGCACCCACGCCGGTTTTCAAGACCGGTGCCTTAAACCGCTCGGCCACCCATCCAGAAGGGTTGTGATATCAGGCAGACGACTTGAAATAAACCACCCGCTCACGCGCATGCCGTCTCTCTGTCAGCGGAACAAGGAGAGCTTCCGCTCCTTCAGGAATGCCCGGTCCACAGCGATGAGGGGCGCGAACTGCTCATCGACATAGAACTTCGCCCGGACAGCGGCGTTGTCATTCAGGATCGCGCCGTCACGCAGAGCCTCCTGCATGGCGACCATCGTCTGGCCGCGGGCTGCTGCCAAGCGTGCTTCTTGGTAGTCGGTGATGGCCAGGCCGGCAACGGTGATCACGTAGAGGCCGATCAAGCATCGTTCCGTGACGCGGCTGCCCTGCGCCGAAACCGCCAGAAATCCCCAGAGCCCGACAGCTGCCGGCAGAAGCGCGGTTGCATAACGGGAGGCTGCCAGCTGCTCGGCGGTGTATTGATGCCGGCCAAGCGCGATCAGGAGAGCGGTTGCCCCGCCGAACGCCGCAATGCCGATATATTTGCACTGGCCGGAGCGCTGCGCCGGCATGGCTGCGAAGAAGACCAGGAGGGCGGTCGCGGTCAGCAGCACGATCACCAGCCCGACAGCGAGGTCTGCAAGAGGAATGAAACCATTGTGGATCGCGCCGAGGAACGGAAGGCCCTGGAGAATGAGGATCCCTTTGACGGCATACAGTGCGTCGAAGGCGATTTTGGTGCCGCCTGCTGCAGCTACACCCTTCAGCGCGGCAAGGCCGCTGATCAGCGACGCCGTCGCCAGCCCAAGCAGGACCGGAACGGTCCCGCGTCGACGAGGGGCTAGCAACAGTGTAAGAGCCATGGCCGGCCAGACGAGCGCCCCCTGCAGCATGCACATTGTGGCTAGCAAGCCTGTGGCCACGGCCGCTGCGAGGGACAGCGCGTCGTCGCGTCTCCGCCAGTGGTCGGTCAAGAGGATTGCAGCGATCGCGAGCGCGTTGACCGCGCAATTGTCCACGGCCATGGCGAGCGTCAGGACTTCCCAATGGCCGAGGGACAGTACAAGGCCACAGGCGGGAGCAACCAGGATCAGCGCGACCGCCCGCCCGGCGCGCGTGCCGTATGCGCCGCGCGTGAGGTCGTGGAAAAGCTGCCAGCCGATCAGCGCGGCGGTGACCAGCAGGATGCCGATCGAGTGCCAGCGAATAACCCTGAAATCCAGCCGCGATGTCCGATAGGCAATATAGAAGAGCAGCCGGCTCAGCAGGGAAGGGTGGCCGTTATGTCGCTCGAAAAAATAGCCGATCCCGGCCTCGCCCGAGAGGTACGCCTTCAGCCGGTCGACGAATGCCCAATCGTCGATCAGCGGGCAATCCTTGAAAACAGTGTGCCCATACCAGACCAACAGCGCTGTCGATCCGATCATCGCGACGACGGCAACGACGCCGCCGAGCCGTATGGAAAGGCGCAAGAAAGCGGCACCGCCCCCAGCACGCACGGTGTCGATGCCAGCATTGGCGTCGTCAAGACCGGTCATATGCGCGTCCCTCCACCAACATGCTTGCCGTCCCGGTTGTTTGATCAGTACGGCGGCGTGCAAAACAGCGCCGTGAAAATATGGAAGGGGCCGCGCCAGGCGCGGCCCCTCCGGTCGATCGATCCGGCGATCACTCGCCAAGCGCGCCGACGCGGCGCTTCAGATCATTCTTTCGTCACTTGGCCGCGGATTTCGCCCATCGGATTCGCTTTGGTATGGATGTTCACATACCACTTGCCAGCTTCGAGATCCCCCGCTTGCATGTCGTTCAGAGTAGCCTCGCCCTTGATCGGCGACTTTCCGACGGTGATTGGCACCTCGACGCCGGCATTGGCCCCCGGGTCGGCCGGGCCATGGAAATGCGCGGCGACCGGCTCGCCCGACAAGCCCTTGTAGGTCAGCGTGTAAGTCAGCTTCTTGGTGTCCGTGTCATAGGTCAGCGAGGCCTTGCCGGTGCCCTTGCTGTCGGTCGGCGGCACTTCGCTGGCGCCGTTCAACGTGGCCTTGAACTTCTCCTTTGCCGCCTGGGCCGCCGGAACCGCGGACGCCACCAGCAATGCTGCAATCACTCCCATCGTGAGGCTTCTCAACATGAACAGTCTCCTTCTCATTGGTCGTTTCGTAAATTGACGGGCGACTGTGGCCCGAAAGCCAGCGATTGGCAATATGAGATCGCGATGAGATCGCGGCCGATAACCTGCTGATATCGGCCTAAACCTGCAGATCCTCCCAATCGCGACCGCGGCGGCGACGCAGCATCACCGCCGACTGGCGTGCGGCAGTTTTGAGGAGGTCGTCGATATAGCGCGCTTTCACCCCGGACGACAGTTCGATGCTGTCGAGAAACTGGGAAACGTCCGCCGCTTCGGACTTGCAATCTTCCATGGCGATGCGGGCTATGCTCGTGACCGGAGACGCACCGTCGTCGATCGCCCGGGCCGTCTCGGCCACGCAAAGATGATAGGCGCCGACATAACCGCTAAGCTCGTCCTGCTGCTCCTTGGTAATTCTGGGGCCGCCCGCTCCGACGCAGGCGGTCAGGATTGCCGGAACGCAGAGGACGCAAATCCGCAGGCTCGATGCGCGGCGCTTCTCCATCGATTCCCACTCGGCCTATGATTGCGCGGGTCGGACGAGTCGTGACCCCCAGACCGGAATATTGGTTCTTCGCCGCCTTTTTTGTAGCGCAGCAGACAGTTCAATGAAATCGACCGCCATCTCCTTCCTTCTCCTACTGCTTATCGCAGCCGGTCCGGCATCGGCCGCCCAGGAGGATTTTCCGCAATGGCTGGCAGCGCTGAAACAGGAAGCCGAGGCACAGGGCATCCCGGCCGCGACGGTGAACGCCGCACTCGATCGCGTGACGCCGCTGCCGCGCGTGATCGAACTCGACCAGCGGCAGCCGGAGAACGTGCTGACGTTGGATCAGTATCTTGGAAACGTCCTGGTTCCGGCGCGGATCGAACATGGCCGCAAGCTCCGCGCGCAATACCACAACCTGCTGCACGCAATTGGTGACAGATACGGCGTCTCGGCCAAAACCATCATGGCGCTCTGGGCGGTCGAATCCGCGTATGGTGCATCGATGGGGAATTTCCGGGTCGTCGATTCACTGGCGACGCTGGCCTATGACGGCCGCCGGCCCGACCTCTTCCGGGCGGAACTGATCGACGCGCTCAAGATCCTGGCCCACGGCCGCTTTCAGGTCGACGATCTCAAAGGTTCCTGGGCCGGCGCCATGGGGCAGGTGCAGTTCATGCCATCGACCTATCTCAAATATGCCGCCGATCACGGCCACGGCGGCGAGCCGGACATCTGGCACGATCCCGGCGACGTGTTCGCCTCGGCCGCCAATTATCTATCCGCGCTCGGCTGGAAACGCGACGAGACATGGGGG
This sequence comes from uncultured Rhodospirillales bacterium, assembly GCA_964631425.1. GTDB lineage: Bacteria > Pseudomonadota > Alphaproteobacteria > BOG-932 > Roseiterribacteraceae > BOG-932. The sequence continues at coordinate 9,074 of CAZVYC010000063.1, forward strand.
CGTGAGGTGCGTTTGCCGCGCCGGTTCGACGAGGGACAGCTTGGCCTGCCAACGCAGAAATCCGTCGCCGACTGGGCGCGCCTCGGCGTCAGGCGCATCGATGGCGGCCCGCTGCCGGTCAGTAGGATCGACGGTTCGATCATCGCCCCCGATGGTGTCGGCGGACGGGCATTTCTGGTCTATGATAACTTTCGCACGATCATGAAGTGGAACCATTCCACTTATTTCGCGCTGGCCGTCGGGCTGCTGGGCGACGCGATCGGGAATTGAGGGAAACGCACGCGATGATGGTGACGCTCCGGTCCCTTTGCCTCCTGCTGCTCTGCGGGTTGACGGCAGGATGCGGAGGCGGGGGCGGCACCGGAGGCGGGGCGATGCACCGCTCGGTCACTACCGCGAACCAGCGCGGCTATTACAAGATCGGCGATCCATACGTGGTTGACGGCGTGCTCTATACGCCGGCCGAGGACTGGAACTATGACGAGACCGGCATCGGCTCATGGTATGGTCCGGATTTCCACGGCAAGCGCACTGCCAACGGCGAGCTTTATGACATGAACCAGGTGACGGCTGCTCATAAGACGCTGCCGATGCCGTCGCTGGTTCGAGTCACCAATCTCGAGAACGGCCGCACCATCATTGTCCGGGTCAATGATCGCGGTCCCTTCGTACGCGGGCGGATCATCGACATGTCGCGCCGCGGGGCACAGCTCCTTGGCTTCGAGCGCACCGGCACGGCCAAGGTCCGGGTGCAGATCATGGCGCGCGAGAGCCAGGCGCTGGCCGAGGCGGCTCGGCAGGGACAACTTGCAGTCGATATCGCGGGCATTGATCCGGACCAGCCGCCGCCGCCGCCGCCGGCAACGCCGACCTATACCCGCCCCGCGGCTGCGACGCCGCCGCCTCGGCAGCTTGCCCAGGCTCAACCCTACAAACCGCCGCAGCAGATTGCCCAAGCTCAGCCCTACCAGCCGCCGCGGCCCCCCGATGTCGCCGTCGTCGACGAAAAAAGTGTGATGCAGCGCGAGGTTCCGACCCAGACCATCAAGGGCGAGGATATTGGTGGGCGCTTCCTGCCGGCGCCGCAAATCGCCTCTGTGCAAAAGGTCCGTCCGTCGAGTATCTATATCCAGGCTGGCGCGTTCAGCGTGGCCGAAAATGCCGAGCGGATGCGGGCCAAGCTGGGCTTGATCACCAAGGCGAATATTGCGCCGGCCAATGTCGGCGGTCGGATGTTCTATCGCGTCAGGATCGGTCCGATCGCGACCGTCGACCAGGCCGACCAGATTTTGGCGCAAGTCGTAGCCGCGGGCGCGGGTGAAGCAAAGATCGTCGTTGACTGAATGCGAACGTTTCGAATTGCGATCGAGTAAATGCATCGGATCAAGCATTGCCGTCGTTGCTATAAGACAGGATTTTATTGTCATTGCTGTAGAAACGGGCGGAACGGATTCCCGCTTTCGCAAGAATGGCGTTTCCATTATTTGTCGCTAGCGCATCAACTAGGGATTGCGACTGAGGATATCGGATCATGAAACTGTCGCGTCTGACGCTGGGGGGAATGCTGGGCTTGCTGGTCTTCCTAGGCTCGATTTCGGCACAAGCGTTTGAGAGCAACGCCAGGCAAGCCATCCTGGTCGATTTGACCGGGCATCGGGTGCTTTACGAGAAGAACGCCGACCAGCACATGCCGACGTCGTCGATGAGCAAGATGATGACCATCTACATGGTTTTCGATGCGCTCAAACAGGGGAAGATCAAGCTCGACGACAGTTTTACCGTCAGCGAGAGGGCTTGGCGGCAGACCTACAAGCAGGACGAATCCTCCATGTTCCTGCCGATCAACGGTCGGGTGAAGGTCGAGGACCTGATCCGCGGTGTGATCATCCAGTCGGGCAACGATGCCACGGTCGTGCTCGCCGAAGGACTGGCCGGATCGGAGGCCGAGTTCGTGACCGAGATGAACGACAAGGCGAAGCAACTCGGCATGACGAACAGCCATTTCGCCAATTCGAACGGCATGCCCGATCCCGAGCATTATTCGACCGCTCGCGACCTCGCCACCTTGGCACAGCATCTGGTGGAGGATTTTCCGGAGTATTACCATTATTTCGGCGAGCTCGAGTTCACCTACAACAATATCAAGCAGGGTAATCGCAACCCGCTGCTTTATAAGGCGGGGCTGGGTGTCGACGGTCTCAAGACCGGGCATACTGACGCTGGAGGTTACGGACTCTGCGCATCGGCCATCCGCAACGGTCGCCGGCTGGTGGTGGTGGTCAACGGCCTGCCCAACATGCAGGCCCGCGCCGACGACCCCTCGGCCTTGCTCGATTACGGGTTTAACCAATTCAAGGCCTACACCCTGTTCAAGCCCGGCGAGACCGTGGAGCACGCCGTGACCTGGGAAGGTGCCGACCCCACGGTGCCGCTGGTGACAGACCAGCCGGTGGCCGTGACGTTGAGCTTTCCGGAGCGCAAGACGCTCAAGGCAGTCGTCGACATGCCTGAGACCGTCAAGGCTCCGATCGCTTCGGGACAGCCGATCGGCAAGCTGGTGATCTCCGTCCCCGGGATGCCCGACCAGGAGTACCCGCTGAAGGCCGGGAATGCCGTGGCGCGCCTCGGCTTCCTTCCCCGGTTGGCGATGGCCGCGCACTACCTGATGGGCGGGCGCCCTGACACGAGCACTGCGACGGCCAAGAACTGAGATGGCGCCGACTGGCCGGGGCCGTTTCATCACGCTCGAAGGGGGCGAGGGGGCCGGCAAGTCGACCCAGGCGCGGTTACTGGCCGATTGGCTCGGGGCGCGCGGCATCGACGTCGAGATCACGCGCGAGCCCGGGGGCTCGCCGGGCGCCGAGCTCATCCGCGGGCTCCTGGTGACAGGCGAGACCGGCCGGTGGGATGCGCTCACTGAGACCCTGCTGCACTACGCGGCGCGGCGCGACCACGTCACCCGCCGAATCTTGCCTGCGCTCTCGGTCGGCCGCTGGGTGATCTGCGACCGCTTCTTCGACTCCACGCTGGCCTATCAGGGGTATGGCCAGGGCGTTCCCCTCGACGCCATTGCCGGCTTGCAGAGACTGGTGCTCGACGGTTTCGTGCCAGACCTCACCCTCGTACTCGACGTTTCGGCAGAAGTGCGCCGCGCGCGCACCGCTGCGCGGCCGGGCAGCGAAGACCGCTACGAGCGCATGGACGAGGCCTTCCATGAACGGGTCCGCGAAGGCTTCCACGCAATCGCGGCCGCCGCCCCCGCTCGTTGCCGCGTGATTTCTGCCGATCCTGGCGTCGACAGCGTGGCGCAAGCCATCCGGGAAGCCGTTTTCGCCCAATTTCCAGATCAGCCACGTGGCTTGACATAGGGGTGGGGGACTCCTATATCGCCTGCCTAGGCAGTATTAGCCGAGGCAGACTATGTCCTATTACTCCCCTGACACATATACGGCCTGCAACAGCATCGGATATCTGATCCGCCGGGCCCGCAATCTTCTGACAGCCTCCATCGAGGCGGCATTCGCCCCGCACGAGATCACGTTCGTGCAATGGACCGTGCTCATGTATCTGCGGGACAAGCTCGGCAACACGGCCGCGGAGATCAGCCGCGACATGTGCCATGACAGCGGCGCACTGACCCGTGTCCTCGACCAGCTGGCCCAGCGCGGCTTCATCGAGCGCCAGCGCAGCCTTACCGACCGCCGGGTCGTGACCCTGCATCTAACCGAAGCTGGCCGGCGCATGGTCGAGTCGCTGATCCCAATGGTCACCGGCCCCCTCAACACGGCGCTGGCAGGCTTCACGCGCGCGGAGGCGGACACGCTGACCCGCCTCCTCGTCAAGTTCGTCGACGGCATTGCGACATCTGCAGGACAGCGCGATGCCGTTGGCCATTTGGAGCTAGCGCATGACTAATGCACCGTCTCCCGTCACGCAGCCCAAAACCCGCGGCGGCCGGCGTGTGGCGCTCTCGATCCTGTTCGCCGTGGTGGTCCTCGCCGGGCTTGGGTGGGCCGCCTACGCGTTCTTCTTCACCCGAGGCATTCAATCGACCGACGACGCCTATGTTGGCGGCGACGTGGTCCAGGTCACCAGCGAAGAACCGGGAACGGTGATCGGGCTTCACGCTGACGATACGCAGACGGTCGTCGCCGGTCAGAAGCTCATCGATCTCGATCCGGCCGATGCCGAGATCGCGATGTCCTCGGCCGAGGCGGGCCTTGCACAGGCGGTGCGAAACGTGAAGGCGCTGCTGGCGCAGGCCGACCAGCTGCGCGCGCAGATCGAAGCACGCGAAGCCGACCTCAAGCGGGCTCAGGACGATGCCAGGCGACGCGCGTCGCTCATCGCCACCGGAGCCGTGTCGCGCGAGGATTTTTCGCACGCCCAGGACACGTCGAGCGCGCAGACGGCCTCTCTGCTGGCCGCGCGCGCCGAACTCGACCAGGTGCTGGCCCGAATCGGAAACACGCCGGTCTCGTCCCATCCTGACGTGCTGGCAGCCGCGGCCAAGCTCAAGAACGCCGCGCTCGCGCTCCGCCGCACCAGCATCGAGGCACCCACCGACGGCGAGATCGCCAGGCGAAATGTCCAGGTTGGCCAGCACGTCGAATCGGGCACGCCGCTGATGGCGGTTGTGCCGCTGGAGGACGTCTGGATCGATGCCAACTTCAAGGAAGTCCAGCTCCGCGATATGCGGGTGGGGCAGCCGGTCGACATCACCACTGACCTCTATGGCAGCCGCGTGACCTATCACGGGACCGTTGCCGGCGTGTCGGCCGGCAGCGGCAACGCCTTCGCGCTGCTGCCGCCGCAGAACGCGACCGGCAACTGGATCAAGATCGTCCAGCGCGTGCCGGTACGCATCTTGCTCGATCCGAAGGAGCTGAAATCCAATCCGCTACGCATTGGCCTGTCGGCCACCGTCGATGTCGACGTCAGCGACGTCTCCGGATTGCCGGTTACTTCCAAGGTCCGGAACCAGCCCTTTCCCGCCAAGCGCAGCGACGGCGACGATCCTGAAATCGACGCTCTGATCGCTCGGATCATTGCCGAGAACGGAGGTACGGCCAAAATGGCTTCGGCCGGAGCGCGATAATGCCCGACTCGGCTCCGCCGCCGCTGAGTGGCACCACCCTCGCGGTTACCGCGATCGCGCTGGCGCTCGGCACCTTCATGCAGGTGCTGGATTCGTCGATCGCCAACGTCTCGATTCCGACGATCGCCGGCAATCTGGGCGTGAGCGCCGACCAGGGCACCTGGGTCATCACTTCGTTCGCGGTCTCGAACGGCATCTCGGTGCCGGTCAGCGGGTGGCTGATGCAGCGTTACGGCGTGGTCCGCACCTTCGTGATATCGGTCGTGCTGTTCACGCTCGCCTCGTTCCTGTGCGGCATCTCCTGGAGCCTAAGCTCGCTGGTATTCTTCCGCGTGGTGCAGGGCGCGGTTTCCGGGCCCATGATCCCGGGATCGCAAGCGCTGCTGATCGCGATATTCCCGCCGTCCAAGCGCGGCACCGCGCTTGCCATCTGGTCGATGACAACCCTCGTTGCGCCGATCTGCGGCCCGATTTTCGGCGGCTACATCTCTGATAATTATACTTGGCCATGGATTTTCTTCATCAATGTGCCGATTGGAGTGGCCTGCGCCGGCATCTGCTGGCGCAGCTTGGCGACACGTGAGACACCCACCCGCCGGCTGCCGGTCGACAGCGTGGGGTTCGGCCTTCTGGTGATCTGGGTAGGCGCCCTTCAGGTCATGCTCGACAAGGGCAAGGACGCCGATTGGTTCGCGTCTCCCTTCATTACCGTGCTTGCGATTGTCGCCGCGATCGGCTTTGCCGCCTGGCTTATCTGGGAGCTCACCGAAACCCACCCGATCGTGGATCTTTCGCTGTTCAAGACGCGGAACTTTGCCATCGGCACGCTGGCATTCTGCCTTGGCTACGCAGTGCTGTTCGGCAACCTGGTGCTCCTGCCGTTGTGGCTGCAGACCCAGGTTGGCTACACGGCCACCTGGGCGGGCCTCGTCGCGGCGCCGGCCGGCGTGGTCGCCGTAGTCCTGTCGCCGGTCGCCGCCCGGACCATGGCGCGGATCGACGCGCGCTGGACCGCCACCGTCGCCTTCGTCGCTTTCGCCGTCTCCTATCTGATGCGGGCCAATTATACCCCCGATGCCAGCTTCGGCGTGCTGATCATGCCGCTGTTCGTGCAAGGGCTGGCGATGAGCGTGTTCTTCGTCTCGATGCTCACAATCCTGCTCCAGGGCGTGTCGCCGGAGCGCATTCCGGCTGCTTCCGGCCTGTCGAATTTCGCCCGCATCACCGCCGGTGGTTTCGCGGCATCGCTGACGACAGTCATCTGGGATCGACGGGAAGCGATGCACCAGAGCCGGCTGGTGGACTCCTCCAGCTTCAACGACCCAGCCATGGTCCAAGTACTGCAGCACCTGCATGCGAGCGGCCTGTCGATGGCCGAGAGCCTGGGCGTGGTGACCCGAACCCTGATCAGCCAAGCCTATCTCCTGTCGTCGATCGATTTCTTCTGGGCCTCGGGATGGCTTTGCGTCGTCATCCTGCCGCTGGTTTGGCTCACCCGCCGGGCGGTCGGCGGCAGCGGTCCGGCGGCGGCCGATTAACGCGCGCTATCCCAATCGAAGGAGTGATAGTTTGGCGGTGAAGCAGGCCCTGTCCCAAACTCGGGCTACGGGTTGGGGCCGGGGCTCCGAGGCAATCCAAGCATCGTGCCGAAGCGACGGAGTGTCCCCGCGATGCGCCGGATGCCCGCGGCACTCGCGGCGCCGCTCCGTTCCCGCAGCACTTGGAAGGTCACGTAGAGCATTGGGATCACAAAAATTCCGATGGCGCTCGAGGCGATCATTCCGGCGAACACCGGCGTGCCGACGTCGTGGCGACTGATCTCAGAGGCGCCCTGTGCGACAACCAGCGGATAGACGCCCAGGATGAACGCAAACGAGGTCATCATGACAGCGCGAAAGCGCATCTGCGCGCCGAGCACTGCGGCCTCCCGCACATCTTTGCCCTGCTCGCGCTGGTCCTTGGCGAATTCGACGATCAGAATGCCGTTCTTGGCGGCCATCGCGATCAGCACGACGAGGCCGATCTCGGCATAGAGGTCGAGCGACAGATGGAAAACCAGGACGCCGACAAAGGCCCCCAGGACACCGACCGGGACCGACAGCAAGACTGGCACCGGGATCATCCAGCTCTCGTAGAGCCCGACCAGGAACAGAAAGGCGAACAGCACGGCCAGACCAAGGATCGCCCCGGTCTGCCCAGAGGCCGCGACCTCTTGATAGGCGGTCCCGGTCCACTCATAGCTGTACCCAGCGGGCAATGTCCTGTCCGACACCTCGGCCATAGCGGCGAGCGCGCTGCCCGACGAGGTGCCTGGCGCGGGGCTGCCCTGAATCGGAATTGCGCGATAATTGTTGTAGCGGGTGATGACCTGCGGACCGACGACGACGCGGGCCTCGGCGATTGAGCGCAACGGCACGCTGTTGCCGTATTTGTTGCGGATATAGACCTGCCATAGCGAGCCGACATCATTGCGGGCCGTCGCCTCGCCCTCGATATTGACCTGCCAGACCCGTCCGAACAGGTTGAAGTTATTGACGTAAATCCCACCCAAGGTGGCCTGCAAGGCACCGAACACATCGTTCATGTCGAGGCCCAGGACCTGCGCCTTCTCGCGGTCGATATCGAGATAGATTGAGGGATTATTTGCCGTATAGGTGGAAAAGACCCGGGTCAGCCGCCGGTCCTTGTTGGCGGCTGCGAGCAGCCCCTGCATGACGCCGTTCATCGCTGCCGGCTCCTGCCCTTCGAGGCCTTCGAGCTCGTATTCGAACCCGCCGGTCGTGGACAATCCGATGATCGGAGGCAGGTTGAACGGGATGACGCTCGCGGTGCGGACCTGTTGCCCCTCGCCGAAAAGGCGCGCGATCAACGCTTGCGCCGAGTTTGCCGCGCCCACGCGATCTGCGAATGGCTTCAGGGTAGGAACGATGAACGCCGCATTCGGCTCGTTGACGTTGTCGAGGATCGAGAACCCGATCACGGCAAACACGTTCTGGACCTGCGGCATCGATTTCAGCAGGCCCTCGATGCGGCGGACCTCCGTGCTGGTGCGAGATACAGAGGCACCGTCTGGCAACTGCACCGCAACGAAAAAGGCTCCTTGGTCCTCCTCCGGCAGGAAACCGGTCGGCGTGCGCGAAAACAGGCCGAATAGGACAATGGCGCTCGCCGCAATTAGCACGACGCCGAGCAACGATCTGCGCACGAGGCGGCGCACAATCCCTGCATAAGAGTCACGTGCGTTGTCGATGTGTCGCAAGATCCAGCCTACCGGGCCGCGCTTCGGACCCTCAGGGCGCAGTGCCGGCGACAAGGTCAGCGCATTGATAGCCGAGATCAGCATCGCGACACTGATCGTCACCGCGAATTGCCGGAAGAGTGTTCCTGAAACGCCAGGGATGAAGGCAACCGGCACGAATACCGAAAGCAGCACCAGGGTGATGGCAATGATCGGCGCCGTGATCTCCGTCATGGCCTTCTTCGTGGCCTCGGCCGGAGAGAGATGAGGATTTTCCTCCATCACGCGTTCGACGTTCTCGACCACGACGATCGCGTCGTCCACCAAGATGCCGATCGCCATGACCATGGCCAGCAGCGAAACGGTATTGGCGCTATATCCCAGCAGCAATAGCACTGCGAAGGTGCCGATCACGCTGACGGGCACAGCGATCGTCGGTATCAGGGTCGCGCGCAGACTCCCGAGGAACAGGAAGACGACGATGACGACAAGCACAAAGGCGATGAGCAACGTCATCAGTACGTCATGGATGGTGTCCTGCACGAAGGTGGTCGTGTCGTAGTTGACCAGATACTTAAGCCCGGGTGGAAAGCGCTGGCTCAGGCGCTGCAGATCGGCTTTGACCTGAGCGGCAGTCTTGATCGCATTGGCGCCAGGAGATAGGTAGATGCCGATTGCCACCGCCGATTGGCCGTTGATACGGCTTTCGATGTCCTGATTCTGGGCGCCGAGATCGATCCGGGCGACTTCGCGGATGCGCAGTACCGAGCCGTCGGGATTGGTGCGCAAGACAATGTTGCCGAACTGCTCAGGCGTGGTCAGGCGACCCTGCGTTTCTAAATTGATCTGGAATTGCTGATCGTTGCTGATCGGGCGCGCTCCGATGCGGCCGACTGGCGCCTGGACGTTCTGCGCCTGGATTGCTGAAATTATATCGGCCGGCGTCAGCTTCAAATTGTCGAGCCGCTTGGTATCGAACCAGATGCGCATCGAATAGTTCAGCTTGCCGAACATGAATGCCTGGCCGACCCCAGGTATCCGGGACAGGACGTCCATCACGTTGATGACCGCATAGTTGGTGATGAACAGCGGGTCCTGCTTGCCGTTCTCGCTGTAAAGAACGACGAATTGCAGGACGGCCGAGGACTTCTTCTGGACGATCAGCCCCTCCTGCTGAACTTCGGTGGGGAGCTGCGCGAGGGCGATCTGCACGCGGTTGTTGACGTTGACCGTGTCGATGTCGGGGTCGCTGCCGAGGTTAAAGCTCACCGTCAGGTTGTAGCTGCCGTCATTGCCGCTCGTCGATTTCATGTAGATCATCTTATCGACGCCGACGACCTGCGCTTCGATCGGCTGGGCCACGGTGGCTTCGACGACGGCGGCCGAGGCGCCCGGATAGGTGGCGGAAACCTGCACTTGCGGCGGTACGATGTCCGGAAACTGCGCCACCGGAATGGAGGTCAGCGCCAATAGGCCGGCGATCGTGATGACGACGGCGATGACGACCGCGAGCCGCGGACGATCGACGAAGATGGCCGATATCATGGCTGGGCGCCTGCAGAGCCCACGGACGGCGCCGCTCCTCCACCGGAGTCGCCCGCCCGGCCGTCGACCCGCGGGCCCGGTGTTGCCGGCTGAGGCGACACCGTCTCGCCGTCGCGAACGCGCTGCAATCCCTCGCTAATAACCAGCTCGCCTTGGCTCAGCCCGTTCGTTATCACGGCCGTGGAAGGCGTCGATTGGCCCTGCTGGATGCGGCGGATCTCAGCCTTTTTCTGCGCGTCGACCACGTAGACATAGTCGCCTTGTTGATCCGCAAGTACTGCAGAGCGCGGAATGCCCAGAACCGTGATCGGCTGGACGCCTTCTAGCAGCACAGTCGCGAATTCCCCGTCGAACAGCTCGCGCAATGCCGGTTCGCCTGGCGATAGCCCGGATAGCCGCGGGTTGGGGAAGACACCGCGCAGCGTCAAAGTGTCGGTATTTTCCGCGACCGTTGGGCCTATGTAATCAAGCTTGCCTTCGTGCTCGTAGATTCGGCCGTCGGGCAGGCGCAGCTTCAGAACAACAGCGTTGAACCCGCCCTTGTCTCCATAGCGAGCGCGGAGATCGAGCCCGGCGCGCACCGAGACCTGATACACCACGTACATCGGGTCCTGGCTGACAATGTCCGACAGGGTTCCGCTCGTCGGGGAGACGGCATTGCCTTCGGTGACATGAGTGGCGCTGATCTTCCCGTCGACCGGCGCGTAGATATCGGTGTAGCCGAGATTGATCGTGGCCGTCTCAAGCTGGGCCTGCGCGCCCGCGATCTGCGCCGCCAGGGCCCGTTCACTGGCGAGCGCGGCGTCGACGGTGGATTGCTGGCCCGCCGGTGTGCGCAACAGTGTCTGCGCGCGCTGTAAGGTCAACAGGGCGTCCCGATGCTGCGCTTCGAACTGTTCTACGGCCGCCTTTGCGGCATCGACCTGCGCCTGAAAGGGCGGTTTTTCGATCTGGTAGAGGAGATCGCCCGCCTTGACCTCGGCCCCCTCGACGTAGAGCCGCTTTTCGAGGAAGCCGGTGACGCGCGCGACAAGGGCCACCCGGTTCACCGCCTGGACGCGGCCGATGAACTCATCGCTCTGCGTGATCTGCTGGCGCTCGGCTCGCACAACCCCGACCGCCGGCGGTTGGCCGGACGCGGGCTGCGCCGCTGCCTGGGCCGACAGTAAAGCGAGCGCGATAGCCACTGCGAGGCAGGAAGCGACCGGCGCCTGACTCATCTGAGCGCCTGCCCGTCGATTGTTAGCGGATTTCGCTTTTGCAATATCGGACGGCGGAAACCGCGTCCATGCTACCTAAGGCGCACCGGGTACATCTCATGGTTTAGCTGGCCCTATACCAAAGCCATACAACCGGGGCTGGGTCTCCGAGACAATCCAAGCATCGCGTCGAAGAGACGGGATGCCCGCTTCATTGCATGTGATTCCTGCTTAGGATTACGCGTGCCGCCGGATATGGTGCGCTTATGAGCGAAGCCGAGTCCGGAAGCCTTGCAAAGCCGCCGCGCGCCAATCCCGACCTGGTCGGCCAAGAAAAGGCGGAACAAACGCTGCTCGCAGCCTATGCCAGCGGACGAATGCCCCATGCTTGGCTGATTGCCGGGCAGGGCGGTATCGGCAAAGCGACGCTCGCCTTTCGCTTCGCCCGCTATCTCTTGGCCGGGAACGAGCGCCGGCCCGACTCGCTGCACATTGACGACGATCGCCCGGTCTTCCGCCGGGTCGCCGCCGCAGGACATGCCGATCTGCTGACCGTCGAGCGCCAATTCGACGAGGAGCGCGGTCGTCAGCGTAAGGAGATCGCCGTCGACGACGTTCGGCGCATCGCACCTTTCCTGCGCCTCACCGCCGCCGAAGGCGGCTGGCGGGTGGTGATCCTGGACGGTGCCGACGGCATGAACCGTGCCGGCCAGAACGCGGTCCTGAAAATCCTCGAGGAGCCGCCGCGGGGGGCGTTGCTGCTGCTGTTGACGGAGCGGCCGTCCTCGCTGCTGCCGACGATCCGTTCGCGCTGTCGGCTTCTCACCCTGCCGGCGCTGCCGGATCCAACAGTCGATCAGCTGATCGCGTCCTATCGCCCCGACATCGACCCGGAGACACGGGCGCGGCTCGCAGCCGCCGCAACGGGCAGCATCGGCCGGGCGCTGGAGATCGCACGACATGACGGCCTCGCTCTGCTCGCCCAGTTCCTGGCGATCGCCGGGGGCGGGCAGGTAGACTGGGCGGCCGGGCACGCGCTCGGTGACAAGCTCGCACCGTCCGGTGCCGACGAATCTTATCGTTCTTTCGCGCAACTTCTCGTCGATTGGCTCAGTCGGGCGACGCGCGAGCTCGGGCGGGGCGGGGAGGGCATTCGGCATACCGAGCTCGTCCCCGGCGAGCGCGAACTTGTGGCCCGGCTCGGACGAAGCGGCCAGCTTGAACGGGCACTTGAGGTATGGGAGAAGGTCTCCCAACTTTTCACGAGGTCGGACGGCGCCAATCTGGATCGGCGGCTGACGGTGATTTCCGCCTTGGATGCTGTGAGCGCAGCCCTTCGCTGAGCGGCCCTTCGTTGAGCGGCCCTTCGTTGAGCGGCGTGGAGCGGGCCTTGCCCTGAAGTTGGCCCTTGAAGTTGGCCCTGGAGTCGGTATGAGCGCGCAACCGTTTTTCGTCACGACGCCGATCTATTACGTCAACGACCAGCCGCATATCGGCCACGCTTACACGACGCTGGCGGCCGACGTGACGGCGCGCTTCCACCGCTTGGCAGGTCGTGACGTGTTTTTCCTGACCGGCACGGACGAGCATGGTCAAAAGGTCGCGCAATCCGCTGCCCAGGCCGGCGTCACGCCGCAGGAATTTACCGACCGCGTCTCCCAAAACTTCCGCACGTTGACCACGCTGCTCAATTTCTCGAATGACGACTTCATCCGTACGACCGAGCCGCGCAACGTTGCCGCCGCCCAGGCGCTGTGGCGCGCGATGGCTGAGGCGACCGCGCCGGACGGCCGGCCGGCGATTTATCTCGGATCTTATTCCGGCTGGTACGCGGTGCGCGACGAAGCCTTTTACGATGAGGCCGAACTCAAGGACGGTCCCGACGGCGCCAAGCTCGCCCCCTCCGGCGCACCGGTCGCGTGGGTCGAAGAGCCCAGCTATTTCTTCCGCCTGTCGGCCTATGGCGACGCGCTGCTGAAATTCTATGACGATAACCCGCATTTCATCGCGCCCACCAGCCGGCGCAACGAAGTCATCAGCTTCGTCAAGGGCGGCCTGCGT
>CAZVYC010000064.1:0-22151 GCA_964631425.1 uncultured Rhodospirillales bacterium
GCGAATCAGACCTCACCCAATCGCGCAAGACGAGATGTGTGAATGCCGTAGCCCGTGGTACGGGAGAGGGGCTATCGAATCCCCTCGCCCGCATTGCGGGAGAGGGAGGGGCCCAGCCCGCAGGGCTGGGAGGGTGAGGGCGCATGCCATGAAGCCCGCGCTGACCCGCCGCCTCGGCGTCCTCGCGCTGCCCTGGTTCTGGCTCGGACTGTTCGTGCTGGCGCCGTTCCTGATCGTGGTCGGCATCAGCTTTTCCACCGCCGGCTACGGTTCGCCTCCGATCGAGTTCTTCCTCGGTTGGCGGAACGGCCATCCGATAGTCAATCTCGACTTCGGCAATTTCGCCCAGATGACCGAGGACTCGATCTATATCCGAGCCTTCGTCAATTCGATCGCCATCGCGCTCGGCACGACCCTGCTCTGCCTGCTGTTCGGCTACCCGATCGCCTATGTCCTGGCACGCGCGCCCAAGCGGTTGCAGCCGCTGCTCGTCATGTTCGTCATCCTGCCGTTCTGGACCTCGTTCCTGATCCGCGTCTATGCCTGGATCGGCATCCTCAAGGATAACGGCCTGCTGAACGGCTTTCTCCTGAAGGTCGGGCTGATTCACCAGCCGCTGGTCATCCTCAACACGCCGGTCGCGATCATGATCGGCATGGTTTACGCCTACCTGCCGTTCCTGGTCCTGCCGCTCTACGCAACCTTGGAAAAGCTCGATTGGACCCTCCTCGAAGCCGCGGCGGACCTCGGTGCGCGGCCGTGGTCCGCCTTCTTCCGGGTCACGCTGCCGCTGTCCTGGCCAGGCACGCTGGCTGGCGCGCTGCTCGTCTTCGTCCCGGCCTGCGGCGAGTTCGTGATCCCCGAGCTGCTGGGCTCGGGCAAGCTGCCGATGATCGGGACCCAGCTGTGGAGCGAGTTCTTCACCGACCGCGACTGGCCGGCCGCCTCCGCGATCGCGGTCGTGCTGCTCCTGATCCTGGCCATTCCGATCCTGCTGGTGCAGGGCCGCCAGGCCGCGGCAGGGCGGACGGGATGAGGAGGCTGGGCCCCTGGATCGCCGGAGGCGCGGTGCTAGCGGCGGGGTATGCCTTCCTTTTCGCGCCGATCCTGTCGGTCATCGTCTACTCGTTCAACGAATCCCGGCTGGTGACCGTGTGGTCGGGCTTCTCGACCAAATGGTACGGTGCCCTCGCAGCCGACGACCAGGTGCTCGCCGCCGTCCGCCTGTCGCTCACCATCGCCGTGTTCGCCGCGACCGGCGCGGTCGTCATCGGCACGCTCACGGCCTATGCGCTGACCCGGTTTCGGCGATTCCGCGGCAAGCAGCTGTTAACGGGACTCGTCGCGGCGCCTCTGGTACTGCCGGAGGTGACGACCGGCGTCTCCATGCTGCTGCTGTTCGTGGCAATGGAACGTCTGATCGGCTGGCCGGTCGGGCGGGGGGCGATGACGATTGCTATCGCCCACATCACCGTCGCCGTCGCCTACGCCACAGTCGTCGTGCAGTCGCGGCTCGCCAGCCTGGATCGCTCGCTCGAAGAGGCCGCGGCCGACCTCGGAGCGCGGCCACTCTCGGTTTTCCTGCGCATCACCCTCCCGCTGATCGCCCCGGCGCTCGCCGCCGCCTGGCTGCTCAGCTTCTCGCTCAGCATGGACGATTTCGTCATCACCGCCTTCGTCACTGGCCCCGGCGCCACTACCCTGCCGCTCTATGTCTTCTCCAGCGTCAAGCTTGGCGTCAGCCCCGAGATCAACGCGCTGGGCACCTTCATCGTCGGCGTTGCCAGCCTGGTGGCGCTCGGCGCAACGCTGCTACAGCGCCGGCGGGCGTGAGTGGCAACCCCATCGGTGGTGAATTCGGGAACACGCCCCGATCACGAAACGGCACGCGTCCGGGCTGTTTACACTGCACCGCAAAATCGTTTATAATGTGAACGAATTCGACATAGAATTACCCTGTTGACCCGCCGTTGCGTCACCGGGCGAGGATTGAAGAGACAGCCCGATGCCGTTGGACCCGATCGACTCTCGCGAAATCTCGGACGTGCCGGCTGTCGCCGGCGCGCGGGTGCCGCGTCAGTGGCGGGTGCTGGTCATCACGGCCCTTGCCATGGCAGCGATCGTGGCCGCCTTCGGCTTCTATCACCGCTTCGAGGCTGCAGCGATCGCCAAATATATGGCGGTCAAGATGCCGCCGACGCCGATCACCGCAGCCACCGCCGAGGTCGCCGCGGTTCCGAAATTCCTCTCCGGCATCGGCACGCTCCAGGCGGTGCGGCAGGTGACGGTGGCGCCCGAAGTGGGCGGCATGATCACCGGGATCATGTTCGAGCCCGGCGCCATGGTTAAGGAAGGCGATCCGCTGGTGCAGCTCAACGACGCGCCGGAGCGCGGCGACCTTGCCAATTACCAGGCGCAGTTGCGCGTGGCGGCGGCCAATCTCGAGCGCGACAAGATGCTGTCGGCCCGTGACTTCCAAAGCCGGCAGGTGGTCGACCAGCAGCAGAGCCTGCATGATCAGGCAATGGCCGACATTGAGAAGACCCAGGCGCAGATCGCGCAGAAGCTGGTGCGCGCCCCGTTCTCCGGGCAGCTCGGCGTCCGACAGGTCAATGTCGGCGCCTATCTCAATCCCGGCGGCGCAATCGTGACTTTGACCGACCTTTCGCAGCTCTGGGCTAATTTCACCTTGCCGGAGCAGGTCGCGGGTCAGGTCAAGATCGGGCAGGAGGCCGAGCTCAGGGCCGACGCCTATCCAGGCCGCGTATTCAAGGCAAAGATCACCGCCATCGAGCCGCAGATCAGCCAGCAGACGCGCACGCTGCTGGTGCAGGCGACCCTCGACAACCCGGACCATGCGCTCCTGCCCGGCATGTTCGCGAACGTTGCGGTGGTGATGCCCGAAGCGCCGAAGCTCGTCGTCGTGCCTGAAACGGCAGTCGATTACAGCCTCTACGGCGACTCGGTCTTCCTGGTGCGCGAGGACGGCAAGGATGACAAAGGGCAGCCGGTGCTCAGGGTGACGCGCGCCTTCGTCAAGACCGGCGATCATTTTGACGGCAAGGTCGCGATCCTCTCGGGCTTGAACGGGGGTGACCGGGTCGCGGCCTCGGGGCAGCTCCGCCTCAACAATGGCACCCAGGTGGTGATCACGCCGGGAGATGCACTCGCGACGCCGCCCTCGGCGACCCGGTTCTGAACATGTACCTCACCGATCTGTTCATCCGTCGGCCGGTGCTGGCCGCGGTCATCAGCGCGCTGATCTTCTTCATCGGTCTGCGGGCGCTGCTCGACCTGCCGATCCGGCAGTTTCCCGACCTCGAATCGGCGTCGATCTCGATCCAGACCGTCTATCCCGGCGCCCCGCCCGACCTCATGCAGGGCTTCATCACCACCCCGCTCGAACAGGCGATCTCGTCGACCGAGGGCATCGACTACATCACGGCAAGCTCCAGCCAGGGAACGAGCGCGATCACGGTCTATCTCCGCCTCAACTACGATGCCGACAAGGCGCTGACGGAGGTCATCTCGAAGGTCCAGCAGGTCAAGTACCAGATCCCGCGCGAGGCCAACGATCCGGTCGTGACCAAGCAGAGCGCGCTCGGCAATGCCGGCGGTGCGATCATGATCTTGAGCTTCTCAAGTGATCAGATGCAGCCGGCCGCGATCTCGGACTACCTGTCCCGCACAGTGCAGCCGATCCTGTCGACCGTGCCCGGCGTGGGTTCCGCCGTGGTCGCGGGCGGCGGCACCTTCGCGATGCGGCTCTGGCTCGATCCGGAACGCATGGCCGCGCGCGGCATCACCGGCGAGGATATCCGAAACGCGCTGCTCGCCAACAATGTGCAGGCGGCGCCCGGCCAGACCAAGAGCTATTTCACCGTGTCCAACATCGTTGCTGATACGGGCCTGAAGGATGTCGAGCAGTTCCAGAACATGGTGGTAAAGGCGGCGGGCGATCGGATCGTCCGCATGCAGGATATCGCGACCGTCGAGCTCGACCAGCAAGCGGTGCAGCAGTCGGGCTGGATCGACGACCGCCGCACCGTGATGATGCTGATCAACCAGGCGCCGACCGGCAATCCGCTCGATGCCGCCAAGGCGGTGCGCAAGCGCCTGGCCGAGATCGCGCCCAACATGCCGCCGCAGCTCAAAGGTGCGGTGGTCTACGACGCCACGATCTACATCCAGTCGGCGATCGACGAGGTGTCGCGCACCCTGGCCGAGGCGGTCGGCATCGTGATCCTGGTGGTCTTTCTATCCTTGGGCAGTTTCCGCTCGGTCGCGATCCCGATCGTCACCATCCCGCTCTCGATCGTCGGCTCGGCGGCGCTGATGCTGGCGGCGGGCTTCTCGATCAACCTCTTGACCCTGCTCGCCATGGTGCTGGCCATCGGGCTCGTCGTCGACGATGCCATCGTGGTGGTCGAAAACGTGCACCGCCACATCAAGGAAGGCTTGACGCCGGTGCAGGCGGCGCTCATCGGCGCGCGCGAGATTGTGGGGCCGGTGATCGCGATGACCATCACGCTTGCCGCGGTTTATGCCCCGATCGGGCTGCTCTCGGGCGTCACCGGCGTGATGTTTCGCGAGTTCGCCTTCTCGCTCGCGGGCTCGGTGCTCATTTCCGGCGTCATCGCGCTCACGCTGTCGCCGGTGATGGCTTCGGCGATGCTGACGCGCGACGAGGGCAAGTTCGCCCGCACCGTCGAGCATCTCTACGACCGGTTCACCGACGCCTATGCACGCCGGCTCAACCAGTTCCTCCAGTACCGCCCGGCGGTTCTCCTGTTCGGCGCGGTGGTGCTGGGCTCGATCTTCTTCCTCTATACCGGCTCGCGCAGCGAGCTGGCGCCGCCCGAAGACCAGGGCTACCTGTTCGGCCCCCTGAAGGGGCCGCAATACGCCAATCTCGACTACACCGACGCCTATGCGCGGCAGTTCTACAACTCGATTTCCAAGATTCCCGAGGTCGAGCGGGTGGTGAACTTCAATGGCATGTTTGGCGGGCCGAACGGCGGCATGTTTGTCTTCCACTTTAAGCCGTGGGAGGAGCGTACGCGCTCGTCCTCGCAGATCCTGATGCAGCTGCAGGGCCTGGCCAGCCGGATCACCGGTCTCAGGCTGCTTATCTTCGGCCCGTCCTCGATCCCGGGCTCGATCGGCGGCCCGCCGGTGCAGATGGTCATCAGTTCGATCGACGGTTACGAGACGATCTACGGAGTCATGGAGCAGATCAAGGCCGAGGCCTACAAGAGCGGCCTGTTCGCCTTCATCGACAGCGACCTCGACTTCAATACGCCCACGGTCAACATCAAGATCGATCATGCCAAGGCAAACGATCTCGGCATCTCGATGCAGTCGATCAGCAACACGCTGGCGGCGCTGGTGGGCGGCAATTACACCAACTGGTTCTCACTGAATGGCCGGTCCTACCAGGTCATTCCCCAGGTGCCGCGGACGGACCGGCTCAGCGCGGCAGACCTGACGCAGTATTACGTCACGACCGCCGGCGGCCAGCAGATTCCGCTGTCGACTATCGCCAGGATTGATAACACGACCACGCCTAACGCGCTGGTC
Source organism: uncultured Rhodospirillales bacterium (assembly GCA_964631425.1). GTDB lineage: Bacteria > Pseudomonadota > Alphaproteobacteria > BOG-932 > Roseiterribacteraceae > BOG-932. The sequence continues at coordinate 5,581 of CAZVYC010000064.1, forward strand.
GAGTACAACCAGCTGAACTCCGCCACCTTCCAGGCCGTGCCGCTGCCGGAGGTAACTGAGGGCCAGGCGGTGGCCTTCCTGGAAGATGCCGCCAAGCGCTTGCTGCCAGCAGGGTTCAACCACGAATATTTGTCGGAATCGCGGCAATACGTGACCGAGGGCAATGCGCTGCTCTACACCTTCGCGTTCGCGCTCCTGATCATCTACCTGGTGCTGGCGGCGCAGTTCGAGAGCCTGCGCGACCCGCTGGTGATCCTGGTCTCGGTGCCGATGTCGATCTGCGGCGCGCTGATCCCGCTTTTCTTCGGCAATCTGCTGCATCTGCAGGGCGCCACCGTGAATATCTACAGCCAGGTAGGCCTCGTGACCCTGATCGGGCTGATCAGCAAGCACGGCATCCTGATGGTGTCGTTCGCCAACGACATGCAGCGCAACGATCTGGTCGACCGCCGCACCGCGATCCAGCACGCCGCCCGCATCCGCCTCCGTCCCATCCTGATGACCACCGCGGCGATGGTGCTGGGGGTGGTGCCGCTGTTGCTCGCCAGCGGCGCCGGAGCCGCCAGCCGCGTCTCGATCGGCATCGTCATCGCCAGCGGCATGACGATCGGCACCCTGTTCACGCTTTTCGTGCTGCCGGTCGTCTACACCTTCCTGGCCCAAGACCACCGCCGCGAGGTGACCTCGCAGCGCCACCCTACGGAGAAGGGAGGAAACCATGACGAAGACAGTGGAGGAACGGCTCCGCATCCTTGAGATCAAGGACGCGGCGATGATGACGATGCACCGCTACTGGCGCTCGCTCGACGACAAGGAATTCGACCAGCTGCCGGACGTTTTCACCGAAGACGCCACCGGCGACTGGGGCATGCCCGCCTGGCGCAAGACCGGCCGCGCGGAAATCTGCGCATGGCTGCACGCCAACGAGAGCCAGCGTGACCTGAGGCTCAGCCATTTCGGCCACAATCCCGAAATCTTCGTGGTCAGCGACACCGAGACCCACGGCATCTTCAAGCTGCAGGACCTGGTCGTGATGGGCGGCATGACCATCATGGCCGGCTTCGGCCAGTATCGAGTCGATTTCGTCCAATGCGATGACAGCCAATGGCGCATCAAACGGCTCACGCTCCGCTACGCCTATCGCGAGCAGATCCAACGCTTCATCGACGGCGAGATGCTGCTGACCACCCCCGAACTCAGCCGGTAGCCATCCTACATCCGGATCAGCTGAACCGCCCCTCCGCCACGATCACGGCGTGTCCGCCGACGCGGATCGCAACCACCGCGCCATCGCGCTTCTCGGCCATCACCTGGATGACGCTCGGGCGCCCGAGCTCCGCGCCTTGCTCGACCGTCCAAGAGAACTGGCCGTCTGCATCCGGCAGACCGGCGGCAAGGCTGCCGGCGAGCGCGGCGGCGGCCGAGCCGGTGGCGGGATCCTCAGACACCCCGTCAGCCGGCGCCCACATCCGCGCCTTCAACGTGCCGGCTGGGGCGAAATCGCCGGCCACGGCATAGACGTCGCGCGACCAGACGCCCTCCGGCAGCACCTGCTCCCATGCCGCCAGGTCGAAGCGGGCCGCCGCCACCGCGCGGCGATCGGCCAGCGGCAAGCAGAAGAACGGCAGGCCCACACTCATAGACCAGGGCCTCAGCGGCCCCACCTTGCTCTCGGGCAGAGACAGCATCGCCGCGAGCCGCGCGGGCGCGATATCGGCGGGCCGGGTCTCGGTAGCCCCCTCGATGGTAAGCTCGGCAAAGCCGCCGCCGGGTTCGGTCGTCGCTGTCACCGTCACGGTGCCGACATCCTCGTCGAAGACGAACCGGTGCGCATCTGCGCCGTCATGCTGCCGTGCGAGCGCCGCCAGCACGACCGCGGTGCCGATATTGGGATGGCCGGCGAAGGGGATTTCCTTGCTCGGCGTGAAGATGCGCACGCGGTGCGTATAGCCGCTCTTGCGCGGCGGCAGGACGAAGGTCGTCTCGGAGAAATTGAACTCGCGCGCATAGGCTTGCATGCGCGCGTCGGGAATGTCCTCGGCTTCGGGGAACACGGCCAGCTGGTTGCCACCGAAGGCGTGGTCGCTGAAAACGTCCGTAATGACGAAGCGACGGGTCATGATTTCGACGGTAACGTGAAAACGCCGCATCGGGTTGAGCCGATGCGGCGTATCGCGTATGCGCTTACCGAATGGCGCAGAAGCGGCTGACGATCAGCCAGACCTCCCCGATCGTGAGAATCCACTCGTGATGCCAGCGAGATCAGCCGGCGTTGTGCGCCAGCGGAATCGCCAGGAATATATTGTTTCCACCGCGGTTCACCAGCACCGCAACCGCCTTCTTGCCGGACTTGGTGGCCTTGCGCACCGCCTCGGCCGCGTCGCCCGGGCCCTGGATCGGCGTGTTGTCCACGCGCACGATCACGTCGCCCGCACGGATACCCTGCTGGTCGGCCGGGCTGTCAGGCTTCACACCCGCGACAACCGCGCCGTTGACCGATCCCGACAGGCCGAGCTCCTCGCGGGTGTTCTTGTCGAGCGGCGCCAGCTTGAGACCAAGGCCGCCGCTTTCGCCCCCGGCTTCGCCCACGAGCGTGCCATTTTTGCCGCTCTTCAGCTTCTCGATCGTGACTGACACGGTCTGCTGCTTGCCGTCCCGCAGGATCTTGAACGGCACGGTCTGTCCCGGCGGAGTATTTGCCACGGCCAAGGCCAGCTCATGAGTCGTCTTGATCGGTTGATCGCCGAAGCCGATAATCACGTCACCGCTCTTCAGCCCCGCCTTCGCCGCCGGCCCGTCGGCTACGACGTCGGCGACGACGACGCCGTTGGTGCTGTTGAGGCCGAGAGCGTCCTCCATGTCGGGGGTGATCGGCTGCATCTCGACGCCGAGCCATCCGCGCGTCACGTGGCCGCTCTTCTCCAGCTCGGCGACGATCGGCTTGGCGATGTTGGACGGAATGGCGAAGCCGATGCCCACACTGCCGCCCGATGGCGAGTAGATCGCGGTGTTGATGCCGATGACCTGGCCGTCCTCATTGAAGGTCGGGCCGCCGGAATTTCCCTGGTTGATTGGCGCGTCGACCTGCAGATAGTCGACATAGGCCGAATGGTTCTCGTTCGGCACGTCGCGGCCGCTGGCCGAAACGATGCCGGCGGTCACCGTGCCGCCGAGGCCGAACGGATTGCCGACCGAGAGGACCCAGTCGCCGACGCGGGACTTGCCGCTGTCGCCGAACGGCACCGCGGGCAGCGGGTGGCCGGCATCGACCTTCAGCACGGCAAGGTCGGCTACCGGATCGGTACCGACGACCTTGGCGTTCAAGGTCGTGCCATCCTGCAAGGTCACTTTGATATCGCTGCCGTTCTGGACGACGTGATTATTGGTCACGACATAACCCGACGGGTCGACGATGAAACCGGAGCCCAGCGCCCTCACCGGGCCGGAGTGGAACTGCCGCATGCCGGGGATCTGGCCGAAATGGCGGAAAAACTGGCCAAAGGGCGAATTCTCGGGAATTCCCGAATCGTCCTCGCTTTGATCTTCCGCGCTCACGTTCTTCTGTACTTCGGTGGTCGAGATGTTGACCACCGCGTTTTTCACCTGGTCTACCAGTGGCGCGAAGCTGGGGGCGAACTCGGCGGCCACTGCCTGGCTGGGTGCGCCGCCCAGGCCGGCGCACAGCGCAATCGCTGCCGTCGCTGCGAGAGCGGTCGCGCGCGCGCGCATCATTTTTGCTTTGTACATTGTACACTCCTCGTTCTTGGGCCGTGCTCCGGCGCAACCGCATGGGACCGCATCCGACGCGCGCGGCTTCATGGCCTTAGGTCGGCGCGATCCTTGCAATCCACAAGACCGCGATTCCGGTAAATCTGAAATGCAGGGAATCCGCGCAGGAGTTCTACAGCCACAATATGGTCTTAAATTTGCCTAAATTTTGCCGTCTCGGTGCCGGCATAAGGCGTGACCACTGCGACCGGCATCGCCATCGTGCCGCTCGCGGATTGAATGACGGCGGTATGAGCGGCCACGGCGTTCGCGGTAATGGCGATGGCATTCGCGGTAATGCTTGCGTAGCATCGGTCCGTCACATCTCCGGCGAGTCGTGCATGGATCTCTATACTGTTCTGATCTTTTTCCATGTTTTGCTGTTCGCAGTCTGGTTCGGCGGGCATCTCGGCGTCCTCCACCTGATGCGGCAGGCCAAGTCGCCCAGGCTCGACCCGGAGCATCGCGGTTTCACGTTGCGGCTCGCCATGCGGCTCGATCGGATCCCGCGCACCGCGTTCGCGCTGACGCCTGCCCTGGGCTTGACCTTGGCGCAAAGCTGGGGCTCGTCGGTGCGGGGCCCATGGCTCGTGCTGATGTGGTTGGTCACGCTTGTCTGGGTCGCATTCGTGTGGACGGTGCCCCGGGAATCGGAAACCGACCGGGCGCAGGTCCTGCGCAAGATCGAGGGCACACTGATGGTGTTCGGTGGCCTCGCCTTCGTGGTCTATGGCGTCTATCAACTGCTATGGGGGGAACAGATCACCGGCAAATGGTTGGCGCTCAAGATGGCGCTGTTCGGCCTGGTGCCGCTGCCGTCGCTCCAGATCGGCGAAGCCATGCATCGTCTCCGCCCCGCGCTCGATGAGCTGTCTGCAACCCGCGCGTCCGTTCCGGTCAGGATCGCGCGCGCGATCGACATCGCTTCGATCGCCTCCCTGGTGTTGTACGGGCTGTTGATCGCCGCCGCCTTCATCGGCGCGACCAAGCCGATCTGATTCGGTATATAGGATGGGCTAAGCGAAGCCCATCACCTCTCACACCTGCCGAGACGCTGGTGGGCTTCGCTCTGCTCAGCCCACCCTACACCGTCACGGTTGATTCCGAATCGGAGCAACCACTTATAACCCTCTCATCAGCACCTCAGAATCCCGACACCTTGCTTGTGCCGATCGGCGTCTCGGCGTAAAATCCCGCCCCGATCGATTGCAGGCACGCCGGCGATGTTGAACGCTCGACTGAGCGGAATGACCGATTATCCGTTCACCCGGCTCGCCGGGCTTTTGGGGCCGGCGACCGCCCAACCGGGCCGCAAAATGCTCAATCTCGCCGTGGGCGAGCCGCAGGCGCCGCCACCGGCGATGGTGGCTGAGGCGCTGGCTCGCCATGCCGCCGACTGGGGCCGCTATCCGCCTGTCGCCGGCACGCCGGAGTTCCGTGCGGCGGTCGCCGGCTGGCTTGCGCGCCGCTATGGCCTGCCGCCGAATGCGATCGATCCGGATCGTGCCGTTCTTCCTGTCCAGGGCACACGCGAAGCCTTGTTCCAGATCGCCATTGTGGTGGCGGAGGATACCGGACGCGACGACGCTGCCGTCCTGATCCCCAATCCCAGCTATGCCACCTATGCCGCGGCCGGCCATCTTGCGGGCGCCGAGATTGTGCCGTTGTCGGCCGGGCGCGAGGCCGGGTTCCTGCCCTGCCTCGACCAGCTCGACCCCGATCTGCTCGACCGCACGGCGCTCCTCTATTTGTGCAGCCCGTCCAACCCGGAAGGCGCGGTCGCCGACCTGGATTACTTGAAGCGCGCGGTCATTTTGGCGCGGCAGCATGATTTCGTGCTCGCGGTCGACGAATGCTATGCCGAGATCTGGGACAAGGCGGCGCCGCCCGGAACGCTCGAAGCGGCCATATCACTGCATCGCGAGGGCGGCGACCCGTTCGCCAACATCGTCGTCTTCCACAGCCTGTCGAAGCGGTCGAGCGCGGCAGGCCTGCGCTCCGGGTTCATCGCCGGTGATCGCGGGGTCATCGCGCTAATGCAGCGGTTGCGGACCTATGGCGCAAGCGGTCCGCCGCTGCCGATCCTGGCAGCTTCGGCCGCGCTCTGGTCAGACGAGACGCATGCGATCGCAATTCGTGATACCTATCGTCGGAAGCTCGACTTGGCCGAGTCGGTGCTGGGGCATTTCCCCGGCTTTTATCGCCCCGCCGGCGGCTTCTTCCTGTGGCTCGATGTCGGCGACGGCGAGGCGGCGGCGCGCCGCCTGTGGCATGAGGGCGCGATCCGCACCTTGCCCGGCGCCTATCTCGGCCGCGCCAATGCCGACGGGGTCAATCCCGGCCAGTCCTTCATCCGCCTGGCCCTCGTTCATGACAACGCCACGCTCGAGCCCGCGCTGACCCGCGTCGCGGGGCTGCTTTCCACGGGAGATTAGCGCATGCCGGCTTCCCCCGCCCGATCGCTCTCGCGCGGCGGCGCCTCCAGCGGCCGCAGCTTTGGTCTTTCCAGCCTCATGCCGGACAAGGCGGAAGAATATCTGCGCCGTCGGCTGGCCGAGCTCGCCGGTCTGACGCAGATCTTGCTCGCAGTCGCGCTGGTGGTTGCGCTCGCTACCTTCTATGCCGACGATCCGTCCTGGAACGCGGCGCTGCCGCCGCGCTGGGCGCATCATACCCGCAACCTGTTGGGGATCCCCGGGGCTTATTTCGCCGACCTGTTCATCCAGACCCTGGGACTCGGCTCCTATCTGATGCCGGCAGCGATCGCGGCCTGGGGCGCACAGCTGCTGCGCCATAAGCCACGCGCGCCGCTCTGGCGGCGGCTGGTGCTACTTTTCCCGGCCTTGCTGTTCGCCGCCGCCGTACTGGCACCCCTTCCACCGTTCCCGTCGTGGCCCCTGGCCGCCACCATGGGGGGCAGCATCGGCCAGGCGCTGCTCAGGTTGGGCTCAGGTGCACTCGCGCCTTATCTGGGCGCGGTGGCGCCGTGGGTGGCCTGGCTGGTGGCGACGATCATTGCGCTCACGCTGCTGTCCGCCGCGTTCGGCATCCGCTTCGCCCACTGGCGAACAGGCCTGGGCTGGGTCTTCGGAGCCTCGGCCTGGAGCGTCGCCCGTCTCGGCAGGCTCCGCCGGCGCCGGGCGGACGACGGCGATCCGCTGCCGGTCCGCCCACCGCCGACCCTGCGGCGCCAGGAACGCCAGGAGTCGATCCTGGCGGCGGCCAGCCCCGCTGCCAAAGAGCGCAAGCCGCCGCGCATCTCCGGCGCCGCGCGCAAGGTCGACGCGCCCGATCCGCGGCAGACCGCCCTCAACCTGCCCGAGCCGTCGGACTACACGCTCCCGCCGATCGACCTGCTGCAGAACCCCGAGCCGGGCATGCGCTCGCCGGAGCTCAACGAGGATTATCTCCGCCAGAACGCCGCCATGCTCTCCGGCGTGCTGGCCGATTTCGGGGTGAAAGGCGAGATCGTCAACATTCGCCCGGGCCCCGTAGTGACGCTCTATGAGCTGGAGCCTGCCCCCGGCACCAAATCCTCCCGCGTCATCGGGCTGGCCGATGACATCGCCCGCTCGATGAGTGCCATCGCGGTGCGCGTCGCCGTCGTGCCCGGCCGGAACGTTATCGGTATCGAGCTGCCCAACCAGCGGCGCGAGACCGTCTATATGCGCGAGACGCTGACCACCGACGCCTACCAGTCGGGCGCGGCCAAGCTGGCGCTGATCCTGGGCAAGGATATCGGCGGCTTGCCGATCATCGCCGACCTGGCGCGCATGCCGCATCTGCTGGTTGCCGGCACCACCGGCTCGGGTAAATCGGTCGCGATCAACACGATGATCCTGTCGCTGCTGTATAAGCTGCCGCCCGAGCGCTGCCGCTTCATCATGATCGACCCCAAGATGCTGGAGCTCTCGGTCTACGAGGGCATCCCCCACCTGCTGGCCCCGGTGGTGACCGAGCCCAAGAAGGCGGTGGTCGCGCTCAAATGGACCGTGCGCGAGATGGAGGACCGTTATCGCGCCATGTCCAAGCTCGGCGTGCGCAATGTCGAGGGCTTCAACCAGCGCCTGAAGGAAGCACGCCAGAACGGCGAGCTGCTGTCCCGCAAGGTGCAGACCGGCTTTGACGCCGACACCGGCAAGCCGGTGTTCGAGGATCAGGCCATCGATCTCAAGGAGCTGCCCTACATCGTCGTGGTGGTCGACGAGTTCGCCGACCTGATGCTAGTGGCGGGCAAGGAGATCGAGGCTGCGATCCAACGCCTGGCGCAGATGGCGCGCGCCGCGGGCATCCATCTGGTGATGGCAACCCAGCGCCCCTCCGTCGACGTCATCACCGGCACGATCAAGGCCAACTTCCCGACCCGGATCAGCTTCCAGGTCACCTCCAAGATCGACAGCCGCACAATCCTGGGCGAGTCCGGCGCCGAACAGCTGCTGGGCCAGGGCGACATGCTCTACATGGCGGCGGGCGGCCGCATCACCCGCGTCCATGGACCGTTCGTGCGCGACCAAGAGGTCGAAAAGGTCGTTGCCTTCCTCAAGACCCAGGGCGAGCCCGACTATATCGACGAGGTCACGGAGGATGACGGGTTCGGCGATCTGGACGGTTCGGAGTCAGGGGAGACCGAGGGCGGTGGCTCGGGCGACTCGCTCTACGACCAGGCGGTGGCCCTGGTGGCTCGCGAAGGCAAAGCCTCGACCAGCTTCGTCCAACGCCATCTCCGCATCGGCTATAACAGCGCGGCCCGCCTGATCGAGCGCATGGAAAAGGAAGGCGTCGTCTCCGCCGCCAACCATGTCGGCAAGCGCGAGGTGCTGGTAGGGAACCACGCGGAGTGAGGTATAACGAAACGCCAAATAAGGTCGTCATTCCCGCGAAAGCGGGAACCCACCTCGACGCGGCTGTGCCGCTGGACCATGAGTTCCCGCTTTACGCGGCCGCTTCAATGGGCTCGAAGGCCAGCTCTGCATTTCTTCGATCGGGTTCGGCGAATTGTATTTCGGCGCGGAGAAGTCGGTGCGACGGGAGGATAATCTTGCAGTCGTCGAGTACTTCGCGGCTCGGCTCGAAATGTTGGCATTCGGCGGCAAGGCTGCCACTCACTATGGGCAGATGCGCGCCGAGTTACAGCGCGACGGCGAAGGCATCGGATCGCTCGACACGCTAATCGCCGCACATGCCAGGAGCGAAGGTCTTATCTTGGTCACCAATAACGAGCGGGAATTCGCCAGGGTCGCAGGCCTCCGAATGGAAAACTGACTGCCTTAACGCGCTCAAAAGGGGAAGGGCACACACCGCATGGCGAACTGGACGCATCGCTACGGCAAGATCAACGGCATAAACATGCACTGGGTCGAGGAAGGCGAGGGCCCGCTCGTCATCCTGTGCCACGGCTTCCCGCATCTCTGGTTCTCGTGGCGGCACCAGATTCCCGTCATCGCCAACGCCGGCTGGCGCGTCATTGCCCCCGACATGCGCGGCATGGGGCAGACCGAGGCGCCGGCCGACCCCAGCCAATATGATTGCGACCATACGATGGGCGACCTCATCGGTCTCATGGACCATTACGGCGAGCGGCAGGCGGTGTTCTCCGGCCTCGATTTCGGCGTGTTCGCCGCCTATGACCTCGCCTTCCGCCATCCCGAGCGGGTCCACGCGCTAATCGGGCTCGAGAACCCGGTGGCACCGCACAACCCGGCCATCTCGCCGCTCGCCGAATCGCGGGAGATGGCAAAGAAGCATTTCACCCACATCACCTATTTCGAACCGTACGGCCCGGCCGACGAGGATCTCCACGCCCACACGCGCGAGTTCCTCACCAAGGTCTATTACGCCTTGTCGGGCGAGTACCATTTGCTCGACATGTGGAACCATCCGCCCGGCACGACCTACCGCGCCGCGCTCCCCGATCCGCCCCCCTTGCCCTGGAAATGGCTCAGCGAAATCGAGCTCGAATTCTATGTATCGGAGTATAGCCGCTCAGGCTTCACCGGCGGCTTGAATTGGTATCGCGCCATGGATCTACGGTGGGAGCAGCGTAAGCAATTCGAGGGCAAGAAGAGCACCGCGCCTTTCTTTTTCATCGGCAGCGAGCACGACGTCGACCTGGAAGGTTTCCACGGCGACGATCCCCTGGGCCAGCTCAAGCACCAGTACAGCGATATCCGCGCCGTCGAGATGATCAAGGAAGCCGGGCATATGGTGCAGATGGAGCGCGCGGACGAGGTCAACGCGCTGATGCTGAAGTTCCTGGCGACGCTTGAGGACTGACTAGCGTCGGCTCGCCTGTACCGCGCGGCCAAGGTCTTCCAGCGCCATGCGCAGTTCGCCGTCCGGCACGATGGCGGTCAATTCGACCAGCTCGCTTTCCTCGACCGGGCTTAAGGGGCGCAGATTGGCCGTCGGTGCCGGACGCGTAGGGGACCGCTGCACCAGCTTTATGCGCGCGACGGCGCGATAGCCGAAGACGGCGTTAACCCGCTCGATCAGCTGCGGCATCACATGCTGCACCTCGACGGCGCGAGCCGGAACGATGTCGATCGTGAGCGTGGCGTCCGTGCGCTGGCCCTTCGGGAAGCTGAGCTTGACCGGCGCCGTCGCCTCGCCCAAATCGGCGCCGACGATCAGCCGCCAGTCGGTCACCAGCTTGCCGTAGCCGAGCCCCTTCTTGCCCAGCGCCTTCCCGGCGACCTCGGGCATCATGCGCGACATATGGCGGGGTCCGGTCATCCGTCTATGATATACGCCAGCAATGCCCAAGCCCGCCAGTAGTCCGAATCCGTCCAGCCTCCCAGACCAGTTGCTCGCCTGGTACGACCACCACCGCCGCGTGCTGCCCTGGCGCGCGCCGCCCGGCGAACGCGCCGACCCGTACCGCGTCTGGCTGTCGGAGATCATGCTGCAGCAGACCACGGTGGCGGCCGTCGCGCCCTATTTCGCGCGCTTCCTCGCCCGCTGGCCGACCGTGGCCGATCTTGCCGCGGCGCCGCTCGACGACGTGCTGACCGAATGGGCCGGCCTCGGCTACTACGCACGGGCGCGTAACCTCCATGCCTGTGCGAAAGTCGTCGCTGCACGACATGGCGGCCGCTTTCCCGCGGATCGCGAGGCGCTCAAGAGCCTCCCGGGCATCGGCGAGTACACCTCGGGCGCCATCGCCGCCATTGCCTTCGACATCAAGGCCGCCGCCGTTGACGGCAACGCCGAGCGTGCCCTGGCGCGGGTCTTTGCGATTGAAACGCCCATGCCGGCGGCCAAACCCGAACTGCGCGCGCTCGGCGAATCGCTTACTCCGCCGGACCGTCCGGGCGATTTCGTCCAGGCGCTGATGGACCTCGGTGCCACCATCTGCACGCCACGCAAGCCATCTTGCGTGCTGTGCCCGTGGCGCGACGCCTGCCGGGCCCGCGCACGCGGTATCGCCGAGGAGCTGCCGCGCAAGACCGAGAAAGCGGCAAGGCCCAGCCGGACCGGCATCGCCTTTTGGGTCGTCGACAGCACCGGCGCGGTGCTGCTCCGCCGCCGACCGGAAAAAGGGCTTCTGGGCGGCATGATCGAAGTGCCGTCAACCGACTGGACGGTGGCGCTGCCGCCCGAGGAACGGATCAGGGCAGCCGCGCCTCTAGCGGCCGAGTGGCGCAAGCTGCCCGGCCAAATCCGCCACGTCTTCACCCATTTCGAACTGACGCTCGGCATCTGGTCCGCCGCAACGCCAGGGCCGGGCGATCCAAAGGCCGGCATCTGGGTGACGCCCGATCGGTTCCCTGATTACGCGCTGCCGTCCGTCATGCAAAAGCTCGTGCGGCATGCTCTATGGTCCCCGACATCGAGATTGCTGCCTTGACGACCGGGATTCCTTACGACCGATGATGTGTCTCCGAGACGGAGCACCGCGTAGGTGACCAGGGATCAGTGCCGCCGGAGTAGGAATTCTTGACGCGCCAGGGCGTGAGACCGCGCCAGCCTCTCACGCACGGTAAGGATATGGCCCGGCCGCGGCGGGCCGAGTAGCTCTTGCGTCGAAGATCCGCCCGCCAGGAGGCGATCGAATTCTGCCCCGTCCAGTTCCCAGCTCCGCGTCGGTCCGCTGTCGAGATGGATGAAATGCGAGCGCGGATACCAGCCGACGCCGCCCCGCTTCATCGCGAGAGCCGCCTGCTTCGCGTCGCCAAGGTGGCGGTCGAAAGTGACGTCGATCGCCCGGCCAAAGAGATGCTGGCTTTGCTCGGCGACCCCGAAAGTGGTGGCCTTGAGCCGCTCATTGGTCTCGCGCGTCCGGTAGGCCGAGAGCACGTTCGCGCCGCTCTGATTGATCGCAGCTATAACATCGGCGAGGAAATCCAGCATGCCGATATCGACAGGCCCGCTTTTGTCGGCGTGAAAATCGCGCAGGAAGACGGCAAGGTCGGACACCGCGCTGGGCAGCGGTCCGGTCGCGTCACGATAGGGGCCGTTGAAGGTCTCGCCGGTGTGCTCGTTCTTCAGCAGGAGGCGACGCCCGCCGGTCGGGAGTGCAAAGGCGTTGTTGCGCAGAAGAATACAGACGCCGGTCGCAAGCAACAGGTCACGCCGGCGCAGGGTGGCCCTGTTTCTAACAATCGACTCGCCTGCCATGTCCCCGAGATGGGCCCCGCGCGTCCTGCACACAAGATGCCGCCTCACGCACGGACGTAGGGCGGAAAACCGGCAAGCGCATTCCGCCTTCCTCTGACAATGGCGGAATGCGCTACCGCTTTTCCGCCCTGCGCGTTAAAGCCAAGCATTGCTGCTCTGGAAAACTAAGGCCGCTCGATTTCGATCCCGACCGTCGCGGCGTCGGGAAAGATATCCGGCTTCTCGATCTTCACCTTCACCGAATTGACGCTGTAATGCGTCAGGCAGGCGGCGGCGATCCGCTCCGCCAGCGTTTCGATCAGCTGGAAATGGGCAGTCGAGACGATCGCGCGCGTCGCCTTCACGATGTTCTCATAGGACAGCACCGTGTCCACGGTGTCCGTGGCATCCGGCGCTCGGGGGCCGACATTCAGCTCGATCGACACCCGGATGCGCTGCGGCGTGATCTTCTCGTGCGCATGCACGCCGACAGAGGCGATCATCTCCAAGTCGCGGATGAAGATGCGATAGTTCTTCCGGCCCGCCTTCGCGACCGTCATGTCATTTCCGCCCGCAGCTGCTGCCTCAGCATGTCGATCGGGGTCGCCCGCCCGTCGGTCTCGAAATGCCAGAACAGCCAGCCGTTGCAGGCCGGCGCGTTCTGCACCGCCGCTCCCACCTTGTGGATCGAGCCGCGGCAGGCACCCAGCAGCGTCCGCGCCTCGATCGTGCCGTCGGCATAGATTTCCGCATTGTGCCGCCGCCCGGCGTCAAAGATCATCATGCCGGGGGAGAGGAGCCCGCGCTCGACCACCCAGCCGAACGGCACGCGCGGCTCATTGCGCTTGGACGGCGTGACCGCCAGCGCCTCCCGGGCCAGCGGCTCGACCGCACGGATGCGCTGGAGCGCTACTTTGGCATAGCCCTCGTCGCGCTCGATGCCGATCCAGCGGCGGCCAAGCCGCTTGGCGACCGCGCCCGTGGTACCGGTGCCGAAGAACGGGTCCAGCACCACGTCGCCGGGGTCGGTCGTAGCGAGCAGCACGCGATGCAGCAACGCCTCCGGTTTCTGCGTCGGATGCGACTTGACGCCCTTGGCATCCCTCAGCCGCTCCGGACCGCCGCAGATCGGCAGGCTCCAGTCGCTGCGCATCTGGATGTCCTCGTTCAGCCCCTTCATCGCATGGTAGTTAAAGGTATAGCGCGCCTCCTCGCTCTTGGCCGCCCAGATCAGCGTCTCGTGGGCGTTGGTGAAGCGGCGGCCGCGGAAATTCGGCATCGGATTGGTCTTCAGCCACACGACATCGTTCAGCAGCCAGAAATCGAGATCCTGCAGCGCCGCGCCGATGCGGAAGATGTTGTGATAGCTGCCGATGACCCACAGCGCCCCGTCATCTTTCAGCAGGCGCCTCGCCTCGCGGAGCCATTCCCGCGTGAAACGGTCGTACAGCCCGAGATCGGCGAACTTGTCCCAATCCTCGTCCACGCCGTCGACCTCGGAATTGTCCGGCCGGAACAGCGATCCGCGCAGCTGGAGGTTATAAGGCGGATCGGCAAAGACGAGGTCGATCGAGCCGGCCGGCAGCATCTTCATGCGCTCGATGCAGTCGCCCATCACGATCTGCCCGATCGGAAGCTCGGTCGCGGATTGGGTCATTGGGCGCGGCGGGTCGGCATTTGCGCGCGATCTTCCTCACCGCGACTCGTGCAGTCAAATGTTTTCTCGTTAAAAGAGTCTGCAGAGTCAGGGGCTTGCTTCAAGGCATTCGCGCACCGGCGCAAATGAAACGCGGTGGTGCGCTGTCGGACCGAATCTTTTCAATGCCTTGCGGTGCTCGGGGGTGGCGTAGCCGACATTGGTGTGCCAACCATATTCCGGATGGGATTCGGCGAGCGTCACCATTGCGCGGTCGCGGACCACCTTGGCCACGATCGAGGCCGCGGCGATCGAGAGGTGAATGCCGTCCCCGCCGATCACCATCTCGCAAGGAATCGGCAGCTTCGGATGCTCGCGGCCGTCCACCAGCGCGAAATCCGGCGTGACGGACAAAGCCGCAACCGCACGGCGCATCGCCAGCAATGCCGCCTGCAGGATGTTGATCGCGTCGATCTCGGCCACGCTGGCCTCGCCGACCCCGACCATGGCGCAGCTGCGAATCTCAATATCCAGGCGCTCGCGCTCCGCGGCTTGCAGCTTCTTGGAGTCGTCCACCTCCCGAAGGAGAATTCGCGATGGCTTGCGCGGCAGAATGACCGCGGCCGCGACCACCGGGCCGGCAAGCGGCCCGCGCCCGACCTCGTCGACCCCCGCCACGACACCGGCGAAGCTGCGCTCGAACCTGAAATGCGGCAGACGGGACTCGGGCATGCGTCGAGCCTAGCGCGACCGGCTGTCCCGTAGAAGTGGTTCTCGAAAGAAACCCCGCCGACGGGCGCCGTCGGCGGGGTGGATCGTTTACCGGATCGGGATGGTCACGGTGAACGAACCTGGGTAGTACGGCGCGGCATAGGCGGGTTGCGGCGGGTAATAGACCCGCGGCTCGGCGTAATAGCCGCCATACCGATGATGCTCCCACCATTCATGCTGGCGCCATCCATCGCGCTCCTCACGATCGCGGTCCCAGTCGCGGTCGTGGACCCAAACCGGGCGTCCCCACGCGTCCCGCGCCCAGCCGTCGGCTTTGGCAGCCGGCGCCGCGACGCCCAGCCCGGCGACCACCGTGCCGAGCGCGGCGGCACCCAACATCAGCCGCCAGGCACCTTGACCGACCTTTCGGGTGTTAATCAGAGCCGAGACCATGATTGCCTCCAAACTGTTTCGGAAGCCCAACCGGCTTCCATCAAATCAATTTGGAGGGGGATCACGGCCGAACCTGGGCGATTTCGGGGTATTATCGGGGAAAACAAAAAATGCTACCAAATGTGATCGGCCGAATTTGGTTGGCCGAATTTGGTTGGGATGAAATGGGCGGGTGACGAACAAGAAATGGCCAAGACAAGCAATCTGATAACCCAGGCACAGTGGGAAGGCGCGGAGGCGGCAGCCTCCGGTCGCGGACGGAGCACGAATCCATACCCGCAATCCGACATCACGTCCCGCAACGAATGGTTCGCCGGCTACGACCAGAAAGTCGAGCAGATGTCGCGCCTGGAGCGCAAGCCCCGCATTCGGGAGTTCTAATCCGGCGGGAGTTCTAATCCGGCGGGACTTCTGATCCGGCGCGATTTCTGTTCCGGCGCGGGCGCCGCCGGCTACGCCGCGGTCCCGCCCACCGTGATCCCGTCCATGCGCAATGTCGGCTGGCCGACGCCGACGGGCACGCCCTGGCCGTCCTTGCCGCAAGTCCCGATGCCATCGTCGAGCTTCAGGTCGTTGCCGATCATCGAGACCTTCTTCAGATCCTCGGGCCCGTTCCCGATCAAGGTTGCGCCCTTTAGCGCCGGCCCGATCTTGCCGTCCTCGATCAGATAGGCCTCGGTCATGCTGAAGACGTACTTGCCCGAAGTGATATCAACCTGCCCGCCGCCGAAATTGACGGCGTAGAGCCCCTTCTTGACCGAAGCGATGATCTCCTCAGGCGCATGCTTGCCGGCCAGCATGTAGGTGTTGGTCATGCGGGGCATCGGCGCATGGGCATAGCTCTGGCGCCGCCCGTTGCCGGTCGGACGCATATTCATCAGCCGCGCGTTCATGCGGTCCTGCATATAGCCGACCAGGATACCGTCCTCGATCAGCGTCGTGCAGGATGACGGCGTTCCTTCGTCGTCGATGGTCAGCGAGCCGCGACGGTTCTCGATCGTGCCGTCATCCACCACGGTCACTCCGGGCGCGGCAACGCGCTCACCCATCAGGCCGGCGAAGGCCGATGTCTTCTTGCGATTGAAGTCGCCCTCCAGCCCATGGCCGATCGCTTCGTGCAGCATCACGCCGGGCCAGCCCGGTCCGAGCACGACGGTCATCGCGCCGGCCGGAGCCGGGCGCGCTTCGAGGTTCACGAGCGCTGCGTGCACCGCATCGTCGACGTAACGCGACAGCACTTCGTCGGTGAAGTAGCTGTAGTCGAAGCGGCCGCCGCCGCCGCCGCTGCCGATCTCGCGTCGACCGTTCTGCTCGGCGATCACCGTGACCGACACCCGCACGAGCGGACGGATATCCGCGGCGAACCCGCCGTCGCTGCGCGCAACCAGCACGACGTCGTATTCACCGG
>CAZVYC010000065.1:0-22071 GCA_964631425.1 uncultured Rhodospirillales bacterium
ACCGGGAGCTGTCCGGATCGATCATCGCGGGGCTGGGCCGACGCAACCGGTCGCTGCAAATCGTCGTGGTCGTCACCGCAGCGATGCTGGCATTGGCACTTTTCGTGCCCGCCTTCAACCATCTCCTGTCCTTCGCGCCAGTGCCTCCGACGGCACTTCTCATGGCAGTGGCCATCGGGCTCGCCAGTTACCCGTTCCAGCAAATGCTGGCACGAGCCGACGCGGCGATCTCGCGAGACGATAGGAATCCTACGACCGGGAGGCCGCTTCATCTCGGAAGGAGCTGAACTATGTCCGGACCTGAAACGACGCCAGTATGGGATCTTCTGGTCAGGATCTGCCATTGGGGCCTTGTCGCCGGAGTTGTTCTGGCCTTCCTGACTGCCGAAGAGCTGCCGGAGGCTCACGAATTGATCGGCTATGCGATCGGGTCAATGGTGGGAGTGCGGCTCGTCTGGGGATTGGTTGGTCCCCGTCATGCGCGATTTTCGGATTTCGTCTATCGCCCGTCCGCAGTGTTTTCGTACCTGCACAATCTGGTTGCTTTCCGGTCGCGTCGCTATCTCGGACACAGCCCCGCCGGCGGCGCCATGGTCGTGGCCATCCTGTTGCTGCTGACCGTCACCGTATCCACAGGTATTGCAGCTGATTCTAAGCTTGAGAACACAATTCCCACTGTCGCGGCCGCGAGCGCCAGCAGCCCGAAACGGGAGGAGACAGACAGCCTCATCGCGCAGATTCACGGCGCGTCCGCAAATCTGCTGCTGTTGTTCGTCGGCTTGCACATTAGCGGGGTGTTCCTGGCGAGCGTGGCGCACCGCGAGAATCTCGTTCGTGCCATGCTAACCGGTCGCAAGCGTGCCCCGCATGATCGTACCCCGCAGTGCGAGGAGAACGCTGCTCAGTAATAGACTAGCCTAAAGGCGAGCAATTCATCACCCGGACACTTCAAGCGATCGCCCTCTCCCTTTGGACGAGGGGATATCCATCTCAGCCAGCGCCGCGTCGGCGCGCGCGCGGATACTCTCGAAATTCATCTGCCGCAGCAGCTTGCCGTTGCGATAGACCGGAATCATGAGATTCTCGTCGGCGCTGGTCAGCGGTTCGGTGCGCCACCCCCTCTCGTCGCGCACCAGCGACTGCCGGCCCTTCTTCGAGATTTTACCGGAGTCGGTCGCCGGGTCCTTGTACACGTCGTGCCAGAAGCCATTGATCTTCACCGCCGACGCCTTCATTGCCCATTTCATCGTGTCGCGGTCGACCTTCTGCAGCAGTCCGCCGCCCATGCCGAAGGCGACATTGTCGGCCGAGAATTTGGCCTCCTTCAGCGCTGCGAGCACCGCTTCGATATGCTCCAAATCCATCCCGTCGCCCTGGATGATCCGGACGGCCGGATGCAGCACAGCGTAACCCTTGGCATTGGTCGCCGCACCGAACGCATCGGCCAGCCGCCTTGCGACCTCGACCACGACGGCGACCGGATCGCCGCTATCCGGTCGTACGACGATTGTGGCGCCGCTCTTCAGGACCCGGTCCTTCAGTTGCCGGCCCCAGATCTCGCTCACGGCATTGAAAATATCGTAGCTGTCGGACACCACGGCGACCAGCTTCCCCGGCCGCCCGAACTGCTCGACCATATTGGCATACGCCTCGGCCTCCCGCGCCCGGCCCCAACTCGTCATCGTCGAATGCTCCGCGGCCGGGATCGAGAACCCAGCCATCGCGGCGCCGTAATAGTGCCGGGCGCCCAAAAGCGCCGCCACCGTGTCGGTGCCGCGAAAATTCACCAGATGTGCCATCCCGCCCAGCATCGCACTCTCCAGGCTGGAGACGCCGCGGGCACCGAAATCGTGCAGCTTGAACGGCAGCTGTCCGTCAGGGTCCTCGGAAGTCAGGTCGAGGTACCGCTTGATCACCCGCTTGGCTTCGAACGACAAGGTCGCGACGGTCGTCGGGTACCAGATCGCCCTGACCAAAGCCGTTTCGATATAGGACGTGACCCAGGGCAGCGCCCGGTCGGTATTCCGCACCTGGACCAGCGCATTGTGGGTAGGAATGACCTCGCCCTCGTCGACCGCGATAATCTCGATCGGCAGGTACCCGCCATGTTCGTTCACGACCGCCATCCACCCGGCGAGGTTGAAGGGAAGTCCGTGCTCGGTCAGCACGGCCTCGGCCTCGCCGATATCGTCGTACGTGATTGGTTTCAGCAGATATTCCTTGACGAACGCCTGCAGGCCGAAGAACAGCGTGTGCGGAAACCGCCCGCCGCGGCTTTCGACATAGGACGAGACCTCCTCGGTGCCTGGCGGATATTGCAGGAAATGGCTGGCCTTGTAGCTGTCGGTGTTGAGAATGAGATTGCCCAAGAACCCGTTCATCGTCGGCTCCAAGCCGGGGGATCAAGCCTGCAGTATGAACCATGATAGCCCTGCGGCGTTGCGCTGAGTTGACTCAGGGGCCCTGTCGGCAAAACGTCATGCCACGGGCCGTGGTCAATAGAAATCGTGCGCCCCGAGGGTGACGTTCATGTTTAATCCGCGACGCCGCGCAGATCAGCCCGCGCCGGGCGAAATCGATCCCGCCACCGGAGTGGCTACCGAAACGCGCCAGCGCGACCTGAAGCCGCTCTTGCGGCTCTGGCCCTTCCTGCGCCCGCACCGCGGCCGCATTCTGGGCGCCGGCGCGGCGCTCGTCATCGGTGCAGTCAGTACGCTTGTGTTGGGCCTCGTGCTGCGCGGCCTCGTTGATCGCGGCTTTTCAGAGGGCAATCCGGCCTTCCTCGACCGTGCGCTGCTGTTCATGCTGATCGCCGTTTCAATGATGGCGCTCGCCGCCTATCTGCGGATGTATCTTGGCACCTGGCTCGGCGAGCGGCTGGTCGCCGACATGCGCAAGTCGCTGTTCAACCATATGCTAAAGCTCGACCTCGCCTTCTACGAGACTGCCAAGACCGGGGCCGTCGTCTCGCGGATCACCGCGGACACGACGCTTTTGCAAAGCGTGGTCACCACCTCGGCCCCGATCGCGCTTCGGCAGCTCTTGACCCTGATCGGTGGCCTGGCGCTGCTCGTCTATACCAGCGCCAAGCTGACCGCTTTGGTCCTGATCGTAGTGCCGATCGTTGTCGGCTCCATTATTATCTTCGGACGACGCGTGCGCGCGTTGTCCCGCACGACCCGCGACCGGGTCGCCGATATCGGTGCCTACGTCTCGGAGATGCTGAACGCCATCGGAACCGTCCAAGCCTTCACTCGCGAGCCGACAGCGCGACGTGAATTCGCCCGTTCGGCCGAGCGCACCTTCGTCGCCTCGGTTGACTACGCCCGCGTCCGCGCGCTCCTGACCGCCTTCGTCATGCTGGTGGTCTTCGCCGCGATAGGCCTCATCCTCTGGTTCGGCGGACGGCAGGTGTTCGCCGGCCGAATGTCGGGCGGCGACCTGGCCGCCTTCGTGTTCTACTCGATGGTGGTCGCGGGGGCCGTTGGCTCGATCAGCGAGATCATGGCCGAACTGCAGCGCGGCTCGGCCGCGATCGACCGCATCCAGGCTCTGCTCGATGTCAAGCCGTCGATCGCATCTCCGGCCCTGCCAGTCACCCTGCCGCCGCCCAGCGGGGCCGTCGCTTTCGACAATGTCGAGTTCCGCTATCCTACCCGGCCCGATACGCCGGCCCTCGATGGCTTCACCCTTGAGGTTGAGCCAGGCGACACCGTAGCGCTCGTGGGACCCAGCGGCGCCGGCAAGACCACGGTCTTCCAGCTGCTGCTGCGCTTCTATGACCCGCAGCAAGGCGTCGTCCGGATCGACGGCGTCGACCTCGCCATTTGCGATCCCGCGGCTTTGCGTGCCCGGATCGCGATCGTGCCCCAGGACCCGGTGATCTTCTCGACGACAGCACTCGAGAACATCCGGTACGGCCGTCCAGAGGCGAGCGATGCCGAGGTACGCACGGCGGCCGAGGCGGCCAACGCCGCCGGTTTCATCGAGGCGTTGACCGATGGCTACGGCACCTTCCTGGGCGAGCGCGGCGTCCGCCTCTCGGGCGGTCAACGGCAACGCATTGCGATTGCCCGCGCCATCCTGCGCAACCCCTCGATCCTGCTGCTGGACGAGGCGACCTCCGCGCTCGACGCGGAGAGCGAGCGCGCGGTCCAGGACGCGCTTCGGCCGCTGATGCACGGTCGCACGACATTGGTCATCGCCCATCGGCTCGCCACAGTGCAGAGCGCCAAGCGCATCGTGGTCATGGAGCATGGCCGCATCGTCGCGAGCGGTTCCCACACCGAGCTTATCCGTCATGGCGGCCTCTACGCCCGACTGGCGTCACTGCAGTTCAACCTTGCCGAAAATCCGGCTCCGGAAGCGATGCCGCGGGCCGCCGGCGGCTTCTGAGGGCCAAACCAATTACCGCGCTAAGGGAGGGACAGTTCCGGCCGCTTGGAAATGGCGATAAGCTTCGTTTCCGGTTCGCGGCGATGTGCGCCGGCGAACCAGGAAGCCGTGGAAACCGGGAATGCAGTCGCCCAAGAAAATCCTGATGGTCGATGATGATGTCGAGTTCGCCGAGATGGTGCGCGAGTACCTTGAGCCCGAAGGGTTCACGGTTATGCTCGCCCATGACGGTCGGGCGTGTTTTGCCGCGGTACCCGAATCCCAGGACCTGATCGTCCTCGATGTGATGCTGCCGGTGCAGTCCGGCTTTGAGATACTGAAGGACTTGCGCCGGCGCTCGCCGGTTCCGGTCCTAATGCTGACGGCGCGCGACACCGACGTCGACCGCATCCTGGGGCTCGAGATCGGCGCCGATGACTACGTGCCCAAGCCGGTCAATCCGCGCGAGCTCGTTGCCCGTATCCGCGCCATCCTGCGCCGGGCCCAGTCGCCCGCGGCCGGTACGAATGGCGACCTTGCAGTCGGCGACGTCCGTCTTAACAGCGCCTCGCGCACCGCTTGGCGCGACGGAAAGCCGCTCGACCTCACCACCGCGGAATTCAACCTGCTCGAATATCTCCTCGCCCGGCCGGGCAAGATCGTGCCGCGCGACGAGCTGTCGGCGGCGGCGTTCGACCGCCACGACGCGACCAAGATCGACCGCAACGTCGATACGCTGGTCAGCAAACTGAGACGCAAGCTGGGCGGGGCGGATGAGATCGAGCGGATCAAGACGATCCGCAATGTCGGTTATCTTTACGCGCTGGTCGGCGAGAGCAGCCCGGAGGCCGAACGCCGTGCTGCGCACGCTCTTTAGCAAGATTCTCGTCTGGTCGGCGGCGGCCCAGCTGGTCATCCTCGGCAGCATCCTTGCGCTCACCACCCTCTATGTTCCGGAATCGGAAGACGCCGTCAACAACGCCTGGCAGCTCTACGCTCATGACGCGGTCATGCTCTACGAGAAGATGGGGCCGGAGGCGCTGCAGGATTTCTTCGCTCGCACCGGCGAGGACACACTGCTCCAGCTTCAGCTGGCGATGGCTAAGCCTGGGGCTTCCTGCGCGCCGGCGGGCGTGGGCGAAGTGGTCGGCGAGGGCGGCAACCCCGGCGGTGACGCGACCACCACCATCCAGACCACCGGCTCGGACGGCGATTATTGCCTGACGGTGCACGTCAAGCCGGGCGGCCTGCCGGAGACGGCGGAGGACCGGCAGTCGCGCCTCCAGTTCGTCATCGCGTTCGAGCTGTTGAGCACCGCGGCGCTCAGCTATTTTATAGCCCGCTATTTGTCGCGCCCGATTTCCGAGCTCAGGCGCGCCTCGGCTCAGCTGGCCCAGGGCGACATGACCGCGCGCGTCGGCCAGAAATTCGCCTCGCGCACCGACGAGGCGGCCGAGCTGGTGCGTGAGTTCGACCAGATGGCGGAGCGGCTCGCCGGCTTGATCGAAGCGCAGCACCGGCTGATCGCCGACATCTCGCACGAGATCAAGTCTCCCCTGGCCCGGCTTAGTATCGCGCTCGGCTTGGCCCGGCGCTCCGCCGAGCAATATGCGCCGAAGCAGTTCGACCGCATGCAGGGCGAAGTCGACCGCATCTCGCTTCTGGCGAGCGAACTGCTGGTGCTCGAAAAGCTGGACTCCGCCACCAGCCTGACGATTGGCTCGGTCGATCTCACGGCACTGATCGAGGAGATCATCGCTGACGCGTGCTACGAGTCGGTCGAGCGCGCGGCGGACTTCGTCTTCTTGCACTCGCGCACCCCGGTCGTGGTCGAGGGCGATCCGCATCTGCTGCGCCGGGCGCTCGAAAATCTGGTCCGCAATGCCATTTTCTATACACAGCCCGCGACCAAGATCGAGATTTCGGCTGGCGCGAAAGGGCCGGGGCAGGTGGAGGTCCAGATTCGGGACCACGGCCCGGGTGTCCCCAGCGCCTCGCTGCCGCACCTGTTCGAGCCGTTCTACCGTGTCGACGAGGCGCGTGGCCGCAAGACGGGCGGGACCGGCATCGGCCTTGCTATCTGCCGCCGGGTCGTGCGCCTGCACCATGGCGTGATCCGTGCCGAGAACGGCGAGCCGCACGGACTGAAGGTAACGATCGAGCTGCCGGCCGCCAGGAATGCGGCCGTACCGCAACCGGAGACGGGTTTTGTTCTCGCCCAGGCTTGAGGCCGGCGATCCCGTTTACCCCTGCACCCTCGCTGTGGCTTTTTTCCCACAGGGGAGAGCCGTCTTCGCGATCGCATGCTTTTCGCTAGGCGGGAAGCCGAAAACCGAGCATGGAATGACAGCGGGCCACGTTTTCAGCCTGAAATCGTGGCAGGGAGTACAAGGGTGAATAAAAGGGTCATGACCAGGGGCAGGAGCCGGTTCGCCGGAATGCTATGCCTTGCCGTCATCGGCCTGACAGCGCCCGCCGAAGCCGGCAATGGCCCTTCCGGCGGGGGTGGTTTCGGTGGCGGTCCCCCGGGCGGCGGCTTCTCAGGTGGCCCCGCCGGCGGCAATTTCGGTTCGCGTAAGCCCGGCTTTGCGCCCCCCAATCGCTCGGACGGTTACGACTATTCCGGGCGGAATTTCGATGTCAACGTCCGCAGAACCAGGCGTGGCCCGCCGAAGGAAGAGCAGCCTCAAGCGCCGCCCAATGCGAATGATTCCGATTTCTGGCAGCGCTTCCGTAATGGCTTCGGGGTTTTCGGCGGCGGCTGAACAGCGCGCTGCGGTCATCGGGCGCGATATTTCTGAATCTATCTCCACACAACTCCACACGGATTTCGCCCATAAATTCTGAGCCGCCCGGCCGTGAGTCCGGCCGGGCGAAGGCGAAAACGTTCAAGGAGACTGGGATGTCGCTGATGGAAACTGGCTTGGCCGGCGCAGCGCCGCTGCCCGACCCGCCCGCCTGGACTCTTGCGCCCGCCACTTCCGCGCCAGCCACTTCGACAGTCTCGCGCCCAGCAGTTCCGGACGACGAGGGTTCCAGCGACGAGGCGTTGATGGCGGCGATCGCGACCGGCGACCGGGCTGCTTTTGGCGAGCTCGTCAAGCGCCATCTCAGCCGGGCTATCGGCGTGGCCTCCCGTATGCTGGGATCGCGGGTGGACGGCGAAGAGATCGCTCAGGAGGCCTTCGTACGCGTATGGTCCTATGCGCCGCGCTGGCGCCCGGTGGACAATGGGCGAGGAGCACCCTTTCGAACCTGGCTCTATCGCATCGTCCTCAATCTGGTCATCGACCGCAAACGCCAGCGTACCCTGGTGCCGATTGACGACAGCTGGGACCCGATCGATGAGTCCGACGACGGCTTCGCCCAGCTCTACAGCCGGCAGATCTCCGAGACGGTGGCCGCCGCCGTGGGACGCCTGCCGGAACGGCAGCGCGCCGTTCTCATGCTCTGCTTCTTTGAAGGGCGCAGCAATATCGAGGCCGGCAAGATGCTGTCGCTGACGGTGAGCGCGGTGGAATCACTGCTGGTGCGCGCCCGCCGGTCATTGCGCGCAGACCTGGGAGGAATCTACGCAGAGCTGGCGAACGGCTAATGCGACCGCGCTAGTATCCGATCGCAGAGGAGCGTGAGTCGGATACTGAACATGATTACGACATATCGACTTCTACGAAAGTCGATATCAGCGCTGGTCGAACTTCAGCTCGATCCGACGGTTTCGGGCCAGCGCTGCGTCGTCCGTTCCGGGGTCGACCGGCTGATATTCGGCGAACCCCGCGGCGGCGAGGCGATTGGGCGGCACGCCCTGCTCGATCAGGAACTGAACCACCGCCTCCGCCCGCGCGGTCGACAGCGCCCAATTGTTGGGGAACTCCGGCGTATGGATCGGCCGCTTGTCGGTGTGGCCGTCCACCCTCAGCACCCAGTTGAGGCCGGGCGGAATCTTAGCGGAAATATCCAGCAGGGTCTGCGCCAGCTTGGCCAGTTGAACCTTGCCGCTCTCTTGCAGGGTTGCCGAGGCGGTCGGGAACAGGACCTCTGACTGGAAGACGAAACGGTCGCCGACGATCTTGATATCGTTGCGTTCGCCCAGCACCTCGCGCAGCTTGCCGAAGAATTCCGAACGGTAACGGGCCAGTTCCGTCACCTTCTCGGCAAGCGCCGCGTTAAGTTTCTCAGTCAGAGAGGCGATGGTGGTGTTCTGTTCCTCTGCTTTGACGTTGGCCGCGCCCAGCGCATCGTTCAGCCGCTGCAGCTCAGCGGTCAGGTCGGCGACCTGCTGCGACAGCTGTTCCACTTGCGCCGCCGACGCATTGGCCGACTCAGTTGCCTTCTCCCGCTCGGCGATGACCTCGTTCAGCTTGACCGTCGCCTGGGCGATCTGGACCTTCAGCGCCGCGCTGGTGGCCTGCTCCTTGCCCAGCATCTGGGTAAGTTCCAGGACGCGCCGGGTAAGTTCGGCGAGCGAGCGGTCGCGCCCGGCCAGCTGCTGTTGCAAGAACGCCTGGGCGATCACGAACACCATCAGCACGAAGATTACGACGATGATCAACGACGACAATCCGTCGACCCAGCCGGGCCAGACGTTGAGCTCGTTGCGATAGCCCCGGCGCGAGAGTGCCATGATGGTTCAGCCGGCTACGCGGTCGTCGAGAGTAACGCCGATCGTGCGTGCCAGGCGCCTGAGCTCGCTGCGGATCTCCTCCTGCTCGGCGGCACGCATACGCGCCTGATCGTCCGCCATGGCCCGCAGCGTCGTCTCGATCTTGGCGAGATGGGCGCGCGCGACCTCGTCGCCCGGCGTGCCCTTCCCCAAAGCCCGTTCGATCCGGTCGAGCACGTCGAAGAGCGCCGCGTCGGCGTCGCCAATGCGGGAGAGCGCTTCCTGCGTCCGCACCTGCGCTTCCGCCAGCTGGCCGATATGCTGCGCCAGGTTCTGGATGGCGGCTGCTGATTGCTGCCGGCCGTGCTCAGCCTCGCTGACGATGCGCTGGAAATGACCGATATTCGCCGATGTCTGTTCGATCAGAGTCTCCAGCGTGACCTCGGGCCTCGCATCTTCCCCGAGCCCGCGGCCGGCGCCGCGGGTCGAGGCGAACAGCCAGTCTTCGAGGTCGACGAAAAGGCGGTTCTGCGCCTGACCCATCTGCAGGTCGAGGAAGCCCAGCGCCAGCGAGCCGGCGAGACCCAGCAGCGAGGACCCGAAGGCTGTACCCATGCCGGACAACGGTCCCTGCAGCCCGGCCTTCAGGTTCGTGAACAGCTCGGTCGGATCGGCCGTCACCGACAGCCCGCTCACCACGCCGCCAACCGATCCCACGGTCTTGAGCAGCCCCCAGAAGGTGCCGAGCAGGCCCAGGAAAATCATCAGACCGATGAAGTAGCGCGCGATCTCGCGGCTTTCGTCGAGCCTGACCGCGATCCCGTCGAGCACCGCGCGGAGCGCCGTCGGGGTCAGCATGAGCGGGGTCCTGCGGTCCTCCATCAGCCGCGCCAGCGAGCTCATGAGCGGCGGAGGCTCGAGCTCGTTGACCGCTAGCCGGCTGCGCTGCACGGCTTGGACCCACTTGATCTCGGGCGACAGCCGCAAGGTCTGGACAAAAATGTAGACAATGCCGACCAGCCAGACGACGATCAGTACGGCATTGAGGCCGGGATTGGCGAGAAACGCAGTCTTAAGCCGGGCGATGAGCAACAGCCCCAGGACGAGGACCGCGGCCAAAAAGATAGCCATGGTCAAGAGGTAGCGGGAGAGGCGCATCGACCGGAAGTCCTCTTGTGGGGTTTGTCGCTAGACCGTCAGGTTTCGGCGCGCGGGGCGGCTCGCCACGTTTTCAGCGCTCAATATAGAGTTCGACCCGATCGCCGTTCAACTCGTTCGGATCGGAGATCAAGGGCCGCCCGTCGATGCGAGCGTCGGCCACGCCGTCGTGTATCAAAAGGTCGCGGATCGCCAGGAAACGGGCCAGCGACAGGCGACGGGCATTGCTCTCGTTATGCGGCTTGCTCGGTGTGTAGACACGCACCTCCAGCCGCGCTGCCTGGTTTTGCGCGAGCGTGCGGGCGACGTCGCCGATCTTCATTGTCGCGGCCTTTGACAGCTGGGTCGTGCCCGGGTCGACCAGGAACGCGACCTCCTCAATCTGGGATTGCAGCGCGCCGGGGCTGACCGTCGCAGTCGGGCCAGTCAGACGGCCGGACAAAGGTGGGCTCGAGGTGTCGGACTTGTCGGCTGGCGTGACGGCCGGCGCCGACGGGATCGCAACCGGCGTGAGATCGGCCGAATCGGGGACCGGAATGTCCGGCCGCGGTGGCGGCCTCATGGAGCCCAGCCTGACCCTGGGAACCTGTCCCAGCTGCGGCGGCGGTGGAATCGCCGGCGTGGGGATGGGTTTAGGCGGGGTGACCGCCTGTGCCGACGCATCGCCCTCCGGCGCAGCGACTGCCGCCAATACCGCCGCGATACTCAAGGCGGCTAGCCTCATCCCGAGGCCTCAGCCGTTGGCGGCCTTGCCGCCGGCCGCCTCCACGGGCTGGGCGGCCCGGCGGATCACATCACGGACCGGCCTGCCGAGGTCTCCGTTCGCCGCCAGGATCGACTTGCCATAAATCGGGTTGGCGCCGCCGTCGACCTCGCTCACGAACCCGCCGGCCTCGGTCACCAGGATCGCGCCGGCAGCCGAATCCCACGGTGCCAGGCCATATTCCCAGAACGCGTCATAGCGGCCGGCCGCGACATAGGCGAGGTCCAGAGCGGCAGAGCCGAACCGCCGGATACCGGCGACCTCGGTCATCATCAGATCAAGCTCGGCCGCATAGTTAGGGCCGCTCGCGCGGCCGCGGAACGGCATGCCGGTCGCGATCAGCGCGATATCGAGGTTGCGGCGGCCGGAAACCCTGAGGCGGCGCGAATTCATGAACGCGCCCTGTCCGCGCTCGGCCCAGAACAGTTCGTCCTTGACCGGGTCATAGACCACGCCGGCGACGATCGACCCATCGGTTTCGGCGGCGATGGAAATCGACCAGTGCGGCACGCCGTGCAGGAAGTTCGTCGTGCCGTCCAGCGGATCGACGATCCAGCGGCTCTTGGCGTCGGCCGGGCCGCCCCTGCCGCTCTCCTCCATCAGCAGGCCGAATTCCGGCCGCGCCTTAGTCAACTCGATGCGGATTGCCTTCTCGGCGGCGAGGTCGGCCGAACTGACGAAATCCGCGGGCCCCTTCTTCGAAACCTGCAGTTGCTCGACCTCACCGAAATCGCGCACCAGCGTGCGCGCGGCCTTCTCGGCGGCGCGCACCATGACATTGATCAGCGCCGAGCGCGTTGCCGCCAAGATGTCAGTCCTTCGCCCGCTCGACGTACGAGCCGTCCTCGGTCTTCACTACAATCCGCGTGCCCGCGCCGATGAATGGCGGGACCATGGTCTTGACACCGTTTTCCAGAAGTGCCGGCTTGTATGAGGAGGACGCGGTCTGTCCCTTGACCACTGCGTCCGCCTCGGTGATCTCGAGCGTCACGGTGTCCGGGATCGAGACCGCGAGCGGCGTGCCTTCATAGGTCTTGATCGAGCAGATCATGCCGTCCTGCAGGAACTGCGCGGGGAAGCCGATGATCTCGCGATCGACCGACATCTGTTCAAAGGTTTCCTGATTCATGAAGGTGAAGCTGTCCCCCTCAGCGAACAGGAAGGCGTATTCAGCCTCCTCGAGGCTGACCCGCTCGACGGTTTCCTGGGTGCGATAGCGCACATTGGTCTTGTTACCGGACTTGAGGTCGCGCATCTCGACCTGCACCACCGAGGCGCCCTTGCCCGGGTTGAAGATTTCGCTTTTCAGCACGACCCAAAGCTTCCCGTCCTGCTCCAGCACGTTGCCGGCGCGGACCGTGATCGCTGCGACTTTCATTGTTTCGCTCTCATTCTAACGGCCTGCGTCGCTTTGCCGAAGGATCAGCCGCGCCGCTGCCGGGTTCAATTCCGATGGATGGCCACCGGGGCCAGAGGACTAGCAGGTCACTTCCGTGCCCGCAACCAAGGCGAATCGTGTCGATATGGCGCGAACGACCGATTTCGCCAAGCCCGCGGTTCAAGACGGCGTGGCCGGATGGTTCAAGACGGTGTGGCCGAATGATCCAAGACCGTTTCGCTCGATGGAGGTATAATTCAAATCATGACCAACCTGTCGACCCTGTTCGATCGCAGCGGTGCGGTGCGCCGCCCGCCCTTCGGCCAGCTTCTGCGCGAATACCGCGCCGTCTTCGCAGTACTACGCTCCGAACGGCCGCTTGCTCCACCCCAATCATCCGGCGACGGACAGATCGTTCTGGTCATCCCTGGATTCCTGATCGACGACGCTTTCGTGGCGCCCTTTCGGGCCTATCTCGAATCATTCGATTTTCGCGTGTTCGGCTGGGGCTATGGCCGCAACTGGGGGCCGACGGAGGGCGCCTTGGCTCACCTGCGCCGCCGTGTCCGCGAGCTGGCAGCGCTCAACGACGGGCCGATCGCGCTGGTCGGCGTCAGCCTGGGCGGCGTTTTCGCGCGCTATCTCGCCTATGACTGTCCCGACCTCGTCCGTCACGTGGTGACACTAGCGAGTCCGGTCCGGCTGCCGACCGCCAGCACCATGGAGCTGCTGATCCGTGCCTTGAGCCCGCTCTATAGCGCCCGGCTGGACGTCGAGCGTCTCGCGGTACCACTGCCGGTGCCCTCGACCGCCTTCTTCACGCCCGACGATGGCGTCGTGGCATGGGAAAGCTGCCGCTCCGACGACCCGGGCTGCACCAACATCGAAGTGACCGGCCCACATATGACCATCTGCAGCAACCCCGCCGTGCTGACCCGCCTGGTCCCGATCCTGGCGGGGGAGGGCGGTGGGGCTGATCAGCCACTATCGCCCGATCTCTCATAGCCGTCATCCCGGCGAAGGCAAAGCGAAGGCCGGGACGACGATACGAATTGGAATGTGGCAGGCTATGCTACCGTGAAATAAGGTAGCGGCTCTATCCATAGACTTGCCGCCCGCCGCAGCCCATGACAATGCCAAAGCCGCCCTGGTGGCGCCCGGATGTTTTCCAGCCCCGCCGGCAGATCCTCGAAACCCGGATGCGGCTGACCGCGGCAACGCGCGCCTTCTTTACCGGGCGGGATTTCCTGGAGGTCGAAACGCCCGCCTTGCAGGTGAGCCCCGGCCTTGAACCGCACCTGATGGCGTTTGCGACCGAGCTCGTCTCCGCCGACCGGCAATCGCGTCAGTCCCTCTATCTCCACACATCGCCTGAATTCGCGATGAAGAAGCTGCTCGCTGCCGGCCTGCCGCGCATCTTCCAATTGGCCCATGTCTTCCGCAACGGCGAGCGTGCCTCGACCCATCATCCCGAGTTCACCATGCTTGAGTGGTATCGGGGCGGGGATTATCGGGGAATCATCGACGACACAGCCGATCTCATGGTCCATCTGGCGACGGTGGCCGGCCGAGACAGTGTCTCGTGGCAGGGGATCGCGTGCGATCTTGCTGCCAAGCCGGAGATTGTGACCGTCCAAACGGCGTTCGCGCGCTACGCCGGCGACATCGATCTTCTGGCGACGGCCGGCGATGTCGATGCGCTGGCATCGGAAGCGCGGCGGGTCGGCGTGCGCGTTGGCGAGGGCGACCGCTGGGATGATCTGGCGCTCCGCGTCCTGGCCGAGCGGATCGAACCTCGGCTCGGCGCTGGCAGACCTTCGTTCCTGATCGAGTACCCGGCGGAAATGGCGGCGCTGGCTCGGCTCAAGCCGGGCGACCCGCGCGTCGCTGAACGGGTCGAGCTTTATGTCTGCGGGCTGGAGATCGCCAACGGCTTCGGCGAGCTGACCGATGGGGAGGAGCAGCGGCGCCGTTTCGTCGCCGACATGGATCTGAAGGAGCGCCTGTACGGCGTCCGCTATCCCTTGGACGAGGATTTCCTGGCAGCGCTCGCGCATGGCATCCCCGAGAGCGCCGGCATGGCGTTGGGCTTCGACCGCCTGATGATGCTGCTCACGGGCGCCGCGCAAATCGAGGACGTGCTGTGGGCGCCGGTTGCGCTTTAGCGCCGGCTGTGGAACCTAAGCCGGAGATCAGGGGGAAGGGGAGAGGCCCATGAAATTCTGGCAGAATGTCAGCTGGATCGAGACGGATCAGCTGATCGAGCTCGCCAGGTTCGCCGAGGAGGTTGGGTTCGAGGGCGTGATGGACGGGGACCATGTTGCCTTCCCGGTCACGCTCACGACGCCCTATCCCTATTCCCCCGACGGCAAGCCGCCGATGAATTCGGACTGGAACTATCCCGACAATTTCGCCTGCGCCGCCGCCATCGCCGCTGCGACCACGCGGCTACGCTATATGACCGACATCTTCGTGCTGCCGGCGCGCAATCCACTGATGGTGGCCAAGGCCGCCGGCACGGTCGCGATCCTTGGTAATCACCGCTTCGTGCTCGGCGTCGCCGCCGGCTGGATGAAGGACGAGTTCGAGCTGGCCGGTGTCGATTTCGCCACGCGCGGCAAGCGCCTCGACGAGATGATCGAGGTGATGCGCAAGCTGTGGCTGGGTGGCCCGGTCGAGCATCACGGCCGTTTCTTCGATTTCGATCCGCTTCGCATCGAGCCCACGCCCGGCCGCCCGATCCCGATCTTTGCCGGCGGCGCCAGCAAGGTGGCGCTCCGCCGCGCCGCGACGCTTTGCGACGGCTGGCTCAATGCCGGCAACACGCTCGAGGAAATCCCCGCGCTCTTCGCCGAGGTGAGGCGCCTGCGGCAGGAGGCGGGCCGCGACCATCTGCCGTTCGAAACCGTGCTGACCCTGGTCGAACCGCCCAGCGTCGACAATTTCAAGCGGCTGGAAGATCTGGGCGTCGACGGCACTCTGGTCTATCCGCCCTATTTCGCGCTCGGCCACACCTCGACCTTGGACCAGAAAAAGCAACTCTTGGAAACTTTCGCGGAGAATTTCATCCGGCCGATGTCATAGGGCCGCCCCGGCCTACTGGGTGGAAGGCTTGCTCAGCTGGAAGAACGGCACCGCGCCTTGGCCACCCAGAATGGTCTGCGGCGGCTGCCCGTTCCAGGCCTTGGCGATGGCGTAATCGACGAAGCGCGGACTCTCGGTCAAGGCCTTGCCCTGCGCGCGGATCGCCTCGGCCTGGGCATCGCCTTGCAACTTGATCGCCTCGGCTTGGCCCTGAGCTGCCAGGATGGCTGCCTGCTTCTCGCCTTCCGCCCGACTGATCGCTGCGGCAGCCTCCGCGGCGGCCTTTACCTTGGCTTGTTCGCCGTCATAGCGCACTTTATTGACCATGTTTTCCGACGCCACCGAGTCGTTTTTGGCCTTGACCGCGGCCTCGACCGACGCTCGGAACGAATCGGAATAGACGATGTCGGCGACCTGCAGATCCTGTACCTCGATCCCGTGGAGGCGGCGCAGATCCTCCGTCAGGATGGCGCGTAGGGCGCTTGACAGCTTTTCCCGGTTCTCGCTGATCGTTGTCGTGTTCTGCTGTGCGAATACCTTGGCTGTGCGGTCGGCGATGATCCGGTGCAAGTTCTCGTTGATGTCGACATTGCCTGCCCTGCCGACTTCATAGAGCAAATGGAGCACGGCGCTGGGCGGCGTGGTGTAGGACACGCCCACCGCCAGCTGTACCGGCTGGTTGTCGACCGTATTCACCACCAGCCGGGGCACCGTGTAGGTCTGCAGACTGACCGTCACCTTGTCGACGGCGTCGATGAAGGGTACCTTGAAATGCAGTCCTTCGCCCAGCGGCTGCTTGGTGACAACCGTGTTGAGCCGGCGCACGCCAGCCATCTCCGTCGGGTCGACGGTATAGAAAGCGTGGTCCGCGATAAGCAGGACCACCAGAACAATGACGATCCATCTGATGTTGCGCGAGAGAGGTTGGGCCAGTGGGTTATTGCCGATGGTGATCTGGGCCATGTCC
This sequence comes from uncultured Rhodospirillales bacterium, assembly GCA_964631425.1. GTDB lineage: Bacteria > Pseudomonadota > Alphaproteobacteria > BOG-932 > Roseiterribacteraceae > BOG-932. The sequence continues at coordinate 16,328 of CAZVYC010000065.1, forward strand.
GTTCCCTTGGGGCGGAGAGTCGATGTGCAGATTACCACATATTAAGTTTGGAATAAGAAGTTTAGGCGCCGGCGCTCACGGTTACTGTGTCACAGCGCTTCCGCAATCGCTCGGTTGTAAGCCGCGACCGCCGCATCCGCCCCGTCCGGATGCTGCCACACTCCCGCCGAGGCACAGATGAAATCCGCGCCGGCCTTGACCAGCGGCCCGCAATTCTCGGGCGTGATGCCACCAATGGCAACGCACGGCACCTCGATCAAGCTGCTCCACCATTCCAGGATTTCCGGATCGGCCTCGGCCTTCACACCGCGTGTCGCGGAATCGAAGAACGCGCCGAAGGCGACATAGCTGGCGCCCTGCTCGGCCGCCTCGATCGCCCGATGCCGGCTGGCCTTGCAGGTGACGCCGATGATCGCGTCCGCGCCCAGGATGCGCCGCGCCTCGGCCAAGGGCGCGTCCTCGATGCCGATATGTACGCCGTCGCAGCCGGTCTTGCGCGCGAGGTCCGGCCGGTCGTTCAGCACGAACGCAATCCCGCGATCCTGCACGACGGGCCGTAGCGCCTCGGCCGCGCGGGCGATCTCGTCGTCGCCCGCGGGCTTCAGCCGGAGCTGAACTGCCGCCACGTCCCCGCCGTCGAGCGCCCGCTCCAGTGTGCCGGAAAATTCCGGCAGCCGGATCGCGGGCGGGGTCAGCAGATAGAGCCGGCAGCGCGCCTCTTCCGCCGCCATGGCTTGGGCCGCCTAGGCTTTGCCGAGATAGATGTTGATGATCGTGTCGAGCAGCTGGAGCGCTTCCTCGCGCGGACGCTGGAAGGTGTTGCGCCCGATGATCGAGCCGTTGGCCCCGCCATCGCGCAATTCGCGGATTTCGGCATACAGCGCGTTCAGATCCTTGGCCTCGCCGCCGGAGAACACAACGATCCGCCGGCCGTTGAAGCAGGCCTGCACCACGTTGCGCACGCGCTCGCTCAGGGTGCCGATTGGAATGTGCTGCTGCTCATAGACCTTCTTCGCGGCCTCAAGCTCCAGCACGGCGGTCGGCGGCTTCACCTTGATGATATGGGCGCCGAGCAACGCCGCCATATGCGCGGCATAGGCGCAGATATCGACCGCGGTCTCGCCCGCCTTCGACAGATTGCCGCCGCGCGGATAAGACCAGATCACGACGGCCAGGCCCGCCGACTTGGCCTCCTCGGCCAGCTCGCGGATTTCCTCGAACTGGTCATACGCAACATCGGAACCCGGATAGATGGTGAAGCCGATCGCCGAACAGCCGAGCCTGAGCGCGTCGGACACGCTGCCGGTGACCGCCTGGTCGGGGTCTTCCTTCGCCCGCGACAGGCTATTGGCGCTGTTCATCTTCAGGATCGTCGGGATCTGCCCCGCGAACGTCGCGGCGCCGGCCTCGATCATACCGAGCGGTGCGGCATAGGCGGACAGCCCGGCATCGATCGCCAGCTGGAAATGGTAGTGCGGGTCATAGGCCGGCGGGTTAGGCGCGAAGCTCCGCGCGGGCCCGTGCTCGAATCCCTGGTCGACCGGCAAGATCACCAGCTTGCCGGTGCCGCCCAGTCTTCCCTGCATCAAGATGCGGGCCAGATTGGCCTTGGTGCCGGGATTGTCGCTTTCGTAGTTCGCCAGAATCTTGCGAACCTGTTCCGTCATCGTCATGTCGGGGTATCCACGGATGGTTGAGTGGCTCTTGAATAGCTGAAAATGCCGCCCCGGCAAACGTTCAGTCGGACGGCCTTTCGCACCAGGCCCGGGCAGCGAAGGCCGGATCCCGCTGATTCAAAAGATCGAACGCTTCCGGCCGCTGGCGGAGGATTTCCGCCCCGTTTTCCGCCGCGATCGCTTCGAGGCGCCGCGCTGCCTCCGGATGTCCTGTAAAGACCAGATGCCTGAGGCCGGTTCCAAGCGCGATCAACGCATCGCCGGGCCGGTCCCCACAATCGAGAATGGCGGTCAGGGGGACGCCGGGGAATTCCGCTTGGCCGTGCCGGACCAGCGCGGCGAACCACGCCGCCCCCGCATAGGCGCTGGCCTGCGGGCCGCTCAGCGCCGTGATCGGCTGACCGGTGGCTCCGCCGGCCGCGAGCGCCGCGCGCAGATGCGCGAGGCTATGGATAACATAGCAGACGGACATACCGCGAACGAGCAATGATGACCTAAACAATGCATATCTTAATCCGTCATCCCGACGGAAGTCGGGACCCATTTTCCAGCCACCGCGAAAGCCGACAATCATCGTTCCCGGTCGGCGGACGTCGACGCGGCGACCGTGGCATCGCTCAGCTCAATCCGCGCCGCCTCGACGGAATTCGGGCCGCGGCGCCTCAGCGCCGTCTCCAGCAGATCGAGCTCCTGCTGGATCGTGTGGAGCGGGCCGTCGCCGACGGCTCGGCGTAGCCTCGGCGCCAATAGTGCCTTCCGCTCGGCCGCGATCGCCGCGAGCCGCACCGCATCGAGCAGGCCGGCATTCGACGGCGTATTCGCTCCGGTCGCGTCCTCCTCGTGCAGTTGGTTCAGCCGGCTGATATAGTGCATTCGAACATGGTCGATGACATCGCGTGGGATCGCCGGGTTTTCCGCCAGCTGGTCGAGCGCTGCGATTGCCGCGTTGGCCGTCTCGGTGCGCGCCAGGCGTTCCTCATCGGCGGAAGCGCCATCTTCCTTGACCCCAAGCGCACGGATCAGGGCGCCCAGAGAGAGCCCTTGGACTACCAGCGTCGCTAAAATAACCGAGTAGGCCAGGAAAAGGACCAGCGCACGGGCCGGAAACGGCGCGCCGCTGTCGGTCGTCTCGGGCAACGCCAGCGCAGCGGCAAGCGAGACCAGACCACGCATGCCGCTCCAGCTGACGACAAGGCTCTCGCGCCAACCGCGGATGTCTCCTTGGCGGCCCGGCGCGATCCAGTTCACGATCCCGGTAACCGCCATCACCCAGACCAGCCGGACAACGATGGCCGCAGCCGCGATGGCGCCGCCATCGATGGCCAGGGTGATGACAGAGTACTCCGGAAGGTCGGCGACAATGCCTGGAAGCTGCAACCCGATAAGAATGAAACCAATGGCATTCAAAATAAAGATCGCCAGCTGCCAAACCGCGCTTCCGGTGAGCCGCGCTTCCGGGCTCAGTGCGCGCGGCGCGCGCCAGGCGAAAATAAGGCCGGCGGCGACGAGCGCCAGGACGCCCGATACATGCAAACGCTCGGCGATGTGGTAGGTCGCGAAGGCGACCAGGAAGCTTCCCGGAAGTCCGATCAGCGGTTCCTTGATGCGCTCAGCGAGCCGGCTCCATCCATAGCCGATTGCGAGCCCGAGAGCGATGCTGCCGAACACGCTGCCCGCCAGAGCGAGGCCGGCTGCCGACCAGGAAAAACGACCGGTGACGACTGCCGCGACAGCGAAATTATAAATAACCAGCGCGACCGCGTCGTTGATCAGGCTTTCACCCTCGATGATCGTGACGACGCGGCGCGGCAGGCGCAGCCGCCGCAGCACCGCGGTCGCGGCGGCGGCGTCCGGTGGCGACACGATCGCGCCCAGCACGAAAGCCGAGCCGATCGGCAGTTCGGGAATCAGCCGGTCGGCGACGACCGCAACCGTCCAGGTGCTGATGCCGACCAGCAGGACCGCGAGGCTCATGATGGGGCGGAAATGGTCGCGGAAATCGCGCCAGGAGGTCGAGTAGGCCGCTTCGAACAGGATCGGCGGCAAAAAAAGCGCGAACGCCAGCGCGGGGTCCAGCACGACCCCGTGCCGGGTTGGCAGAAAGCCGATGATCAGGCCGCCGACGACCAGCAGGGACGGGTAAGGGATCGCCAGCCGCCCCGCCAGCGCCGTCAGGCCGAGCGCGGCGGCGAGAAGGGCCAGCGTGGCCTCGAATATCTCCAACCCAATGCCCCGCTCGCCGCCGCTAGCCTGACGTTACTCCAGCGCTGCCATCTTCGCCGCGGTGTCGCTCATGCGGGCGGAGAAGCCCCACTCGTTGTCATACCAGCTCATCACGCGCACGAAAGTCCCGTCGATGACCTTGGTTTCCTTGAGCGCGAACATCGACGAGTGGGAATCATGGTTGAAATCGGTCGACACAAGGTCTTCGGTATAGGTACCGAGAATGCCCCTGAGCTTGCCCTCGGCGGCCGTGGTTATCGCCGCGGTGATCTCCTCGACCGAGGTCGGGCGCTTTGCCACGAACTTGAAGTCGACCACCGATACGTTGGGCGTCGGCACGCGGATCGACGTGCCGTCGAGCCGGCCCTTGAGGTCGGGCAGAACCTTGCCTACCGCCTTGGCTGCGCCAGTCGAGGTCGGGATCATGTTCAGCGCCGCGGCGCGGGCGCGATGCAGGTCCTTGTGCATCGTGTCCACCGTGCGCTGATCCCCCGTATAAGAGTGGATGGTGGTCATGAAGCCCTTGTCGATACCGATCGCGTTGTGCAGCACGAATGCCACCGGGGCCAGGCAGTTGGTCGTGCACGACGCGTTCGAGACGATCGTGTGCTCCGGCTTCAGCTTGTCGTCGTTCACACCATAGACGACCGTGATGTCCTCGTCGGTCGCCGGCGCGGAGATCAGCACCTTCTTGGCGCCCGCCGTCAGGTGCTTCTCGCCGCCCTCGCGGGTGGTGAAGTGGCCCGAGCATTCCAGCGCGACGTCGATGCCATTGTCGCCCCAGGGCAGCTTGGTCGGATCGGCCATCTGCGTGCACAGGATGCGCTTGCCGTTGACGATCAGCGTCTGCCCGTCCACCTCGACGGTGCCGGGGAAACGCCCGTGAACGCTATCATATTTGAGCAAATGCGCGTTCGTCTTCACGTCGGCCAGATCGTTCACCGCGACGAACTCGATGTCGTCACGATGGGCTTCGAACGCGGCCCTCAGTACCAGCCGCCCGATCCGTCCGAAGCCGTTGATGGCTACCCTAGCTGTCATTGTCCTTCTTTACCCTCGTTTCTCAAGCCGCGCCGAAGCCGCGTCGGCCACCGCCTCTGCGGTAATTCCGAAATGCTTGTAAACGTCGGGCGCGGGCCCCGATGCACCGAAATCATGCATCCCGATGAAGATGCCATCGGGTCCGATGATCGAATCCCAACCCTGACGCACGGCCGCTTCGATGCCGACCTTTATGAGGCCGGGACCGCCCAAGATACGGCTGCGATACTCTGAATCGGCCTCCTCGAACAAGTCGAAGCACGGAACCGAGACGATCGAGGCGGAAATGCCGCGCTCCGCCAGCAATTTCCGGGCGTCACGTGCCAGCGAAACCTCGGTTCCGGTCGCGAACAGCCGGACCTTCTCCTCGCCCTCGGCCGCGTCCAGGATATAGGCGCCCTTGGCCGACTTGTTCTCCTCGAAATCCTCGCGCAGCGCCGGAACGCCCTGGCGGGAGAGCGCCAGAAGGCTCGGCCGGCGGTCGTTCATCAGTGCGATCTCCCAGCATTCCGCCGTCTCGATCGTGTCGGCCGGCCGCATGACCAAGAGGTGGGGGATCGCCCGCAACGCGGCCAGATGCTCGACCGGCTGGTGCGTCGGGCCGTCCTCGCCGAGCCCGATCGAATCATGCGTCATCACGAACACCACCCGCTGGCGCATCAGCGCCGACAGCCGGATCGCGGGCCGCGCATAATCGGAGAAGCAGAGGAACGTGCCGCCATAGGGGATGATGCCGCCATGCAGCGCCATCCCGTTCATCGCCGCCGCCATGCCGTGCTCGCGGATGCCGTAATGGAGATATTG